>CAIXBT010000159.1 GCA_903917755.1 uncultured Bacteroidota bacterium
ATGTTTTCAAAAAAGTGACCCAAAGCGAAAAACAAATTTTCAAAGATCTGATCAGAGAAGTATATACAGGATCTCCGATGGGCTATTTTCAATATCCGGAACTCAATGCCAGTTTTCCGATCGATCTGCAGATAGAGAATATCAGTTCTTATTTTTCGGAATATTTTACGGGTACCGATGATACCAAAGTAGCATATATAGGATACAGAGAGGGTGTGCCGGTCTCGTGTTTTGTATTGGATTTCAAAGACCCCAAGGTTACTGTTTGCCTTTATGCAGGTGTGATCCAGAAGTACAGAGGCATGGGAGCATTCAAGGATGCGAGCATGTATGTGACCATGCTCGCACACAGCCGCGGTGCCAGACAGATAGCTGCGGGTGCGCGTCTGGAGAATGTATCAAGTCAGTTCAGTATGTCAAAAGTCGGATACTTTTATGGCCACGAATGGGTATATATGATAAGCTTCCATAAATAATATGTCTTATTTTAGTGCTGCTATGACAAATAATAAAAACAAAGCGGATTTGAAATTTTTTGCACTTCTGATCTTATTGCTGCCGCTTCTCAGCATGGGTTGTACGAAGCATTATGCAGCCAATATCACTCAGGTGACCAAACCAAGCGCAGCCCCTATCGTAACGGAGAGCGTCTCGGATACTGTTGCGATAGGCGGGACATTGGGCGATACGCTTACAGGCATATGGAAACTCGATAAGATCGAGATACCGGGTATGCTCGACAATATGACCTCATTCACCAGTCAGAATGTGAAAGATGACATGAACCAGAGACTCAATAAATATCAGGAGGGATTGAAAGGGCTGACCGTGACATTCGATCATGGAGGCAGCTATCAATCTGTATATAGCGGCCAGAGTGATGTAGGTACATGGAAGGTAAATGATCAAAGAGAAATAATCACAGTGAGCAAAGTGACAAGCGGGGTATCGAACTTTGAAATACTGTCTGTATCGAGAAGAACTCTTCTCGTGAAATACAATCCCGGAGACGGAGTGCTATTGCTCACTCTTCTGAAAAAATAACTTCATTGGCCGGTGATAAAAGATCTGAAAAATATATTCGTTCTGGATGGCTTAAGAGCAAAACTGCTGCTCATTATCTGCTGTGTGATCTGCTATGTCAATGTAGTGAAGAATGATTATGCACTGGATGATGACTTCGCATTTTATAACAATCAGTATGTGCAAATGGGTGTCAAAGGGATACCTGATATATTGACACATCCCTATTACAGCGATCGAAACCTCACATTTGATTATCGCCCTGTGGCGAGTATTACATTTGCCATAGAGAAAGAATTATTTGGCAATAATCCTCACATCAGCCACGGCATCAATCTTTTTTTCTATATCATATGTGTATTGATGGTGCTGGGTTTGCTGACGGAGGTATTTGGGCTGAATATTGTACCGGCATTTTTGACGGCTCTGTTTTTCGCCATACATCCGGCACATATAGAGGTGGTGGCATCTATTAAGAACAGAGAAGAACTGCTGAGTTTTATTTTCTGTTTGCTGGCCCTGTTCAGTATATACCGATTCTTTTTGCAGCCTACTCCTAAAGGCCGCTTTGTCTATTTACTCTTCACCATTATTTGTCTTTTGCTCTCTTTTGCCTCTAAACTGACGAGTATTCCGATCTTCGGTATCGTGGCGGTTTGGCTTTATTTTAAGGAGTGGCACCGTCAGCCGAAGTTATTCTATCCGGTCTTGGGCGTGATAGGAATAGTGTCGGCGCTGTATATGATGAAGATATTAAGTATTTCAAACAGGCCGATCTTTGACCTTGAGAATCCATTAGCATTATACACTGACCTGTCCAGCAAGATCGGCACTACGGCAGCCTCACTGTTATTTTATTTTCGTTTCATGTGGGTGCCATATCCGTTTTCATTTTTCTATGGATATAATACCATACCCGTGGCGCATATAGAAGATCCTGTGGCAGTATTATCCATCTTTCTTCATCTGGCCATTTTAGTTTATGCTGTTATTCTCTTTTTCCGCAAGGACATTTCAGGATTTTTTGTCATTGCATACTTCATCAGTGTATCTGTTTATAGCAATATCCTAATGCCTTATACCGGTATCGTATCCGAACGGGCTTTGTTTTTCCCAAGCCTGTGGTTCATAGCTGCTGCATGCAATTTTGTTTATAATAAAGTAACGGCGATCTCCGAAAAGACAAGCAACACACCCAAAATTGCATTGATGAGTTTTGCCTCGATACTTCTGACGGTGTATGGTGTGCTCGATATAAACAGAGTATCACAATGGCATGATACCGTAACTCTGATGGGGTCAGATGTCAAACATCTGAGTAATTCTGCATTGGCGAATTATTTCTATGGCTGCGTACTCAAAAGCAAGGCCGAAGAGCAGGTCGATACCGCTGCGCAAAACAGATATCTGGCAGAATCCAAGAAGTATCTGTACGTGACCAGTTCGGTCAGCCCGGGATATCCTTATACCTATTTCCGATTGGGTCTGATCTATCGCTATGACCGATATACACCTGATTCGGCATATTATTATTTCAAAAAAGCATATACCCTCAATGCGACGCTTACAGAAGTGGCATATCAATATGGCCGCACGGAATATGAGTTTGGAGATATGAAAATAGCTTCGGATGTGTTTGCAGATCTGTACCAAAAGATCCCCGGCGATACCTTTACCGTATTCTATCATGCCTTACTTCTGATGAAAACGGGCCATCCTGCCGAAGGCCACCAGATCAATGCCGTAATGATGCAGATGGCACCGACATATTATCAATCCTACTTCAATGAGGCCCTTTACTATCAGATGACCGGAGATACGGACAATGCTGCAAAAAATTATGAGACTTCCGTCAGATTCGGATGTACCGATCAGACGGCTTACCGCTATCTCATCGATTATTACCTGAAGCAGGGCCGCACAGATGATGCAAACAGGCTCAGAAAGCTATTACTATAAACGTACTTGTATTGAAGCCCCCTTTGGGGGTTTGGGGGCTTTGCTTAGTTTAGCAATATGAAGTTGTCTTTGATCATGCCTGTCTATAATGAATCTGCTACCATCAGGGAGATAGTGCGCAAGGTCATGCAGGTGCCTCTGAATATTGAATTGATCATAGTAGATGATGCCTCTACAGATGAGACCGGCGAGATTTTGAAAACAGAGATCCAGGTGAAATATCCTGATATCATACTACTATCGCATCCGGTCAATAAAGGCAAAGCTGCAGCGATCAAAACCGCCATTCCATATTGTACAGGCGGGATCATCACCATTCAGGATGGTGATCTGGAGACCGAGCCCAATGACCTGATACACCTGACCGAGCCGATCAGGAGGGGTGAAGCATCTGTAGTGTATGGCTCCAGATATCTCAATACACATGAGTCGCATCTATACAGATCGTATCAGCTGGGTGGCAGAGTGCTGTCATGGTCGGTCAATCTGCTCTATGGACAGCATATCACGGACGAGCCGGCTTGTTATAAAGTGTTTAAAGCTGATATACTGAAGTCAATAAAACTGGACTATGATCGTTTTGAATTTTGTCCGGAGGTCACTGCCAAAGTCTCAAAAATGGGCTATAAGATCAAGGAATTGCCTATGAATTACTATCCGCGCAGCTTCGCTGAGGGTAAAAAGCTGAACTGGCTGGACGGGCTGAAGGCGCTTTGGGTCCTGATCAGGTACAGATTTACCGATTGATGTGGGCAATTAGGGTTTTGGAGTGATAAATAAATTATCAAATTTGGTACGGGTAAGTTTAATAATAGAAAAAGCCCCGATATGTCCCGTTTGGACTGAGGAAATGATAAATAGAAAATGTCAGAGCAAACAAAGAAAAATACTATAACCGATTCACAAGTGATGCGCAGAAATCTGATCATCACCTTTGTGCTGATGTTCATATTAATGCTGCTCTATGCTGTGATCCCCGGCTATAACTATGCTGTGAAAGAAGTGGCGATCCGCAATAAGGAAAAGATAGAAGAGATGGAGACACGCAGGCTCAACTTCAATCTGCCGGAGATAAGCTGGGAGATGAAGCGCCAATTCAGGATACAGGACTACTGGTACATTCAGACCATACAAGACCACACTCCGAGAAACTCAAACACAGTGGTGCTACTGCCGCCGCACAGTGCCATAGATAGCACGGAGGAATTCAACCTGCTGAGCAGTTCGGAGTGGATGGAGTATTTCTTATATCCGCGCCTGTGCGTATCAGAAGATGAAAAGGAAACCAAAAAGGAATTGTACGCTAAGGTGACCCACGTGGCCATAGTTAATAACTGGGGCTATGACAAGCTGAAATATGTACCATATAGCAAACCCTCTGAAGCTGTTTTGTCTATTGAGAAACCTAAAGAGGATTCGACAAAGAGTGTCGACCAGCCGCTAAAGAAATTCATGTGGACTGATTCATCAGCTCACAGATCAGACTTTTTAAATCAGTAAGATCGATGATGACATTTGTAGGAATATTGATGGTTTATCTGGTAGGTGCCGGGATCCTGACGCGCATATCGCGCGAGTGGACCTGGAAAGAACTGATAGCTTTTTCATTTCTGATCGGTATAGCAGCAGAAACATTCTTTATGTTCATCTGCGATGTGATCGGATTTCATTTCAATAGCATAGTGCTGTTCTTTGCCAGTTTTGCTGTGGTGGCTATGTTCTATGATTCGATGTTCACCTATTGGCAGAACAAAAAAAAGGATATCAATCTCGGCACTTGGACCCTGAAAACTTTGAACTATCCCTCTGTATTACTGGGTCTGGTGATATTCTACATGTTTTATATCATCACTCAGAAGAACCTCTTCTGGCCTACCACCGAGCATGATGCCATAGGGTCTTTTGACAAGCTCGGGATAGTCATGGCGCTGGAAGGCGTGATCAAGATAAGCCTCTTCAAATATGACCTGCAGGGTGCGGGAGGTATATACCCGCCATTGTTTCATGGCAGTATTGCTTATTTATATCAATTCGGTGCCACTCAGCCTAAGATCATTACGACCTTATATTTTGTTTCATTGCTGCTGGGATTTTATGCCATGTGCAGAATGTATGTAAGCAGTCTCAGTGCACTTTTCTTTACCCTGCTGCTGGAGATGGTACCTGAATTATATTCTCATGCCGCCCTGTTGCTGGGTAATCTTCCCACCACAGCTTATGTGGGCAATGCGGCATTGGTGCTCTTCGTATGGCTACACGGCCGGGAGAAGAGGTATTTCATATTGAGTTGTATACTGACGGGACTCTGCCTATGGATCAGGAGTGATACCATAGGATTCGCACTGGCTGGTACGATAATAATCGGGCTATATAGCAAGAGTGAGATCAAATGGAGACAGGCAGGGATATATCTGGCATCTGCATTGCTGCCGTTCATCATCTGGACGCTCTATCTTAAACTCAAGATACAGACCACTCAGGGCAGCAGATTCGTAGATCATATGGGTGCTATCAATATGGTCAAACTTAAACTCATGCTGAGCTATGTATTGAGCTATTTCTCATGGGTGCAATATGGCAATATGCCTCCGGGCATTCAGCTATACGGCTTGACATTTATGTTGTCATTCCTGGTCATTCTCGCTAATATCAGAAATATCAAACGCGACAAACCGTATATCCTGATATTTCTGCTTATTTCTTTTGCCGTTTATTTTATGATATTCTATCTCATAGATGAGCAAAAGCAAAATGCGCCGATAGCAAGTCTGATGGAAAGTTCATTTAAAAGAGGAATGTTTTGTTTCATACCACCGCTTTTATTCTATGTCTGCACTTCTGATATTGTAGCTAGTCTGACGGGCAGGTTAGAGGTGTTTCGCACGGGTCGTGAAGCAGGCATGAAAGATGAAAAAACAGTGCAACAGAGCTAAGGCAATGTTTCTTTGCTGAAAACTCATGACGTTTTAATACTATGGGACTTAAAGCTTGCTAAGGAAGCACCGAAATTAATTTATTAAACTATATTTGGCTCTCAGGCTATATTACATGCAATTTCAAATACAGGAAGAAGGAGAATTCAGATGGGTGGAGCAGGGAGAAGGTGAGATCATCTTTTTGCTGCACGGGCTTTTTGGTGCCTTGAGCAATTTCGCTGATACGATCAATTATTTTTCTCAACGCTATAAGGTCGTGATACCTTTGCTGCCGCTATACAGGCTGGAGATAGAGCGCACCTCGGTGACAGGTATGGTAAACCATGTCGATGAGTTTATCAAAATGAAAGGTTACAAAAAACTCAATCTGATCGGCAATTCACTCGGTGGTCATATCGGCCTCCTGTACACGCTCAGATGCCAGGAAAATGTAAATTCTCTGACCCTGACAGCCAGCTCGGGGCTTTTTGAAAGTTCTCTGGGAGATAACTATCCGCGCAAGAGTGATTATGAATATATCAAGCGCAAAACGGCTGAAACTTTTTACAATCCTGCTCTGGCCAGCAAGGAACTGGTCGATGAAATATTTGATATAGTCAATACCAGAGAAAAGGCTTTGCGCACCGTTTTAATAGCCAAATCGGCAGTCCGGCACAATCTTCGTGACGAATTGTCTAAGATCACGATCCCCTGCAATCTGATCTGGGGTGCCAATGATACCATCACGCCTCCGTTCGTAGGAGAGGAATTCAAAAAATTACTCAAGAACTCTGACCTCACTATCATAGATCACTGCTGCCACGCCCCTATGATGGAAGTTCCCGCACAATTCAATGATTGTATGCAGCGTTTTCTAAACAAAATTTATCAAATACAGTGATCTTTTGGCACTTTTATTGTTCTACATACGTATATAGATTAACAGAGTACGATAATCTTGATGTATGTCAGAATGACGGTATGCCAAGATAGAAAGGAGAAAAGTTATGTATGCACGTGAAATAGTATCGGAGGGATTAAAACCCCTTGACCTCAGTGATAGCGGTGAGCGGGCCATAGTGCAAATGCACGAATACAATGTAGGCCAGCTGCCTGTGACGGATGGTGACAAATATATCGGTATCATCAGCATGGATGAGATCATGGCATTAAAACACCTTAATGATTCGATCAGGGATCTGCAGATACCCCTCAAAAGGCCCTATGTACATTAAGATGCACATCTCTTTGAGGTAATGAAGGCGGCTGTCGAATACAACGTAAAAGTTGTGCCGGTGCTGTCTCTAGACGAAAAATATATCGGTTTGATCACTGCTGAGAGCTGCATGAGGGCATTTGCCACACTACAGTCAGTCATGGACGAAGGCGGTATCATCACGCTATCGGTGCCTTTAAAAGATTTCCAATTATCTGAAATAGCGCGTATCGTAGAAAGCAATAATGCCGCTATTTTGGCCTATTACTCGCATATCGATCAGCCCACAGGCACTGTTCAGATCACACTCAAATTAAATACCACTGAGCTTTCTGCCATCATCTCTGCTTTCGAGAGATATGAATATGACGTAGATGGTGTCTATAATGATGAGAACTATAGCGAGGATGTAAAAGACAGGTACGATGCCCTGATGAAATATCTGGATGTCTAAATTCGGCGGTTCATAATGGCTTTTTCAGGTTTTGATCAGTTTCAAGCTTCTTTCCACACTTTTATTGCGGGATATACGTCAATAACGGGAAGACTGTTTTTTAGTTTGAAATATGGCAATATTCTCAAATTAATAAATTAGATAATTTTCGAACTATTTTATTGATAATAACGTTTCTAAGTTTTTAGATTTGCAGCGCTCTAAGCGCATGATGCCACCGCCTAAACCATATCTGTTGAAACTGCTCATGTTTGTTGCAGTTCTTAGCCTATGTCAACTTTCCTTCGGCCAGACCGAAGTCAAGGGCAGGGTAATAGACGCATCTACTAAAGAACCGATTTCTTTTGCCTATGTCTTATTCAAAAATGCACCTCTGTCTGCCGGACAGACAGATGCAGACGGGTATTTCAATGTGCGCATCTATGAGAAGACGGATTCCATGATCGTCAAGTCTTTTGGCTATTTCACTCGGACCATTGGAATCAAAAGAGGCATAAGTCAGGAAGTGGTGGTAGAAATATCCAATAAGGCTATACAGTTGAACGATGTGGTGATCAAACCCGGCAAAGGAAAACATCACATAGATACGCCTGCACTCTATGTCTATCATCAGGTAGTGAATCATAAGAAAGAAAACAAAGCAGAGAATCTGGATGACTATAAGCTGAAGGAATATCAAAAAATACTGATAGGGATAGTGAACCCGAAAATGTGGTTCCTGAAAATGAAGATCCTCAAGCCCTTTATGTTTGCTTTGGAAAATCGGGACACTACAATAGACAGTACAGTAGTGATACCGGCTCTGCTCAAAGAAGATCTGGTAGATGTCTATTATAAAAAGAGCCCTCAAAGGACACGAAGGGTCACCACCGGAACCAAGTTTACGGGTATCAAAAATAACTCTCTGGGGAGCCTGCTCAATCATACTTTTGATAAGATCAATATCTATGATGAAGTCTTTGTGCTCCTCGAAAAATCATTTGTAGCTCCATTTGCAAACGGTGCACGTGCCACTACTTACGATTACTTTCTCACAGATACATTGAGGCAGAATGGGAGAACCAGTTATAAGCTGCACTTCGTGGGTAAATCTAAAATAGATGTGGCACTCAAAGGCTATGCATGGATAGATTCGGGCACATGGGCTGTCAGGTCCATAGATCTGCGACCTAATGAACATGCCAATCTCAACTATCTAAAAGACTATAACATATCGCAGACCTATTCGCTGGTGGCCGGCAAAACATGGATGCTGACATCAGAAGATGTGCAGACCCAAGCGACCATCATCAAGCGCTCTGCCAAGAACCAAATGGGTATAGTGGTCCGGAAGCATATGAGCCGAAGGGATATACAGGTAGATATACCGATAGAGGATACAATATTCAAAGGTGCCGAGAAAGAGATCATATTGCCGGAGGCTCACTTCAAAAGCCGGGAATGGTGGGATACGATGCGATTTGAACCGCTGCTGAATTCAGAGGTGAGGCTTATCAAGATACATGATACGATCAAGTCTGTACCCGCCTATAAACGCTTTTATTGGGTGATCAAAGTCTTCTCCACCGCTAAGCTCCAGTTCGGCCCAATAGATGTAGGCCGCATCTATAAATTCGTCAGTGCAAATAATATAGAAGGGGTGAGGATACGAGTCGGTGCTGAGACCAATGAATTTTTCAGCAATCGCTACCATATCTTTGGCTATGCTGCCTATGGTACTAAAGACCATTTACTGCGGTATAACGGGACGATACATTTTCCTCTGCCGGAGAAAAATGACCTCTGGAGGCAGTTTGAATTTTATTACCAGTATGACCTCAATAAATTAGGCTCCCAAAGCCAGTTTCTGACTTTCGATAATATGCTCACCCTGCTCAACCCCTCCGAGCTAAGCAAGATCATGAGTATCCGTGAGTGGAAAATGAGTCTGGATAATGAATGGGTGCATAGCTTCTCCAGTAATTTTGTAGTGCATAATATGACCTATTATGCCCAGCCGGGTGTTTTTGATTTTAAGGTGAAAAGAGATGACGGGCAGATTATCACGATCCCTAATTTCAATACTTTTGAGATGGGTATAGAGAGCAGATATTCATATAATGAAAAATATTTCCGCTCCGGATTCTACAAGTACTATATCACTACCAAGTCTCCTGTCTTTCTGTTCAACTATCATATCGGGGTATTGGACCTCAACGGCAAGCGCAGCGTCTATAATAATTTCCAGCTTACCATCGTGCACAGGCTTGCCTGGCTTCTCGGCCATACCTGGTATCAGGTACAACTGGGAAAATTGGTCGGCAGGGCTCCATATCCGATCAGCTATGTGACACCCGGCGGGCAGGGATTCTTTTTGAATAACTTTGACTATAATATGCTCTCCGAATTTGAGTTTGTGACAGACCAATATATTTCCTGGTATATCGAACATCACTTTGACGGTTATATCTTCAATAAAATACCATACATACAGCGTCTGAAGATCCGGGAGATCCTATATATGAGAGGACTTTGGGGCAGCTATAGCCAGTCCAACTATAATACCCTCATTCCAAACTTTGACTTCAAGTCTCCGTCTGCATACCCATATATGGAGGCGGGAGTAGGCGTCGAAAATATATTCAAGATATTGAGATTTGACAGTATCTGGAGGCTCACCTATCGCTACAATGATCATAAACTGATCGGAAACTGGTATCCTAAGATCAGTTTAAATATCATATTCTAGGACGAATTTTCACGTCAGCTTTTTAGTGAATTTGAAAAGATGATAGTAGCACTGATACTAAATAACGTATCAGATAAATAAAATACTGCTAAACATAAGAAGCCGGAGATCAAACTCCGATCAGCCTTGCTAATATCCTCAGCGCTATGTCAGGGTCACTACATAGCAGGATCGGGCCTTTGCCGGAATTCATCTCCAGTTGGATCCCATCAGGATAAGGTACCAAAGCGAGAATATCCTGATTGATGATATTGGCATTTCCGAGTGCCCCCATGAATATTATACGATCACTGGTGATGAACAGATCCCCCCGATCCATTTCTACAATCACTTCTTCCATTACTTCGCTCACACCTTCTCTTTCTCTTTCTTCATCGGTCAGCACTCTTGGCACTATTCTGCGTTCCATCCATTGGCAGGCAGACCGAAAGTGGCATGCTTCACCATGATGGAGAGCGAGGCCCACTTCCATCAGAGGCAGGTCTCCATTTTGGATCTGCCAGTATAGAAGCGCTCGGTCTAAATAGGCATTTGTTGTTTTGTCGAATGACAGGTCAACACCCATTCGTTTGGCAGACAGGAGCACATTGTCATAATCGTCGGGCGATAGCATATCATTGACTATAGAACCCTTTAAGATCGAATCAAGCGTTGCTCTGCGGGCTTTGGCATCCACTGCTTCAAATTCGGCATCTGTCAGAGATAGTTCTCCTTTCATAGAGTCACTGTTGATCTTATCAGAACCTTCATCAGATAGTTTCTGGAGATAAAAAGCCTTTAGCCTATCCACTACTTTGGCTTCATCAGCATTTTCCTGAGATATGAGGGCGAGTTTTTTCCATAAAAAATAGGCAGCCACGATGCCCAATGGGATCCATACTGACAATGGTAGAAAGTGATGATCTTTTATACAAATAATCGATCCGATAAGACAAAATCCAAGAAGCAGGTAGAGCAATACGGTTGTTTGGTTTTTTTCATATTTCTTTTAGAGTTCACTAGCTAAAATTATTATTGAAGATATTTGGCACTTAAGGACAGGTTATCAAAATGGAGAAGTTTCAGCAAGAAAGTGTTCGCTTAAAACAGAAAAGGGATGAGCATTTTCACCTTTCTTTTGTACTCCCGGTATTCTTCGCCAAATACCTCTTCGAGTTTCTTTTCTTCTAATCTGGTGCCGATATAGATGTATAAATAAAGTATGATAATTGTGGCAAGATTCATATAGGTGGGTAACCGCAGGAAATATCCGGCTGCCAAAACAATGATACCCGAATACAGCGGGTTACGCACATATCTGTTCAGGCCGGTCACTGACAGTTTTTCTGGATGGTGTATTTTCTGAGCTAACTGACTGATGCCGGAGAATTCAACAAGGTCATAGTTTTTAAATGCGAGCAGCATAATAATAAGCCCTGATCCTATCAAAACAGATCCAATACAATTAGATAGCCGCGAAGGTATGAAAACATGATCCTGTCTATCTGAAAATAGCAGAAGAAGGATACCCGTAAGAAAGATAAATGAGAATATATTGTATGCCATGCGATAAAACCTGAACTGTTTTCCTAACTGTTTTTCAGCGATCCGTTTGGCACGATTTGATGCCAGCATACTATGCAAAAAGAAGAATAGAACCCAGAGTATTATCAGTAAAGCCATATCTTGAATATAATACTATTTCGGATAGGATGCTTGAAAAAAGTGGCAAGCAAACAGGCAATCAAAAGCTATAAAGATGAGTGAAATTAAATTGAAAATTTTTGAGAAACCCTTATATTTACTGTATAAGCGGGAGTAGCTCAGTGGTAGAGCATCAGTTTCCCAAACTGTTTTAGGACTTCATCAAACCCTTATCAAATCTCACTTTTTTAGGCTACTTGCAAAAACTAGCAACTTTTCTGTCAACTTGGATGGTGAAAAAATATTTAGAACAAAAATAATAAATATTGTCGAAAATCACTCAAAAGATAATGATAGCAATGGTTTAGGCCAGATTTACTAACATAATGGATAAGAGTGTAAGATTATAGTATTTGGTTGATTATTTAGTGGTGAGTTTGGAGGTTAGGATTTCTACTGTTTTTAAAAGTCTTTCATTTTCATTTTGGAGATATTTCACTTGATC
>CAIXBT010000160.1 GCA_903917755.1 uncultured Bacteroidota bacterium
ATGAGATTCTCCCCTTCAATTCTCGAATGGCCGAAATCATGTAAGAACCTGACGTCCTTCTTTTCGGGCCACCAAAACTGCAATGATGAGAACACCTCCATTGAAAACAGGTTGAATCCAAAATGGTACGCCCAATAAACTTAAGCCATTAAAGCCAACTGAAAGTAGCACCAGAGCTACAACAGTTCCAAAGATATTGTAATAACCGGGACGAAAAGTGGTGACCCCTAGAAATGCTGCTGCATATGCTGGTAACAATAAATCTGGACCAAAACTTGGGCTAGCTGAGCCTGCTTGTGCCAAGGCAAAATTCGCGGCAAAGCCCACAAACAATCCACAGAAACCAAAAGCTAGAATTCTGGTTTGTGAAGTTTTTATTCCTGCCAAATGTGCGACACGTTGCGAACCTCCGATTGCATAGCAATGCCTCCCAAAAGGTGTGTGATCAAAAATATAAAAGAGAAAAATCGCGAATAGGATTGAGATCCAAGTAGCTGGAGTAAAGAAATATGATCCTCGAATTGCAAGAGTTGTAACCGCCTTAGGAATATTCTGATAAAGAACTTGGCCATTGCTTAAACCTTGGGTTCCACCATTAAGGATAATCCCAACTCCGAGTGTTGCTATGAAAGATGAAATTTTGAAAAAAACTGTTAGGTATCCATTTAAAAGTCCTATTAGTAGACCTGTTAAAGGACCAACTAAAATGACAATCAATGAGTTATGGGTATGTTGAGCTACGTATGCTTCAAACATCATGCAAAAACCAAGTAAGTACCCAAGTGACAGATCAAATTCACCAATAATCAATGGAAACAACACACCTAATGCCATTGTTGCGGGCACAGCCAAGATGAGCGCTATATTATTGAAATTCTGCGAAGTCAGAAATCTGCTTGTGGCAAGCGTGAAGATAACGAACAAACCAGCTAAAATAACTACAGTCTCATATCCTCTGATGCGCGATTTATACGGAAAAGCAAAATTTCTTTTAATGCTGATTTTTGACTTCATGCTATATCCCCTTTGCCATTAATATATCGATAGTAAGTTCGTTACTTGAAAGAAATTCTGATATTTTTCCAGAGTTAATAACAGCTACGCGATCACAAATATCAATCATTTGCTCTGGTTCGGTTGTAGTTAAAAGTACGCTTATTCCATATTTTTTTGCATCTCGAACAGCCTGGAAAATAACTTGTCGAGCTGCTGGATCTACGCCATAAGTGGGGTCCGCAAGTAAAAGTACTTTGGGCCTGAGTCTAAGCAACCTTGCTAAAATAACTTTCTGTTGGTTCCCTCCAGAAAGATTCCCAAATAGTGCTCGGTAATTATTTGGTTTGATGTTCAAATAATTAATGGCAAGTTGCGCCATGGCTCGTTTACTCTTTACCTTATGCCAAAATTCATAGAAATTTGTCAAAATTAAATTGTCTTGAATATCGAAAACTCTTATTCCGCCTTCGTGCAACCGATCTGCCGGTAAATACGCAATTCCAAATTCTAGGGTAATGCGAGGATTTAATCTCTTC
>CAIXBT010000161.1 GCA_903917755.1 uncultured Bacteroidota bacterium
AAAAAAAGAGCCCAATAGTGTTAAATATGGATTTTAAATAATGTATAAGTGAAAAAATATACATGCTGTTTTCACCCTCATTCGCTACCCGAATGAGCTAAGTATAAACCACCAGATACCTGTCGTGACAAATGAGATCAGGATGCCGATGCCGATCATGAGATTGGCGATCCGAGGATTGAGATGATACTGCGTAGCGATGACGCCGGCCGTGATCATCGGTGCCATGGCAGCTTCGAAGAGACTGATCTGTGGTCGCAGACCTCTGAGATGAAAGACCAGTATGATAGCAAAGATCATCGCCGGAGCGATGATGAGCTTATAGCTCAGGCCCACAGCCAGATCGGGCAGCACCTCGCGCCAGCCCGAGAAGTTAAGCTGCATGCCGACAGAGAAAAGCGCCAAGGGAACCAAGGTATATGCTATCCTGTCAAACAGCGGATTGATAGGAGAGAGATCGACAAAATGCGGTAAGATAAGCGCTGCCCAAAATGCTATGAACGGAGGAAAGAGCAGCAGATTTCGAACGACGATAATGGGAGAAAAGGGTTTTGTGTTTTCGGTAGCGGGTGAGTGAGGCTGAGCGCTCATGGCCATCATAGCACCTAAAGTTGACATGATAATGAAGGAAGCCTGATCGCAAATGATAGCAATACTAAGCGCATGATCGCCATAATAGCCCTGTATGAGCGGGAAGCCGAGAAAGGAGGTATTGCCCAGGCCTGCAGTGAGTGTCAGTGCGGTGCGTGTGCCCGGGTCGAGGGGCCATCTGAGGCTATAGAGCTTGAATGTGAGCCATGCCCCAAACCAGACTATCAGCGGCATCAGTGCTGGCAGAAGCAGGTCGCTGCTCCAACTGATGGTAGGGATGTATTTCAGCGCCATAGCAGGCACAGCCAGATAGATGATCCAGACATTGATGCCACGATGGGCTTCGTCTGGCAGGATGCGGAGTCTCTTTAGCGAGAAACCCGCTATGATACAAAGCCCGATAAGAATGAAATTGATCATTGTCAGTATGAAGTGCGCAAAATTAATCTTTGCCTGCAAGGTTAAATAAAAATCAATATTTCTATATTCATATTAATGGAACTCATCAAGGCAGAAGAAAGAATGCAGTATAAGAAAAGGCTCAAAGCACAATGCGTGGCTCTGCTGAGAGAGCGTATCGATACAGCGCGTCAGGCTATGGAGTCTGCGCAGGAGTCTGCCAATAACGAAGACAAGAGCTCTGCCGGAGATAAATATGAGACAGGCAGAGCCATGAGTCAGATAGATCGCGACTGTAGTGCAGGGCAGATGGATGATGCTATACAGGAGATGCTGAAACTTCAAAGTCTGGACGCAGACAAACTGTATGAGCAGGTCAATAATGGAGCAGTAGTACAATGTGGCGATATGGTTTATTTCATCGCTACAGGGCTTGGCGTGATCCATCACGAGGGCCACAAAGTGATCGTACTTTCGCCGATGGCTCCTTTGTCCAATTTGATGCGTGGGAAATTGAAAGGCGATAAGGTGACCTTTAACGGTAATGATTTTGAGATAAAAAATGTATTTTAAATCCACATAAATATTCGTATGACTTCAAAAGAAATCCTCACACAACTTAAATCGCTCGGCTCTGAATCGATCAAAAAGATATTAGTGAAACATGGTGCCAGAGAGCCTTTTTATGGTGTGAAGGTCGAGGAACTCAAGAAGATTCAGAAGAAGATCAAGAAGGATTACAAGCTGTCTATGGAATTGTTTGACTCGGGTATATCTGATGCTATGTATTTGGCGGGTCTGATAGCCGATCCTGGGCTGATGACTAAAAAAGACATACAGCTATGGGCGGAGAAAGCCTATTGGTACATGCTCACTGAATATCCTGTGGCATGGGTGGCCGCAGAGAGTAAATACGGCACCGAACTAGCCCTAGAGTGGATCGAGTCACCCAAAGAGAATATAGCCTGTGCCGGATGGGCTACACTGGGATTTATGGCATCTATCAAACCTGATGCTGAACTTGACATCAAACTCTATAAAAAGCTGATAGAGCGGGTAGGGAAGGAGATACATAAGTCTCAGAACCGTGTCTGCTACACCATGAATGTATTTGTGATCTCCACAGGGGCCTATATCGCATCGCTCACAGAGCTGGCTGTCAAAACAGGTGAGAAGATAGGCAAGGTCGATGTGAATGTGGGTGATAAGGCCTGCAAGGTGCCCTATATCCCCTCTTATATCCAGAAGATAGAGTCAATGGGGCGTATAGGCAAAAAGCGCAAAACGGCAAGATGCTAAAGGCAAATTGCATTACATATAAGGTCAGTTTAGACTGACATCAGGAACCATTTTAATTTTCAATATCCTCATCAGGCATCAGTTTGTACTTTTGTAGTTGTACTTTGGGTTTTTGTAGTTGGAGATTGGATTTTGGAATGTATAGCTTGGCTTTTGGGAGGCATACATTGAGATAATAGGTATTTTATCAACAAATGTCAATATTAAGATGCAAAGTTTCTATGTGGAGTTTGCACTTTTGTAGCTAAACATTGATCTATGCTGGTATTGAATTTGAGTCGTATTTTTAAGGCAAGGGCTATCGAGCAACCGTATAAATTTCTCGTCACGAATGGCTTTGTGCCTTTCATAGCGCATAAGTACAAGAATTCTAAGGTCACTCAAATACGAGTTGACCACATAGAGAAGTTGTGTATAGCACTAAACTGTACACCCAATGACCTTTTTGAGTGGTTTCCAGACAATCTGCTGGACAACAGAGATGATCACCCGCTCAATTCGATCAGAAAGAGGGATAAAAAGATAGAGATAAACAAACTTCTGTCGAGGCTTTCACTGCAGAAGCTGGAGGAAGTAGAAAAACTGATTTCCGGTGCCGGATTGAATTGAACAAACGTTCTTTATTTTTTAGCTTTTTTCATCGGGATGACGAGCGTATTGCAGTTGGCCAAGCGAAGGACCTTTTCAGCCACACTACCGATCAGCAAATGGTCAAAACCTGTGCGAGCATGAGTACCCATGATCAGGAGGTCACATTGTGTGGACTCAACTTTTTGAAGGATCTCATCTACGGGATAACCCACCTCGCTCGAGAAAATGAAACCTGTGGTACCTAGTATGTGAGATGAAATATTTACCAGTTCATTAGCCTGTCTTTGCAGACTATCCATCAGCAGGGAATCTGCGGCATCATGACCTACGGCTATCGTAGCCATGTCTAATACAGTGAAAATATGTATCTCAGCATCAGGGAAACCTTTTAGAAATGGTAAGGCTTGTTCCAAAATATACTTTGAAGATTCACCGGAATCAATGCTTATGAGAATTTTCATGATGTGATATTTATTTTTGCAATGTGTATCTAATGCAAAGATAGATAATTCACGGCATTGTCTTTAATGACAATAGTCATGAAAAAAAATGATAAAACGCATGAAACTAAAATCAGGTGATCACATATTCAAGGGCCTGTTGTCAGTAGCCATCAGACATGCCTCTTTGAAACCTTCAGTATAGGTAGGATGCGGGTGGCTCATGCGTGAGATATCTTCTGCAGATGCTCGATATTCCATAGCTACCACACCCTCGATAATGAGATCAGCGGCACGAGCACCTATCATGTGCACGCCCAGTATCTCATCTGTTTCTTTGTCAGCGAGCACCTTGATGAAACCGTCAATATCGCCTGATGCCCTTGATCTGCCTAAAGCACGAAAAGGGAATTTCCCAACTTTGTAAGCTTTGCCTTGTGTTTTAAGGTCCTGTTCTGAAGCACCTACAGATGCCGCCTCGGGCCAGGTATAGCATACACCCGGTATGAGATTATAATTGATGTGAGGTTTCTGACCGGCTATATATTCAGCTGCAAGTGCGCCTTCTTCTTCAGCCTTGTGAGCCAGCATGGCACCGCGGATGACATCGCCTATAGCGAAGATGCCCGGTACGGCTGTTTCTAAGTGGTCGTTCACGGATATGCGTTTGCGCTCATCGAGAGCTATGCCGATATTCTCAAGACCGAGACCCTCCGTGTATGGCACACGCCCAACAGCCACAAGACAGTAATCGCCTTTTATCTCCACTGTTTCACCATTCTTGTTTTCGGCAGTTACAGTTACTTCTTCACCCTTGATTGCTGCGCCTTTGACCTTGGTAGAGAGCATAAATTCCATGCCGGATTTTTTGAGCAATCTCATTAGTTCTTTGCCGAGATCATCATCCATTGATGCGGCTATTTTGTCGAGAAATTCAACGATGGTAACCTTAGCTCCGAGGCGATGATAAACGGAACCCAACTCCAGGCCAATGATACCACCGCCAATGATGACTAACTGCTTAGGTATCTCGGTCAGTGTTAATGCTTCAGTAGAAGTAATGATTCGCTTTTTGTCGATAGGGAGGAATGGAAGAGCAGTAGGCTTAGAGCCTGTCGCAATGATCGTTTTTTCGGTTTCGATCTCCTGCTTTTCACCCTTGGCATTCGTAATGGCGATCTTATTTTTAGTCACGAATGAGCCTACACCTGTATAAACGTCAATCTTGTTTTTCTTCATTAGAAAAGCAATGCCGTCATTAGTTTGCTTTACTATTTCGGACTTGCGGGCTACCATACGAGTGAAGTCTACGTTCAGTCCTGTAGTATTGATCCCAAAATCAGCAAAACGTTTTTCTGCATTGTGGTAATGTTCAGATGCATCTAGCAGAGCCTTGGATGGGATACAACCTACATTGGTGCATGTACCTCCGAGCACATCATATTTCTCAATGATAGCAACCTTCATCCCTAACTGAGCGCAACGAATGGCAGCTATATAGCCACCCGGACCGGAACCTATTACTACGACATTATAAGTGGACATTGGATTATGTTTATTTGATTTTCAATTTACATTTCTAACAGCAGATCGACAGGGTCGGCACCTAGAAGCATCTTGGCCGGATTCTCCAGATAGTCTTTGACCGATACGAGGAAACTCACAGACTCTTTGCCGTCTATGATCCGGTGATCATAAGACAGAGCCAGATACATCATTGGGCGTATCTCTATCTTGCCATCTATCGCCATAGGTCGATCCTGTATCTTGTGCATACCGAGAATAGCCGATTGCGGAGGATTGATGATAGGAGTACTCATGAGTGAACCGAATACACCGCCATTTGATATGGTGAATGTACCTCCAGTCATTTCCTCCATCGAGAGAACACCATCTCGACCCTTGATGGCTAAAGCTTTAATAGCTTTTTCAATTTCTGCCAAAGAGAGAGATTCTGCATTTCTAACCACAGGAACAATGAGTCCTTTAGGCGTAGAAACAGCAATAGAAATATCTACGAAATCATGATAGATGATACTGCCATTATCGATGTAAGCATTCACTGCCTGGAACTTCTCAAGAGATAAGCACACTGCCTTAGTGAAGAAACTCATCATGCCGAGATTGACCTCATATTTCTTCTTGAATGAGTCGCCGTATTTCTCACGTATCTTATTGATAGCAGTCATGTCGACCTCATTGAATGTGGTAAGCATGGCAGTACTGTTCTTTGAAAATACCAAACGTTCCGCTATAGTTTTGCGAAGGCGGCTGATCTTTTCTGTACGCTCATTGCGAGTGAAAGCAGCACGGAGAGATCCGACAGAAGCTTTGTTCTTAATAGCATTCAGTGCATCTTCTTTAGTGATACGACCTGAGACACCTGTACCTTTTACCTCCTTATTTGAAACGCCTCCTTCGTTCAGTATTTTTTGTGCGGCAGGAGGCGCTACACCTGTGGCATAGCTGGTCTTAGTTTCGGTGACTGAAGTCTTAGCTTCTGCTTTTGGTGATTCGACTTTCTTTTGTTCCACCTTTGGTGCCTCTGTTTTTTTCTCTTCAGCTTTCGGTGTTTCTTTCCTGGCCGGTGCGGCAGCAGATTCATCTATAGTCGCTACCAGAGCGCCGACTTTCAGATCATCGCCTTCATGTGCCACTAGTTTGACCACACCTGCTACGGGAGAGGGGAGTTCCTGAGATGCTTTGTCTGTCTCCACCTCACAGATAGGTTGGTCGAGTTCTACATAGTCTCCATCTTTCACGAGAAATTTAGACAATGTCACTTCGGTGATGGATTCCGCTACAGCGGGTATTTTTAATTCTGTCATGATCTTGATTTATCCCTTTGTGTTCTGCGATATATTGTATGCTTATTCGAAAGCTTTATTAATAATATAATCCTGTTCTTTCAAATGTTGTTTCTTAAAA
>CAIXBT010000162.1 GCA_903917755.1 uncultured Bacteroidota bacterium
CCTATCTTTGGAATACCGGTGCCATCACCGATACGTTGAGAGTGACTTCGACCGGGACATATTCAGTGATCGCAACACAGGGCGGTTGTGTAGCTCGCGATACTGTGGTTATCGGCAGTTGCAATCATATCATTCCGGGATGTCTGCCTGTAGCTTATTTCCGTGTATTGAATGTTTCTCAGGCTAATATGGTGACTTTCAAAGATAGCTCATACAGGGCTGTAACCTATCAGTGGTATTTTGGTGATGGTACACCGGCAGATACAGTTCGTGGTAGCTCAGTACATACGTATGCCCAATCAGGGATCTACAATGTGAAACTGATCGTCTGCGATAGTTGCGGCTGCGATACCATGTCTAAACAGGTAAATGTGAATGCCAATGGAATAACTGAAATAAACGGACTGAACGACGTAAACCTTTTCCCGAATCCTGCATCTAATAGGTGTACGATAGCGATATCAGCTACTCAGGAAATGGAGATAAGCCTTGATATCAGCAATATGCTTGGCGCTACCGTTCAAAACAAAAAATGGCAGATCAATGCGGGTGAAAATAAACTCGATCTGGATCTCTCTGATATGTCATCAGGTATGTATACTGTTACTATCCGGTCAGCATCCGGCATCCTGACCAAAAAGCTTGACATCATTAAATAAAAACAAAAATAAATGACAATAGAAATGAAAAAAGTAAAATTGCTTGCAGCGTGTATGATATGCAGCCTGATCATGTCAGCGCAGAGTACTAATTATCTGCAGATCACTCTCTATAAAAACCTCCTGTTGGGGTCTTGCAACCTCAGTCAGGATACAAGTAATGTGGTCTATATCCACTCCGGGGCAGGCTATAAGACTATGACATCTCTATGGGATGTAGTGGTGGGCAACTGGGGTAAGGCGGATGGTATCGGAAAGATGACCACGGTCAATGACAGTACCTATACTATATGTATGGATATATCTAAGTCAGCGTCCAATTATTATACCGTCAATCCGACTGACTCCGGTCCGCTGCCTATAGGAAGCACTATCTATAATATCGGTTGTGTATTTCGTGATCAGGGACCTTTTCCGCTCAATGCACAGGGACAACCCATATTGAATCTGTCACTCAAAGGTGCAGCCAATGACAATTGTTCAGATATATGGATAGAAGGGGTCAATACCGGGACTATCAGTATCGTGGAGCAGTTTGATGGTGCTACTCCGGTAAGTTCGGTCACGGCTAATTATGTCTCAGGATGTGCTACAGGCGTGCATGATATCAGCAATCAGCTCATGGATGAGATCAAAGTATGGCCGAATCCTTTCACAGATATGATCAGGATACAGTTCAATATGATCCCTGATCTGACCAAAGTACACGCACAGGTATATGATGTGATGGGTAGGACAGTGGCTGATTTCACACCCGGCATCACAGGCGGCTTTAACTATTTCACATGGGATGGAACAGATGTCAATGGCAGCACATTGCCTGCCGGAACATATCTGCTCAAGGTCACCAACGGCTCTCAGATACAAACCAAGAAACTTATAAAACTGTAAAAACAGTCAAAAAACCGGTTCACTTTTCTTCGTCCATTTTTAATTCTAAGATCAAAAAATAATATGAAGTCAAAATTCAGTCGCGCCCTGCTGACCGTCATTTTATCGGCCATTAGCTTTCAGGCTATAGTCGCTCAGATAGTCACGTCTTCACCTTTGTTTCCTACACGAAACAGTACCGTGACCATCACCTATGATGCAAGTCAGGGTAATGCCGCACTGGTGGGAGTGAACCCGGTCTATGCACACACGGGGCTGATCACCGACAGAAGCGGTTCGGCACCGGCGGTCTGGCAATATACTCAGGGCAACTGGGGTACGGCTGATCCGCGCGTACTCATGACTTCTATCGGCAATAACAAATGGCAGATCACTTATAACATCGCTACTTTCTATGCTGATAATACGACTGACACGATCAATAAACTGGCTTTTGTATTTAGAAATACCAATGGATCTGTAGTAGGTCGTGACGCGCTGGGTGGCAATATGTATGTGAACATCTACAACGACAGTCTGCATTGCGCTTTTATGAATCCTCTTTCGGGTTCTGTAGTGCCCAAAACACTCATGAGCAGCATGAATTTCCACTGTGCTGCTTCGCAGAATTGCACCATGACACTCTATGCGAATGGCAACCAACTGGCACAGGTCACAAGTGACAGTTTGATCTATAATAACTTTACTTTTTTGAGCTATGGTGATTATCATTTTGTGCTCACCGCTACTAATGGCACTCAGACCACAGCTGACTCTATGGATGTGATCGTCAATCCCGTCACAGCACAGCAGAATCCGCCTGCAGGTGTGGTGGAGGGGATCAATTATATAGACGACTCAACGGTTGTCCTTTGCCTGCTGGCTCCTTACAAAAACTTCGTGTATGTGATCGGAGATTTCAATAACTGGCAGATCGATACAAACTATCTGATGAAACAATCTCTGAACGGTGAACTATGGTGGGCCAGGATCAGCCATCTCACCCCGCAGAAAGAATACCAATTTCAATATGATGTGGATGGTGCTATCAGGATAGGTGATCCCTATTGCGATAAGGTGAGTGATCCAGGTACTGACCAGTTCATTCCTTCTTCTATCTATCCGAATCTGCCTCACTATCCGAATGGCAAAACCAACGGCATCGCTTCTGTATTGCAGACCGGGCAGACACCATATGCATGGCAGGCTACCTCCTATCAAAGACCTAACAAACACAATCTCGTGATCTATGAACTTCTGGTCCGTGATTTTCAGTCGCTGAATGACTATACTAAACTCGAAGATTCTCTCGATTATCTTCAGACACTCGGTATCAATGCCATCGAGCTCCTGCCGATCATGAATTTCGAAGGTAGCTCCAGCTGGGGCTATGACCCTAACTACTATCTCGCTCCCGAAAAGGCCTACGGTACCAAAAACAGCCTGAAGCATTTCATCGATGCCTGCCATCAGCGCGGAATAGCCATATTATTGGATATTGCTTTCAACGATGCATTTGCCTCATGTCCTATGGCTATGCTATATTGGGATGCCGTGAATCAATATCCGGCATCTAACAATCCCTGGTTCAATCAGGTGGCTCCCCACCCATACAGTGTGGGCTATGATTTCAACCACAATTCGCCATACACACAGCATTT
The DNA here is from genome assembly GCA_903917755.1 of uncultured Bacteroidota bacterium. Lineage (GTDB taxonomy): Bacteria > Bacteroidota > Bacteroidia > Chitinophagales > LD1 > UBA1941. Next base: position 3,191 of record CAIXBT010000162.1, read on the forward strand.
TCTCGATAGGACCATTCAATACTGGATCCAGCAATACCATGTGGACGGATACAGGTTTGACCTTGCCAAGGGCTATACTCAGACATATTCCGGTGGTGATGTGGGCCTCTGGGGATCTTATGATACCATGCGTATCCGCCTGCTCGAGCGCATGGCAGATCAGGTATGGAATAACGTAGACTCTGCCTCGATCCTCATTCTGGAATATTTCGCAAACAATCCCGAGCAGATCGAACTGCAGGGACACAACAAGGGTCTCATGCTTTGGGGCTTTGACCTGAATCCCGCTTATAATCAGTGCTCTATGGGCTATAACAGCAGTGCCGATATATCTCAGGTCAGCTATCAGTACGACGGCTGGAGCAACCCCAATCTGGTCGGCTATATGGAGAGCCATGACGAAGAGCGTCTGATGTACAAGAACGAACAATACGGCGACTCGATAGCGGGCTATGATGTCAAATCTATCGATACCGGATGCGCCCGTATAGAATGTGCAGGGGCTTTGTTTTTCCCGGTGCCGGGACCCAAGATGATATGGATGTTTGAAGAGAGGGGATATGATATATCTATCAATTACAACGGGCGTATCAATCCTAAACCTTCGCACTGGGACTATATGCGCAATGCCGCCCGTCTGCGTCTCTACAAGGTCTGGTCTGCCATGATCAAACTCAAGCTCAATTATCCTACTTTCTCTACGACCAACTATAATGTCGATATGTCCAATGTGGTCAAAAAGATATGGCTGGTCTCGCCGGGAGGCGGCGCTTTTGATGCGCAGGTCATCGGAAACTTCGACGTGGTGCAGCAGACAGCACCGCCCTATTTTCAGCACACCGGCTGGTGGTATGACTATTTTTCCGGAGACAGCTTCAATGTGACCAATGCGAACATGACCATCACTATGCAGCCGGGCGAGTATCACATATACACAGATGTGTCACTGCCTAAGCCCGATCTGACCATACCGAAGCTGCCCAATGGCATAGAAGACAATATATACTCAAACGACAACATCAGCGTGTATCCCGTACCTAGTCAGGGTTTGGTGCATTTTCTTTCAGATAATGATGAGCCGATATCAAAAGTCACGATCTATGACCTGCAGGGGAGAGTTGTGATGGAGCAAAACTTCAATGGTCAGAATGCCGTAAGTGTTAACCTGCCTGACAACTTAAATGGCGGAATGTACATGTTTGAGATAAGTGTCAACAATACACGACACGAAGGTAAAATAGTATACAACAAATAATTAAAAATCAACATATTATGTACAATATTCAATCTGTTAACACCGAGATAATATTGACGTTCACTGAAAATAATGAACCGTTCATGGGGAAATGAAAGATATTAGTTGACTTCTAATAAAGTTAGTATAGTTTTTGCCTTATGATTGTGTTGAATTGACCTAAAATTTTGTTTTTCAAATACTTTTTATGAATAATACGTTTATTAAAACTTCTACGGCTCTCACGAAAATTTGTTACAATACAAAGCTTGTTTGTGCTATAGCATTGATGACAATGATGTCAATAAGTGGCCAAGTGATGGCACAAGCCAAGAGCGAGAGCTTTGATGCAGCTACATTCCCACCTACAGCTTCGGGTACATGGGCTACGGCGACAATCGTTTCTAGTACTTTTACACGTGTTACAGCGGGAGCTAATCCGACTATAGCGAACCACTCTGGTGCGGGTATGGTAAAATTTAACTCCTACAGTGGAACAGGTAGTGCTACATTGACCCTGCCAGTCATTGATTATTCTGGGCGTTGTGGAGCGGCGACCACCGTTTCATTTTGGATTTATAGAGAAAATTCGAATTATACCACATCATACGATAGCTTATCCTTCCTTATCAATACTAGTAATTCACTTGCTGGAGCACAATATCTGTGTAGTGTTTCACGTCTATCTACAGCAGGTACGATTGCCAGTGCAGCTACGACTCTGACTACGGTGACCAACGGAGGAGCAAATGGTTGGTATAATTATTCATTCACTATCCCAACTACATATACTGGGGCATCTAATTATGTTATTATCAAGGGTATATCAGCCAACGGTGATAATATATTTCTGGATGATATGGCATGGACTACATATCCGGCCTTTACTACAGCAGCAGCTGGTGCCTGGTCATCTACAGGTACATGGGTAGGTGGTGTAGTGCCCGGTGCAGGGGCGGCTGTGGTGATCAAGCATGATGTTACTACGGGTGCTATGACCAATACCGGCTGTATCACGATCACTGGTCCTGGTACACTGGAGGTAACCGGTACATTAACCAATAGTGGAACTGTAACAGTGAACGGAACTTTCCAATTGGATGCAGGAGGCTGGGCCACAGGTACCAACTTTGTCTACGGTCAGTATAGTACATTATCTTTCAATAATACTTCTTCTTATGGTGTCAATAGTGGGGATATTTTCTGGCCTACGAGTAGTGGCCCCTATAATGTAAAAATATTACAGGGCGGTCTTACATTAAACAGTGCTGCCAACCGAACGGTGCCGGATACCCTGTCTACCGCTGCAGGTGTCACATTATCAAGTGCCACGCTGACCTTGAATGGTGCCTGTATACTTAATAGCGGCGGTTATTTCAACAATGCGCCTATCTATGGCAGTGCATCTACACTGATCTATAATACTACCGGTACCTATGGCACAGGCAGTGAGTGGACCACTGGTACCACTACTACGGCCGGAACCGGTACACCACAGAATGTCACTGTTCAAAACGGTACGACCGTGAGTATGTCGGCAGCTAACCATGCTATGGCAGGAAACCTGAATGTGATAACAGGCGGTCTGACGCTCAATAGCGGATCGGGCGATATATATGTAGGTGGCAACTGGACACGTGCAGCCGCTACTACTTTCACACCTAATGGCCGTGCGGTATTCTTTAGCGGTACAGGGACACAGGTTATGACAGTATCGGGCGGAGAAACTTTTAACTATCTGATAGTGCAGGGTAGTGGTACATTGCAGCTGGCATCTGCCGCTACGGTCAATAGCAGCAGTGGTATGACACTTACTTCTTCTAATGCTACCAGCACGATAGACCTCAATGGTCAGACGCTGACCCTCTCAGGTGGCGGTAACCTCAGCCTTAGCTCAGGCAACAGATTTATCACAAGTTCTCTGGCTAGTGGTATCTTTAAGGTCACAGGCTCTACGGCTACCGTGACTAGTGGAGGTACACTGACATTCTCTGCTACCAATACGACTTTGGAATTGGCGAACGGATTTGACTGCGGCAGCGGAAACCTGACCACTGTGAACTATATCCTGCAGATAGATGCAGGTGGATATGTAAGTAATAATGCACCTAAATATGGCGCAGCTTCTACGTTAGTATATAACTCTACGGGTACATACGGTACTGGTACAGAGTGGACCACAGGTACGACTACTACAGCAGGCACGGGTACACCACAGAATGTCACTATTCAAAATACCACAACGGTGAGTATGTCGGCAGCTAACCATGCTTATGCAGGAAACCTCAACGTTACTTCAGGTGGTCTGACCCTTAACTCAGGTTCAGGAGATATATATGCCGGCGGCAACTGGACACGTGCAGCAGCTACTACATTCACACCTAATAGCCGCGCGGTATTCTTCGCTGGAGCTGGTACCAAGACAGTGACCGTATCGGGTGGCGAGACATTCGCATACCTGCTGATCACAGGCGGTGGCAACGTGACCCTCGCA
>CAIXBT010000163.1 GCA_903917755.1 uncultured Bacteroidota bacterium
CCTGAAAGGAATCTGTCAGTGCAGACGTTTCATCGCTCAGCACACCGGGCAGTATCCTCCCGATGGCATCTACGAATACCGCAGCACCCAGTTCACCGCCGGAGAGCACATAGTCTCCTATAGATATCTCGCGAGTGATGTATAGCTGACGAATGCGTTCATCTATCCCCTTATAGTGACCGCAGAGTATGATGAAGTTTTGCTTGAGAGAGAGGGTATTCATCATCTTCTGGTTCATGGTTTCTCCATCAGGTGTCATGTAAATGATATCGTCATAGGTACGCTGAGATTTAAGTTCATCCATACAGGCTGCGATGGGTTCACACATCATGACCATGCCGGCACCACCGCCGTATTGATAATCATCGACCTGTTTATAACGGTGCAGTCCATAGTCACGCAGGTTAATGACATTGATCTCCAGAAGCCCTTTGTCACGCGCACGCTTCAGGATAGAGTGGGAGAGAGGGCTCTCCAGCAGATCGGGAACTACTGAGATAATATCAATGCGCATGCGGCTATTTTGAGAGCAAAGAACGTAAATGAAATTTTAAACTCAAATATGATTTACAAATCGGCGAAATGAGTGTCGGTGATTTTCTGAGATAGTAACCGCGCTTTATCGTTTCTTTGCAGGCAATAATAATTATGGACTATACAGATATACTTCCCCGATTCAAAATAACATCGCTCAACGATATGCAGCAGGCTGCGATGGAGGCCATACCCAAAGCTAATGATGTGGTCATCATATCGCCTACCGGCTCAGGCAAGACCCTGGCATACCTGCTTCCGGCATTACAATTGCTCAAGCCCGAGGTCCCGGGTGTGCAGCTACTCATCGTAGTGCCCTCACGAGAGTTGGCGCTACAGATAGAGCAAGTCTTAAAGCAGATGGGCACAGGATACAAGATCAACTGCTGCTATGGCGGTCATTCCATCCGTATAGAAAAGAACAACCTGAGCCACCCCCCAGCAGTGCTGGTAGGTACACCGGGACGCATAGGATACCACCTGCGCAATGAAAATGTCATAGTCAAGCAGTCGCAAACCCTCATCCTGGATGAGTTTGACAAATCGCTCGAAGGTGGATTTCAGGAAGAAATGTCGTACATCATCACACGTCTGCCTAGCTTGCAAAAAAGGATATTGACCTCAGCTACTGTGCTGACCGAGATACCATCTTTCGTAGGAATAAGAAACAAAGTGACCCTCGACTACAGGGCTCAGTACCATGAGCAGAAATCTGCTTTAGAGATCAAAGCGGTACATATTCCCGAAGGAGTAGACAAGGTCGAAGGCCTGATGCTGCTGATAGGTGCACTGGGGGCAAAATCAAAAATAGTCTTCTGCAATCACCGTGATGCAGTGAGAAGGATCAGCCTGCAGCTAGACCGTCTGAATGTAGCACATGGCATCTATCACGGCGAGATGGACCAGATGGAGCGCGAGAAAGCACTGATCAAACTGCGCAATGGCAGCACTACTTTGCTCATCACTACGGATCTCGCTTCACGAGGGCTAGATATACCTGAGATAGAGAGTGTCATACACTATCAGCTGCCGCCCACCGCTGATATCATGACTCACCGCAATGGCCGCACGGCGCGTATGCATGCAGATGGCACTGCTTATCTGCTGCTGGAAAGTAAAGATCATCTGCCGCATTTTCTGGAGGCGGAGCCTGAGGAGTTTAAGCTGCCTCATTCATTCACGCGCCCTGAACCTAGCCAATGGCAAACATTATACATTGCGGCAGGCAAAAAAGACAGGATCAACAGGACAGATATAGTAGGAATGCTGCTGCAAAAAGGCGGCTTGCAAAAAGATGAACTAGGCAAGATAGAAGTGATGGACAATGCAGCCTATGCAGCTGTTCGCACAGATAAGATCAAAAAGACATTGAGC
>CAIXBT010000164.1 GCA_903917755.1 uncultured Bacteroidota bacterium
CCAGTAGAACCTGTATTTCCTGTAGCTCCAGTTGCACCGATTGTTCCATCATTTCCAGATGGTCCGGTAGCACCTGCAGCACCATCGTTTCCGGTACTTCCGGTTGGACCTGTTGCGCCAATTGCCCCGTCATTACCTGTTGCCCCTGTAGCGCCTGCCATACCATTGATTCCATCTATTCCGGTAGCCCCGGTCGGACCGGTCGGACCCGTAGCTCCAGCAGGACCCGTTGGTCCAGTAGGGCCGGTATTGCCATTTGTTCCATTTGACCCGGGCTGGCCGGTCGCTCCTGTTGCGCCGGTGAGACCTATTAGTCCCTGTATACCCGTCGCGCCAGTTGCTCCTATCATTCCATTTGCACCGGGCAGTCCTGTAGCCCCTGTTGGGCCGGCCTGACCCTGTATACCTGCGGAACCGGTCGCGCCAGTATTACCACTCGGACCACTTAGTTGACAGAGTGAAACCCATGAAGATGTTGATGCATTAAAATAAAAAAAACAATCGACGGTAATATCATAGACCAATAAGCCATTTGCGGGGGTCACTATGGCATTTCTTTGAGCAGTGGTTAGTCTGGGTGCCAGAAAACCCATTTTAGATGAAGTGAGATCAAGTAAAGCACTTTGATCAGGGGTGGGTGTACCAATACCTACGTTGTTGACCTGCGCAGCAATAGTAAGCTGCGTAAGTGTAAAAATGACAATAAGGTAAGGGTACAGTTGCTTCATTTTACAATTAAATCATAAATAGGATTTTCAAATCTATTAAATTTTGTATAAAAAAGAACTCAAAAAATCATATATGTGGGTAAACTATTGTTAAAAGTGCAGGAAATGGAAGAATGCGATTGTTTTTTGGATTATTCGGAAAATATATTTACTTTTGCGACTCAAAATAAAAAAGCGAATGTTAATTATTGACACAAGAGAATCAGAATCACTGGACAGAGCACTCAAGAAGTACAAAAAGAAATTTGAAAAGGCAGGCATCCTTCGCGAACTTCGCGACCGTCAGTCTTTTACAAAAAAATCTGTAAGAAGAAGAGGTGAAGTACTTCGTGCTGCTTATGCTCAGACCATGAAGCGTAACGACGAAGCATAATTTCAATTCAAAATAAATCAGGACATTTAAGTCCGTCTTACATCGTGAGACGGACTTTTTATTTTCTATCGTACCACAAATGGCTGTGAGAAATATACTACGCACATAGATCATAGCGTTGACATGTGACTGGCTTTGCCCTTTTTGCATCTTATCTTTATCAAAAGTAAATCATAGCCCATGTCGGCTTATATCACATCATTCCTGAGTTATATAGAGTATGAACGTCGATACTCCAAACATACGATCGAGTCATATGGCAATGATCTGGAGCAGTTTCGCCTGTATCTCAAGTCTGAATATCAAAAGGAGGAAATAGAACTGGCCAGTCATCTTGAGATCAGATCGTGGATCGTGCAGATGATGGAGCAGAAGATCAGTCCCCGCAGCATCAATCGAAAATTGTCCACACTCAAATCGTTTTTTAAGTTTCTGATGCGCAAAGGTGTGGTCAAAAAAAGCCCTTTGGGCAAGGTGCTGGCACCAAAGACCTCTAAGCGGCTGCCGGTCTTTGTAGAAAAAAGCGGTATCGAGCGATTGCTCACAGATATAGAATTTCCCGAGGGTTTCGAAGGTGCGCGAGACAAAATGATCATCGACCTGTTTTATGGTACCGGTATGCGCCGCTCAGAACTCAATAACCTTAAAGAAACAGACATCGACTCATACAATGCTCAGATCAAGGTGTTGGGAAAGGGTAATAAAGAGCGTATCATTCCCATACAACCTCAACTCAGGACAGCGCTCAGAGAGTATATCGATCTGAAAAATCAGAGCATCGCCAACTCTTCCATTCATCTTTTTGTGAATCGGGAAGGAAAACTTTTGAATCCATCCAATATATATCAGATAGTCAAAAAGTATCTTAATCTGATCACGACCATTGACAAAAAAAGTCCGCATGTGCTCCGGCATACTTTTGCCACACACCTGATGAATAACGGTGCGGACATCAATGCTGTCAAGGAACTGCTGGGTCATGCCAGCCTCGCCGCCACGCAGGTCTATACACACAATACCATCGACAAACTAAAAAACATCTACAAGCAGGCGCACCCTAAGGCGTGATTCAAATAAAATTTTCGGTATCCTGAATATACAGGCAGTATGATATGTTTTGTTTTGAAAAGTAACGGGTATTAATTATTTTAGATTTTAAAACCTATATAAATGAAATCGTCCCTCAAAACCATCATCCTGCTATTTTCGCTTCTATCATTGAGCATCTATCTTGCAGGATGCAAGAAAACGGCAGCTGCCAACAACTCTATAGTAGGCACTTGGGCCTTTAAGACCGAACGAAACCATTTCATAACAAACAATGTCACTCAAAGTGATTCGACATCTCCGGTTCCATCGGGAATGACGGTAACTTTCACCGCTAACGGTCAGATCATCGCCCCGGTAGGAATAAATATATTGCCAGTCAATGGCTCATACTCTGTAATCGGCAATACACTTATTTTTTTTGATTCGTTGGCTTATACCAACGGTAGTATGACCATCGCCAGTCTATCTGCTCATTCTCTTGCTCTTACTTATAATGATACCAGCACTTTTACTCCAAATGTGTCATACGATCAGGTGACGGATTCATACACCAGATAAATATAATCTCGGATTCATCCCCCGCCTCCTTCCTCACTTTCGGTTGAAAACTTCATTTTAAAGTCATTATTATTAATAATTACATTTGACAAAAGCTCTGCAGTCGATTATATTACTGTATGTGCCAAACCCTACATGGCTGAAATCTACCAAATACTGCTTATAGAGAAGGATAAGCAGGTCGCAGAAGACGTGAGTCGTTTTTTGCGTGCGTCTGCCGGTGGAGCTGGTTTTTCTGTCGATTGTCAGGAAGATCTGCTTCATGGGCAGAGCATGGTAGCTATGTCCAGTCCCGATGTGGTCATAGTCGATGCAGCTTTCATAGACAAGAGCGGGACATTTGACAGTATGAAGCGAATGCTCTCTGACAGAGGTATCCCTATCCTGCTGCTTTCTGCCACCAATGGTCAGGACCTTCGCAACAAAGCGGCACAAGCCGGAGCAGCTGACTATCTGCTGAAAAATAAACTCAATTATTTCTATCTCCCCAGAGTGATCCTTTCCACTATTCGTTCCAATACCGCAGCTCTGGTCAAACCCGATCAAGGTGACGGTCAGGCCCATGCTCATCTGCTGGACAGTGTCAATGAAGCCGTGATGGTGATAGACAGCACCGGAGATGTGATCTATAGTAATAATGCCGGCAAGCTACTCCTGGCAGACTCTGAGGTGCTCAATATATTGCGCAGGTTTCTGAATTTTAAAACTGATCGCAAAGAATTTAAAGCAACGATTGAGATCCAGGCGGCATCGTATGAACTGAAGATCACACCACAGGACTGGTCCGGCCAAGCTTGTTTAAGTATTAATATTCATAAAATAGCGGGATCTTCGGAGCTTTCGACAGATGCTAAAGTAAATCTCCTCGATGAATTCATTCAGTCATGCAGTATCCCCTTTGTGCTGCTTGTGAATGGCATGATACATGATGCCAATGATAATTTTCTGGAAATAGTGAAGGCAGACAGGAGAACAATGGAAGGCAAACCGCTGACTGATTTTATCACCGTAGACTGCGTCAGGAATATAAACCTGCTGGAGCCGCCTAAACCTGAAATGGTTGAGTCCATCATGGGAGCGAATATCTCTACACCCCTTGAACTACTTCGCAAAACTGTCCTTTCTGACAATCAGCATATCACTATCTGCAGCCTTGTGACACCGGGGCAGGAGGAGAATAAACTGCTCAGTCCGCACCGACTGATGGAGATCGCTTCTCACGACCTGCGTGAACCCATACGCACATCTGTCAGCTATCTGCAGCTGCTCACAGATGGCCTGAAAAAAGAAGGTGCTAATGAAAAGCTGCTGTCGTATGCCGACACGATCACATCTGAGATAAACCGTGCCGAAAGGATGATAGCAGATATGAAGATGTTGCTCAATATGAACGATAAGAGCATCAGGGCCGAAAAGGTGAATATGATGGCTGTGATACAGGATGTGCTCAAGCAGCTTAAACCTGTGATAGATGCATCTGACTCGATGGTCAATGTATCTGAGATGCCAATGGTGAAAGGCGATCCCGGTGATATCAAAAGGCTGCTGTTTCACCTGATCGATAATGCATTGAAGTTTAAGAAAAAAGATAAGCGCCCATACATAGAGATACTGGCTGCCAAAGATGGCAGGGACTGGCGCTTCTGTATCAAGGATAATGGCATAGGGATCGATGCTAAATATCATACCATCATATTTGAACCCTTCCGCAAGTTAAATCGTGTAGATGAATATGAGGGTGCAGGCAACGGGCTCTGTATCTGCAAGCATATCATCGATATGCACAAGGGCCGGATATGGGTGGAGTCGCATGAGGGTTTTGGCAGTAGCTTCTTCTTTACGCTGCCGGGAGAGTAAGAAGCTTATTGATAAGTCATACCTATTGGATTAATAAATTCCTTTTTTAGCTTTTAATTTAGAATTTAGCAGAATGAAAGTACATCCTGAGTTAGATTTTTATCCGCCATCACAAGACTTTGCCAAAAAATTCATTGCACCTTTCAAGCAGTATTTCCATCCTGAGTTTTTTGGGATAGATGAGGTAGATGCCAGCAGGCCCGCTATGTATGTGTCAAATCATGCTGTGATGGGAGTGCTCGATGTGTATCCTTTTGGTATCGAATTATATCTCCGCAAGGGGATCATCCTTCGCGCACTGGCCGACAGCAATCACTTCAAAATACCTCTTTGGCGCGACTTTTTGGCTCACCGTATAGGTGTGGTGGAGGCATCGCGAAAGAACTGTTCCGCCCTGATGGAGCGTAATGAAAACCTTGTGGTGTTTCCGGGTGGGACCAGAGAGGTCTGCAAGAAAAAAGGAGAGGCTTATGAACTCAAATGGCAGGACCGAAACGGTTTTGTGATGATGGCTATGCAGCATGGTTATGATATCATCCCGGTGGCTGCTGTGGGAGCTGAAGAGGCCTTTACTATCACCAAAGATGCGGACGAAATTCTGAATCATACTTTGCCCGGCTGGATACTGCGCCAAACGGGACTGGCAGATACGATATTCAAAGGCGGAGAATTGCTGCCACCTATGGTCAAAGGTGTCGGCAATACAATTTTCCCTAAACCGGTGAAACTGTATTTTAGTTTTGGTAAACGTATCTCCACAAAAAAATATAAGGATTGTTATCATGATCCTGATGCACAGGAGCTCATCAAGACCAGAGTAGAACTCTCGCTGCTCAAACAGTTCAAGCATCTCTTTGAGATCAGAGAGGAAGCAAAGGACAGTATTATGAAAAGAATTATTAATGTAGTAAACAGCAAAGGCTAAGATCTTGGACAGAATAACTTCCCTTTTCAAGAATGCTCAGGTCAGGGCAATGTTTTTGTCTGCTTTTGTGATAGTGGCGGCATCATGGTTCAGGGTCTATATAGCTGGCACCATACAGGTCGATGGACATGGGCTTAGAGATCTGCCTGTTTATATTGTCTTCTTTTCTTTTATCGGTGCACTGGCGGTATATGCAGTATCGCTTTATAAATTGTGGAGATCAGATACGCTGTCATCTGCAGAGATCAAGGTCATGTCTTTTCTTCTGGCAGGGCTGTTTTCGTTGATGCTCCCTATGCTCAGCAATGATATTTTTTCTCTGCTCACCTATGGCGATGCGGCTAACAGAGGTGTAAATGTATATACAGATACTCATTCTAATGCCGTATCCCCGTATTTTGAATTCGTAAGCAATCTGTGGAAGACCGCACCATGTGTGTATGGGCCTATCTGCCTCAGTACCTCACGTATCGCGACCATGATAGGCGGCGGACATCTGTTGCTGTCGCTGGCTGCATATAAGCTGCTTGCTTTTCTATGGGTCATCGTTTTTGTGGAAGTAATGTCGAGGATCTCCGGCCTGCTGGAGACACCATCTCGGAGCTTTTTGTTCATCGTTCTCAATCCACTCGTTTTGATGCAGGGATTAGGACAACTGCATTGCGATGGCATTGCCATTACACTCAGCGGTTGTATGATCTACTTTTTTCTTAGCAAAAAATGGTACTGGGCATTCGTGTTCGCTGGGCTGAGTATAGCGGCTAAGATCAGTTTTGTGCTGATGATCCCTTTTCTCATCGTGGGGCTTTTTATAGAGAAAGATACTTGGCTGTTTTTTTTCTCGCGTGTCATAGCTGGTGTGATGATCACTGGGATCACAGTGTCGCTGATATATTTACCCTATTATACTTCACCTCAGACATTTCAGACACCATTCAAATTCGTTTTTGAGCAGGACCCGGCTAAGTCTATAGCTGAGGTGATAGGTGACATCGTTTATTTTGCTCCATCTGTTATTTCAGGAAAGGAAAACGAAGAACTGCATAGCAATCTGCATGTCAAGGTCAGTACTTCTACTCAACAACTCGAGGCATGGCTATTGGTCAAAAAGATCAGTCAGGCATTTGCATTGCTGATGAGTGCATTTGTGTTTATCCGGTTCTGGATGGGCAGTAGAGATATACGCCAATGGATGAAGGTCTTCACACGTCTGCTATTGCTGTTCTTATTGTTCTATTCTCATGTGTTCTATGCCTGGTATTTGCTTTTGGTCATTCCATTTCTCTGGTATGAGGAAGATATTAAGTTTATTCAGTGGATATTTGTGCTTACCTGCTTTTCGAATGTGCATGACATACTCTGTGCCGTCCAGAGAGGTACACCGATATACTTTGTGGTGTTGCCTTTGACATTCTTATCTATTGTAAGTTTCGTATGGAGATTCAGAAGTGTATTCTTCCGCTCCGTGACCGAGACTGCTACTTCTTAGCTATATCCAGGATCAGGCAGGTGTTCATATTGAGCGACGCGCTGATGTCAGCACCCAGATATTTTTTTATTGGTAGTTTATCCAGTATACCGGTAGTAGTCCTGCAATTGATACTAAATCTTTTTGCATTAAGCCTCATGCAGCTGTCAGTTTCCAGTTCATATTTATTTGTGGCAAACACTATCAAATCATTGGTCTGGATACTATCGATCTGACATGCCGAACTCAGCAAAATACTTTTCATGTTTCTATCACGCAGATACTCCGGAAACATATCTGTGGTGATAGATGCCTTCGGCAAAATAAATGGATTGTTGTTGGTTTGAATGGCATAGATAGTGAGATCGTGTTTCAATGCAATATCATGCATACGCTGGCAGAAAGCCTTGGAATCAGAAGAGAATCTCGCTGTCAAGAAAACGAAAATGACTAGATATAGTAGGTTGAATGTGACCAGCGTCTTCCATATTGCTTTATAGCGGGAACCCTTGGCCTGAGGCCTGTCAGTCAGATACCTTTGCCCGGCCAGAAATAATACGATTGGTACAAAATTCATGATGGGGAAAAAGAACCTGAATTCTTTGTGTGCTATAAAGAAGTGCAGCAATATGAAAGGCAGCAATATGAAAGTGTAGATGCTTTTTGTCTGTTTGAAAAACAAAAGCACAAAGGCAATGATGGCAAGCATGCCAATAGGAGGTGATAGCGTGATGAACATCCACAGCAGGTACATATAGAATGGCGAGCCTCCGAAATCACTGTGTTTATGAATGAACGCCGAGTCAACGTAGCCCCAGGGCGTGTATACCCATGCACCATAAAACCAGCGATCTATCAATATGCCAAATACCAATACCAGCGCTCCGCCTATGAGCAGGCTGAATATGGCTCTGAAGTTTTCTTTTCGGATACTGGCCAGCCAGACTATCAGGCCTACAGTCATGATGGCTGTCTGATATCTGCACAGGAATGCCAATCCCATCAAGACGCCGATCCCGGCAAAGATCCAATTCTTTCTGTCTGGTTTATTGCGCTGATAAAACAATAGCAATGCGGAAACTCCGATCAAAATAATGTCTCCTGACCATGCCTCTGACGAAAAATGTACTGCATAGAGATACGGATACCAAAAAAGAAATGAGGCAACGATATAATATTTTCGAAATTTCTCAGCGATAGAATTGAGATTGGCCAGACAAAAAATACCGATGGCGAAAAGTGAAAAGAGAGCTGTCAAGATTTTCAGGATCAGCAAATGATCGTAATGGTCATAAATATGCAGTGCATTGAACGTTTTAAATAAAACATAGCACATGGTGGGCTGAAAGGCAGAGCGGATATGGGCTTCATATTCCCATGGCAGCTGCGTTAATTGAGTAATCCCCATTTTGTATGAGGCAAACTCTACTATTTGATAGTGCTCATCCGGATGCAGATATATGGTGCTGGTCCATGCTGATATCAGAAAGAAAACAAGAGAGGTGAATGCAGATAAGTAGAAAGTTTTTCGCAGACTGGGAGGTAATGATATCATCTTATTGTGCTTCGATCTATGCAGCGCTTCAAATGTATTAAAATATCCGTATCCTGACCTGAAAACCATTATCTTTAATGATATCAAGCCTTACTGCGGTTTCATCTTCGCTGTTTGTGAAGAAATAATCGTCGAAGGTGAAAAAAACATTGTTGGCATTGGGCAGTCTTGCCTCTTCCCATTGCGGCAGACAACTCTTGATCTTTTTATACCAGTCTACAAATTGTTTTTGCAATCGTTGATCATTCATTTCCTGTGTATAGAAATAACATTCATAGCTTACTTTGTTGTATTCCTTTTTGATGAGCTCATACTTGGACTTTGATAGTCTCAGCTCAGGAATGAATGCAGGAATGGCAGTGCTATCGGATAGATCCTTTGATATTCTATCAGTGAAAGTATGGGTACTGACACATTTGATGATCTCGGCGAGATGATCGCACCACAATGAGTCGCTGACTTGAGCGTGGGCAGAGGTGCATATCAGCAGAAATAGTAAAAGTGGTAAATGGCTTAGCTTCATCCGGTGCAAATTTGTAGAAATAGAATGAGAAATGATATTGTTTTTAAGAATGGCTTTTTCTTAAATTCGTGCCTCATGGAAGTAAATCAATTAAACTGGTATAATGCAAAACTAAGGGAGTTTTTGACACCCGATCAGGTCAAAACCATCATGCGAAAGTCTGATCTTCGGGCAGCCTTAGAGATACTGGAAATGTGGCTTTGGATCGCCTTTGCATTTGCGTTGGTTGGCTTCTTCCCCAATGTTTTTACAGTGATTATTTCTCTTTTCATTCTGGGTGGCCAGCAGCTGGCCTGTGCTATTTTGATGCACGACTGTTCGCATGACTCGATGTTCAATTCGCGCCGCGCAAACCTGATCATCGGCAATTGGTTTGGTGCATACCCGATTCTTCATAATCTCGAACAGTATCGCCCATACCATCGCGAACATCACATTTATACAGGCCTCGACAATGATCCGGATCTGAGCCTGACCAAGGGCTATCCCACTTCAGCCATAAGCATGCTGCGGAAAATATCTCGCGATCTGGCAGGAGCTACCGGTATCAAAGCAGAGATAGGTGTGATAGCCATGCATCTTGGCATTCTGAAATATAACCTTGGCGGGCTGATCATACGCATCATGGAGAAAAGAGACTGGAAGGATGCTATCGTCAGTACATTTAAAAACCTCGCAGGGCCCATAGCTTCAAATCTTATTATGTTTGGTCTCCTCTATCTTTTGGGGCATCCCATGTTATATCTATTGTGGATCGGAGCGATGCTGACGACTTACAATTTCTGCCTGAGGATCCGCTCGATAGCCGAACATAGTTTGGTAGAAGAGCAGCAAGATCCGCAGAAGAACACCCGTACTACCTATGCCAATTTCATTGAGCGAATGCTATTCGCGCCATATCATGTCAACTATCATGCGGAGCATCATCTCTGCATGGGCGCACCATCCTACAACCTCCCGAAGATGCACGAGATACTTCTGGAGAAGGGTTTTTACAAAGACGGTGTAATGGAGTTTAACTATTGGAACACCTTTAAAAGGGCTATAGTTAATAAAGAACAATAGATCGACCTATTGCATTTCCAGCCAACAGTCGTCTGTTTCCCTCCAACACTTTCAGCCAACTTTTGCTCGTTTGCCAAACAACTCATACTATTGCAGTAAAATAAATCAAAATGTTGCCACGCAGTATATACACCGAAGAACATAACATGTTCGCAAGTTCATTCAGAGATTTTATCAAAAAAGAAATAGAGCCGCATCATGCCAAGTGGGAAAAAGACCAGATGGTAAGCCGTGAGAGCTGGGCCAAGTTAGGTGAGGCAGGATATCTCTGCCCGCAGGTAGATGAAGCATACGGCGGCCTTGGTATCAAAGACTTTCGCTACAATGCGATCATTATAGAGGAACTGGGCAAGCTGGGCCTCGCATCTGAGACGGTAGGGTACTCGCTGCATTCGGATATCGTGTGCCCGTATATAGAGCACTATGGCAATGAGGGTATGAAAAAGAAATGGCTGCCTAAGATGGTATCGGGCGAAGCGATAGCTGCTATCGCTATGACTGAGCCGGGTGCGGGAAGCGATCTGCAGGGTATACGTGCCACTGCTGTGGACAAAGGTGACCACTATCTGGTGAATGGCTCAAAGACTTTTATCACAAATGGCTACCTGAGTGATATAGCCATTGTAGCAGTCAAGACCGATCCGACCCTTGGAGCAAAAGGTATCTCTCTGCTGCTGCTGGAGACCGGAATGAAAGGATATTCAAAGGGCAAACCTTTTGAAAAAATAGGTCTGCATGCACAGGATACCTGTGAACTTTTCTTTGAAAATGTAGAAGTACCCAAAGAAAACCTGATAGGCAAAGTAGGAGAGGGGTTCAAATACCTGATGACCGAACTGGCGCAGGAAAGACTCGTGGTAGGACTTGGTGCTATAGCCGGTGCAGAAGGAGTGCTGACGCATACGGTGAGGTATACCAAAGAGCGTATCGCATTCGGTAAGCCTATAAGCGAATTGCAGAATACCCGTTTCAAACTGGCTGAAGTGGCTACGGAGATCAATGTGGGACGTGCATTCGCAGACAGATGCATAGAGCTGCATGACAAAAAACAACTAAGCGGAGCTGATGCTTCTGCTGCT
Source organism: uncultured Bacteroidota bacterium (assembly GCA_903917755.1). Taxonomy (GTDB): domain Bacteria; phylum Bacteroidota; class Bacteroidia; order Chitinophagales; family LD1; genus UBA1941. Next base: position 11,182 of record CAIXBT010000164.1, read on the forward strand.
AAATACTGGCTAAGCGATCTGCAGGGCAAAGTGGCCGACGAATGTCTGCAACTGCATGGTGGCTATGGTTACATATGGGAGTATCCTGTGGCCAGAGCCTGGGCTGATGCTCGTGTGCAGCGTATATATGCAGGTACAAACGAGATCATGAAGGAACTCATAGCCCGCGATACACTCAAATAGAACCTGTGAAAAAGACATCTGTCGTCATACTGATCTTTCTGGTCTTTATAGCCGGGTATTTTTATTTTAATAAACCTCAGCGTGCACAATTCATGGGGGTGACCGGGCTCACTCTCGTGAAGATATCTGATGAGGCCGGAGAGCTGCGAGGCGACATGATCTTTCATAATCCCAATAAAATGCGCTCACAACTTGGCAAAATAGTTTTTGATGTGGTGCTGAACGGGGTGACGATAGGTAAGATCAATGATAATTTCACAGAAGCGATCAAAGGCGAAGAGGATTTCCATTATTCCTTTCAGGTCAGGTTTCCGAGAGCAGAGGTGATAAAAGGAGACTCCGCAGAAACTACGCTACCCGTCACGATCACAGGCAGTGCCGGTTCTGATGTACTTTTTGCGAATTATACTTTCCCGATAAATTATTCCGGTACTATAAAGAATTTGATCCGATGAAACAGCTTTTGAAATTTCTCCTTTGTGCTTTCTTATTGGTGTTCTTACTTTCTTCATGCAAGGTCTATACACCTGTATACAAGCGGGTAGAAAACTTCAGGATGGAGCGTTTTGACAAGGATGGATTCAAAGTGTATGGCGATGTGATCATGTACAATCCAAACAAACTGCCCGTTAAACTGAAGGATGTGCTCATGAATATAGAACTGAACAGTAAGCATGTGGCTACGGCCGGGCAGAAAGTCCCTGTTCAGATCAAATCTCAAAGTGAGTTTGCCGTACCTCTCAATCTGGTGATCAAGCCCGACATGACATTCACGGAAGGATTTAAAAATGTGATCAATCTGATCAAGACCAAACAAATGGATGTCAAAGTACAGGGGGTGATAGTCGTAAAGGCCTTAGGAGTCAGCTTTTCTATTCCTATCCAGCAAAATGAGAAGGTCGATATCACTAAGTTGAGGTGACCAGTTTTTTATTAGATCTCGATTTGCGACTTAATTGTCATAAAGTAGGCTCATTATAAATTTCCACCATCGGATAGATATCCTCAACGAACCTCTGTTAATATTCATCAATATATCTCTCTGCTTAAATCTAAGCGCTTCTCATTGAATTGTTAAGAAATGAAAGCCTTTACAGGTTATTTTTGTTTAGACTATTAACCAAAAGGAGTTCATTATGTTTCTAATAGGTGCAGCGAAAACGGATATTACCGCCTTCAAAAAGGGAGTCGGTATGTTGGGATATGGTCTGTATTTCAATACAATGGAGGCGATCGAGACTCCCCTCTATGCGCGTACATTTGTCTTTATCGATCCCTCTACTCAGACCAAAGTTTGCATAGTCAACTGCGAACTCGGTTTCATTACCATAGCTTTAAAAAAAGGAGTACTCAAGGAGCTTCGTTCCCGAGATCATCAGTGCGGATATGATGATGATAATTTCATGCTCACCGCACAGCACACACACAGCGGGCCGAGTGGATATTCTTACTATGGTTTCTATAACATCAGCACACCGGGTTTTGTGATGGAGATATATCAAAAACTCGTGCGTAGTATAGCCGATAGCATCGTGCAGGCAGAAAAAAACATGCAGCCCGGGCGCGTCATGTTTTCCAGTGGTTCATTTGAACCAGACAAGGAGGTGGCCTTCAATCGTTCTATCGATCAGTATAATCAGAACCCCGAGGTCAAAGAAAAAGCCACACGTGAGACCGCTCACCTGGCGGTGAACCGCGAGATGGTCATGTTGAAATTTGTCAGTGACACAGGCGAGGACATAGGAAAGATCAACTGGTTTGGTGTGCACCCTACCAATATTTCCAATGATAACAACAAAGTCTGCTCGGATAATAAAGGTTACGCAGCTCAAAATGTGGAAGATGCGTTTGCCGCAAAGGGTAACGAGAATTTTGTGGCCGCATTCGCTCAGGGTACCTGCGGAGATGTGACACCCAAATACAGATACAATCCTAAACAACCATTTCAGAGAGGTTATTGGGAAGGTAAATTCAAGGACGATTTTCAAAGTTCGCAGTATAACGGCAAGCTTCAGGCTGATAAGGCCATGGAGATATATGCTGATGCCGAGAAGCATGGATTTGAAGTAACGGGAGGCATCGATTATGATATGCTTTTTGTCAATTTCGGCAATGCCACCTGCGACCCTCAGTTCGCTAACGGCCAGCTCGATGCCCAGACTGGACCAGCATCACAAGGGGTTGCTTTCTTTGGTGGAGCGATCATGGATGGCCCCGGTGCACATCCTATCTTGATGGCTTTTTTCAAGACTGTAGCACGTATCGTGAAGGTATATGAGTTTGGATTGGCCAAATTCAAGAATGAGAAATTCAGTAATGCAGTATATCGCAAATACAGGACGCAGGGCAAGAAAGATGTGATGATCGAGACCCATGCCAGAAGGATTTTGGGAACCAAACACATCAACAGACTGATCATGCCGGGCTGGGTAGACCCGAGTGTAGCATCCATCAAATATTTCTTTGAGAAAGTGGGATACAAGGATAAACCGTGGACAGCCAAAATACTACCGCTTCAGATAGTCACTCTGGGAAATATAGCATTGGCTGCATTCCCGTTTGAGATCACGACCATAGCGGCTAAGCGGCTCAGGAAATCTCTCGAAGAGACATTGAAAGAGCGTGGTATCAGGCAGGTAATTTTAGTGCCTTATGCTAACGGATATTCAGGATATGTCACCACCATGGAAGAATATCAGGTGCAGATGTATGAAGGTGGGCACACGGTATTTGGCGAGTGGACACTGGCAGCACTACAGACCAAGTTCGATCAGCTCGCTAAGTCGATGCTGGTGCCTAAACATGATCGCAGTGTGAAGCACGATGATATGCCGCCAGATTTTACGGAAGATGAATTGAATCAATTTCCATTCTATAAGCGAGCCTGGTATCTGAAGCAGGAGCGTAAAGCACAGAGAGCCTAGATCTTAAGACCACAGCCCATAATCGCACATTTCCGTGGTCTTAGCCCGTGGTCTTCCTCCATTAATTTTTCTATTTTAGCAACATGGCATTACAATTGATCAAACTGAAGGAAGTATCCGAGAGCCTGAACAGGGTTCGTCCGGGGCGGATGAATGTGATCATGCATATTGTTTTCTGGATACTATACTTCTCCTTTCTTACATTCATCAGTACCCAGACACTTCCATTGCAGTATGCCATACAACGGAACCTGCTGATCGTGATCTTCAACTCCACGGTATTTTATATCAATTATCTATGGATCATGCCCGAATATTTCGAACGGGGCGATCTGCGCAGATATGGATTTGCGATGGTGGGGATGATGCTATTGGCCACGCCGCTGCAGTATACTATCGAGCTTACCTTTTTCTCGGTGCCTGAGAATGTAAGGCTCTATACCTACAATGTACGATATGTCGTATTGATAGCGATCTCCTGTTTTATATTTCTCATGCTCAGTACGCTACTCCGTATGTCTTTGTCGAGATATAGATTCGAGCGGGAGCTGCTGGAGCTGAAAGCCATAAAATTTGAAGCAGAATTGAAGTTTCTGCGCGAGCAGATCAATCCCCATTTTCTTTTTAATAGTATCAATAATATCTATGCACTGTCTTTGGAAAATTCTCCCAAAACACCTGAGATGATCCTCAAGCTTTCCGAATTGTTAAGGTATATGCTTTATGATTGTAATCATCCCTTTGTGGCAATAGAAAGTGAAGTGAAATGCATAACTTCAATATTGGAATTATTTCAATTGAAATATTCTGAACCGGTGAATGTCCGCTTCGATGTCAAGGGTGAACTGAAAGACAAAATGATAGTACCAAATCTGTTCACACCACTGGTCGAAAATGCCTTTAAGCACGGGGACTTCGGAGCTAATAAAAAAGCCTTTTTGGAGATCACCTGTGTAGCTCGCAGTTCTTATATTTATTTCAGCGTCAAAAACAGCAAATCGCCCATCCTCATGCCGAGCAAAGGACCCGGAGGGATAGGCATAGAAAACCTGAAAAGACGTTTTGAGATAAACTACGAACCATCCGGGCAGATCAAATTTGAGGATGATAAAAATACTTTTTCGGCTGCTATGAAAATCCCTTTGTCAAGATAAAGTTTGAGTACATTCATATAAAATAAAATACCATCGTCATGATCAGAACACTTTTAGTAGATGATGAATATCCATCGCTCAAGATCCTTGAGAACTTTACGCTCAAGCTCTCGGAATGTGAGGTCGTAGCAAAATGCAGCAGTGCAGCGGAGGCCCTGGCCGTGTTTGAGAAAGAAAAGATCGATCTCATGTTTCTCGATATCCAGATGCCGGGTATGACCGGTATCGAGATGCTCAGAAAGCTTCCCAATAAGCCGGTCACCATCATCACTACAGCCAATCATGACATGGCTCTGGATGCATTCAATCTCGATGTGGTCGACTATCTGGTCAAACCTTTTTCTTTTGAGAGGTTCAATCATGCGGTGGAGCGAGCTAAAGCATATTTGAAATACAAAAATATAGACGACTCTGTTATGACCGAAAAACCCGATTATATCATGGTGAAGTCGGATTATAAGATCGTCAAGATATTTTTCAAAGAGATAAAATATATTGAGGGTCTGGGAGAATATGTCAAGATCATTTTAGACAAAGGAAATTTTGTGGTTACGCTCGAAGCATTGAAAAATCTCGAAAAAATGCTACCGCAGGAAACCTTCATCAGGATACATAAATCATACATTCTCAATACCTCTCTGATTCGCGCCGTGAGCGGGAATATGGTCTCCCTCAGCGATGGCACATCCCTGCCGATCGGCAAGGTTTATAAGGATGAAGTGAGGCAAAAATTAAAACTCTGAAATTTCGATAATATAATTAAATTCGCAAGCTAAATTTTCTCTGTACAGATGGCTAACATATTGGTAATCCAAAAATTAACTAATTTCCCCCAAAATCTAATGGACATGGCAAAAAGTAAAAAAGCAACGAACAAAAAAGTGGTAAAAGCTACAGCAAAGCCTGCGGCAAAAAAGGTCGTAAAACCAGCCCCTAAAGCAAAGTCGAAAACGGTAGCTAAGCCTGCTGCTAAGAAAAGTGCAAAGCCTGCTCCTAAAGTACAAGCGAAACAAGTTAAGAAAGTCGCCAAACCTGCTCCTAAAAAAGCAGTGAAAGCAGCTCCCAAGAAAATAGCTAAACCTGCTCCGAAAAAAGTAGTGAAGGTCGCTCCTAAAAAGACGGCAAAACCGGCTCCTAAGAAAGCCGTTAAAAAACCGGCACCTAAGAAGGCCGCAGTAAAAAAA
>CAIXBT010000165.1 GCA_903917755.1 uncultured Bacteroidota bacterium
CTAATGGTACTGCGGGTGGTGGTGGTGGTGGTGGTGGCGGCGGCCAGTTGGGTACTAACTGCACATGCAGTATAAATGGTCCTGCCAATGGCGGCAGCGGCGGAAACGGCGGCGGCGGCGGACAGGCAGGCCTGGGCGGATATGGCGGCGGCGGCTCCTTTGGTATATATTTATTCAGTAATGGTGCGGGTAGTACCATAGTGGATTGTGATATCATAGCCAATACAGCCGGTACCGGGGGTGCCGGAGGTCTGGGGCAAGTGGCTACAGCAGCCACAGCGGGTGTGGCTGGAACTTCTAGTTCGGGTAGCTGCAGTCCGCAGGCTAGTGGAGGTACAGGTGGAAACGGAGGTGCAGGCGGAAGTGGTGGAAACGGACAACCGGGTGCACCGGGTGTGAGCGCTGAGATCATCAGCAATGGTACCGCACCAACATATACCAGCCACGGTGCAAACACAGCTATCAATACAGGTATCAATAATCCGGCTATATTCAATCTGGCCGCTCAAACTACAATTTATGCAGCGAATGTGTCTTGTACCAACAGATTTGATACTCTATCATCTGCTGCTGCAGGTGCATGGACAGCAGGTGCAGGTGCTACCGTACCGGCGGGCAATGGTACTTCACTGATCACTCAATATACTACTACAGGCAGAAAAGATATCGGTTATGCTGCTTTCACCTATACAGGATTCGTCAATATAGCTATCGATCAAAGTTCATTCGTACCGGTCATTCAATCTTCAGCACCGGTATTGCACACAGATACTTTCTGGGTTTGCAAAGGTTCAACAGCCAGCTTCAATATGCAGATAGCATCTGCTGATACCTTTGACTGGAATTTCGGAGGTGCTACCGTTCCGAATACATACAGAGGTCATAATTTCCAAAACCTCACCAATCTTACTTTCAACACCGCCGGTACTTTTATGATAATCGGTCGTATCGAAACAAGCTGCTGCGGATGGTCACCGTATGACACCGTATATCTGGTGGTCGAACCAAATGCAACACTTACATACACAGGTACGACATCATTCTGCGCGGGAGACAGTGCACATATCATCCTGACCGGAACCGGCTCATCATATCTATGGAGTCCTACTGCCGGACTAAGCAGCTCTACGGGTACGAACGTATATGCTTTCCCGCAGGCCACTACTACTTATCTCGTCACTTCATACAGTCCGAGAGGCCTCTGTAATTCAGATACTTCGATCACGATCACAAAAAATCTTCCCGCTACAGTTACCTTTACTATCGTACCGGCCAGCTGCGGCGGCAACGGTAGTGCTACTGCCGTTCCTGCACCTGCTGGAGCCTATACCTATCTATGGAGCCCCACAGGAGCTACTACAGCTACGATCAGTAATCAACCTTCCGGTACTTATTATGTGACCGTCACTCCTACAGGATCCAATTGCAGTGTCGCAGCATCGACCTCTATCGGAGCTAACGGTGGCCTTCAGGCATATTTTGCAAAGAGTTTATCACCACTTTGCAACGGGGCCTGTACGGGTCAGGTAAGAGTAGAAGCGATCGGTGGCACCGGACCATTCACTTATCAATGGAGCCCGGTGGCATCGGCTATCGATAGTATCAACAACCTCTGTGCCGGAACATATCATGTCACCATCACAGACCACAACGGATGTACGGCTGCTGCCACTCAGATATTAGCGCAACCATTGCCGCTCAGTGTGGCAGTACTCGATAGTGTCAGCCCTCATTGCGGCGGGCAGTGTACCGGATCGGCCAAAGTAGATGGTCAGGGTGGTACAGGTCCATATAATTTCATCTGGAGTGCACCGAGTACTTCAGATTCAAGCCATGCTATCAATCTCTGTGCAGGACCGTATTCAGTGACTGTGACAGACAATAACAGCTGTACTGCCGTAGGTGGTGTGACCATCACTGTACCTCCTATCATGGTAGTCGATACAGTCAGCACACAGGATGTATCATGTAATGGCGGCAACAACGGTGATATAATCCTATCAGTGACAGGTGGCAAATATCCATACACCTACGTATGGCCGCAACTGCCTCTCATAACGGATAGTATCGCTAACACATTGACCGCAGGTATCTATACCACCATCGTGGCAGATAGCTTCGGATGTAAGGATACGATAGCTGTCACTATCACCCAACCGAATGTACTGGTCTCTTCAGTGATCTTCGATAGTATCGCATGCTTCGGTCAAACGGCCGATACTGCATGGGCAAATGCTACCGGAGGAACTTTACCATATAGCTATCAACTGGATGGTGCAGGAGCATTCCAGGCCAGCGGCATGTTCACAGCACTCTCGGTGGGTGCGCATACGATCATGGTAAAAGATGCCCACGGATGTACTTCATCAGTTTCATTCACCATATTCCAACCTACGGCTCTTACAGCTTCGATACTTTCCACGATCAATGATTCATGTTTCGGAAATTGTGCCGGGGTCATAGTGGCGGCAGGTGCAGGTGGTACACCTCCATATCAATACTCACTCAATGGAGGCGCATTCGGTGGATCAGGCACATTCAACAGTCTCTGTGCAAATCCAACCTACACGATCAATGTACAGGATTCGAAAGGCTGCCCGACCAGTCTCACAGATGCCATTACACAGCCCACGGCTCTCGTTCTCACATTCGTGAGTGCGGTACCGCCAGTTTGTAACAATGGTACGAATGGTTCCTTCACCATCAATGCCTCAGGTGGTACACCAGCTTACGCATTTTCATCAGACGGAGGTGCATTCCAGGCTGGCACCACTTTCTCTCCTGTTTCAGCAGGAAACCACCTTGTGACACTCAAAGATGCGAACGGATGTATAGATACACTTACGGTCATCGTGCCGAATCCTCCGCCATCTACCACATTTGACACCGCAGTGACCCCTGTGTCATGTTTCGGTGGAAACAATGGCGCGATCACGCTCACACTGACAGGCAATGTTACTCCATATACATTCGCATGGTCTCCCGGTGGCGCTAATACACAAAATCTGAGCAACCTGACAGCAGGGATCTATGTAGTCACCATTACCGATGGCAACGGATGCAGAGTATATGGCCCGGACACAGTGCCTGTCACACAGCCAGCTCAGATCGCTGCTACTAATACGATGACACCTGTCAGCTGTTTCGGTGGCAATAACGGATGCCTTACGGTGACCCCGAGTGGCGGCGTACAACCTTTCACTAACTCATGGACGAACGGAGCTACTACAGCTAACCCATGCGGACTGACAGCAGGTACTTATTCCGATACGCTGACCGATGCCAACGCATGTCAGTTCATCTATACGAATATGACCGTCACTCAGCCCAGTGCAGTTGCGATCATAGTAGATTCTATTACTCCTGTCTCTTGTCTTGGCTTTAGCAATGGTGCCATATACCTGACAGATACAGGTGGTACTCCGGGATATACATATGCATGGAGTCCGAGCGGCAATACCAATCCACTGCTGAATATTACAGCCGGATCGTATACTGTGACAGTCAGCGACAGTCATGGATGTACCGACACTGCCACGATCATTGTCGGCACTGCACCTCCTATGGTGCTCAACTCTCAGAAGAAAAATGTGCTCTGCCCGCCACTGCATGACGGTATTATTACACTGTCGGTCACAGGCGGATCACCAAGCTACATTTACACTTGGAGCAATGGTCAGGCTACCAGTCAAATAGTAAATCTGGGTGTAGGAATAGACAGTGTCACAGTTACCGATTCAAGAGGATGTACCTTAGATACCGGATTTGTGATCACTAATGATTCTTCATTCAGAGTGACGGCTGTGCCGGATACTGCCACTATCAATGAAGGAGATCAACTGCAACTGGGCCTTAACATCACTCTCGCACCGGGCGATCAGGTCGCCAGTATCAACTGGACTCCTATATTCAGCCTTAGCTGCAATAACTGTCCGGCACCGGTAGCATCGCCACTCAATACTACACAGTATATCATCGAAGCGGTGAGCGATAGCGGCTGTACGGCAAACAGTCAGGTGCTTATCACGGTCATACCTCAGCATCAACTGTATGTACCTAATGCCTTCACACCAAACGGCAACGGAGTGAATGACTATTGGGAAATATATGGCAACAAAAAAGTGTGGAAGTTAGTAGCCGTAGAGATATTTGACAGATGGGGTGAAAAAATATTTCAGTCCAATGATCTCAACTTCCAATGGGATGGAAAATACAGAGGCCAGTTAGTTGAACCAGGTGTATACGTTTATATACTGACCGTTACCTTCATCGATGGAGCTACAGTTAATAACAAGGGTTCTATCACGCTGATCAGATAAGCAGTATATTTGCCCGACAAGGGCAGGTAACGATGTTCATCATAGATCTCAGCGTCTCAAAGGCAGACATACTCTCACAAATATCAAACCGGGATGTTCCACAATGGACTATCCCGGTTTTTGATTTTATCCGCTCATGGCTCGATGGTGCAAGCCATTTCACAGTTCATACATCCGGCTCTACAGGTACACCCAAACAGATTGAACTCAGTCGTGAGGCAATGACAGCCAGCGCTGAAAGGACCTGTGATTTTTTTAAACTGAAGAATGGCGATATCGCTTTGCTGGCGCTACCCGCTACACATATCGGTGGCAAAATGATGATCTTAAGAAGTATGATACGCGGGCTTCAATTGATTTGCGTAGAGCCCCGATCAAACCCTCTTGAGCACTTAGTTTTCTATGGAGAAATTGAATTCGCTGCCTTCACGCCCATGCAGATGGGTGCGATATTAGATGATAAAATGTCCGGCATAATGTTGTCTCAATTTCATAAGATAATACTCGGTGGCGGTGAGGTCTCCTACCCTCTCAGGCAAAGGCTGCAAGACATTCATCCATCAGTCTATGAGACCTATGGAATGACAGAGACCATCAGCCATATAGCACTTCGGAAAATAAATGGGGCAGACCGTTCGGACTACTTCAGCACACTCTATGGCGTAAAAATATCTCTCGACCAAAGAGGCTGTCTGCTGATCGATGCCCCTCACCTATCAGCATCACTTTTCATTACAAATGATCTGGTTAAAATTACTTCCGCGAAAGAATTTCAATGGCTGGGGAGATATGATAACATGATCAACACTGGCGGTATCAAAGTATCTGCCGAGGAGATAGAACGAAAACTGCAAGCCTTCATCAGTGTCAATTTTTTCGTAACAGGAATGGCTGACGATGCACTGGGCCAGAAAGTAACATTGGTACTAGAATCATCTACTTCTGAAAATATAGTAAAGATTGAACATTTTGAAGCCCTGACGAAATTCGAAAAGCCAAGACAGATATTGGCCACAGAGAAATTCTGCTATACCGAAAATGGAAAGATCAACAAAGCAGAGACACTAAAGAAGCTCATTCAGTAGTGCCGACATCATCCTTATAGTTTCTCGCCAGAGATATATAGTAATACGCTATCACGAGTAAGCCTAGGGCAAAAAACACCATCGCAAAGGGGCGCAAATGATCATCAAAGAAAAATTCCCCGGTCATCCAGGTAGCATTGGCACATATCCATAGCGTGACCGCCACATTGTGAAACAGATCTGTGCGCTCATGTCGCGACCTCCATGTGATATCGATAGCCACATAGAGCGTAGGTATGATCATGAGCATACCAAGAGGCTTGAACAGCAGGCACCAACAGGCATCCTTCACCAGCCAGAAGGCTATGTGCAGGTTCTCATATTTTCGTATGTCTTTTATCAATTGTCATCTATTTAGACTGATGAAATTAATAAAGAATAGGATTTGAACGAATTCATAAACAATTATCCAAAATCAGGGTTATTTTAGCAAATAAAACATTTCGTACATGAGGATAATACTGCTTTGTTTTATGTCGCTGATCATATTCAGTAATTGCAGCAATAGCAAGACTGATGTTCCTGTGGTCGGATTTATGGATGCATTCGAAGATAACACTATCGCTCAGGCGCAGCAGGGATTTATGGATGCATTGAAGAAAAACGGATACTCCGAAGATCAAAAAACCGTGAAGATCATCTATCGCAATGCACAGGGCGATATTCCCAAACTCACACTTTCCATCAAGTATTTTATTTCTCAAAAAGTCGATCTGATAGCTACCTGCCCATCGCTATCGACTATCACTGCATTGCAGAGTACTAAAGATATTCCTGTATTTATGATGGTATCTCCATCGCCTGAACTGATGAAACTCACAGATGCCAATGGTAAAGCACCAGCCAATCTATTCGGTGTGGGTGAGACACTGGGATATATCGATACATCTTTTTCTCTCATTCCGCAGCTGCTCCCTATCCTGGAAAAGAAAAGACGCATGAGGGTAGGGCTGCTCTATAATCAATCCGAACCACAGTCAGCAGAGGCTTTGACAAGGATCAAACAACTTTCAGAGCAGCTAAATATTGAATTGGTCGCTGAACCGGTGAGCAGCACGGCAGATGTACAACTGGTTACTCAATCCTTGCTCAATAAAGGCATTGATGCCTTCTTTGCAAATCCAGACAATATCGTTTTCGGTTCATTTGAGACCATCATCAAGGCCTGCAATAATGCCAAAGTGCCTGTATTCACCAGCGAAGCAGGCCTCGTGTCAAGAGGTGCAGTGGCTGCATACGGCGCTGATATTTATCAATGGGGCTATCAGACTGGCGAACAGGCGGCGGCCTTTCTCAAAAATAAAAGTACAAAAGACATGCAATGGGAAATGGTGAAACTCAGAAAGAGAGTTTACAATCCAACTGCTGCCAAACAATTTAATATCACTGTGCCTGAAAATTTCGAAGCGCTGAAATAATAGCCACCTCACCCTGCCCTCTCCGAAGGAGAGGGTAATACAAATACAAGAAAAGCAAGCGATGAAACAGCTTTCGCCGATAAAATTATATTTATTGAATTGTTCTTATAGAAATCTTATAGTTAATTAGTAGAATGGAATTTTATCTCACTGCCATCATGCTGGGGCTCTGCCTGTCTGCCATGTCGCTGGGTATCTTTATCACAATGAAGATATTCAACATACCCGACATCACCACTGATGGCAGCTACATACTCGGCGCGGTGATCACAGCGGTGATGCTTACGGGACATTGGCATCCGGCTATCATCATCCCTGCGGTGATGGCTGCGGGAGCGATAGCAGGAGCGATCACGGGGTTGATACACACACAACTCAAAATAGAAGCACTGCTCGCGGGTATACTCGTGATGACAGGATTATATTCTATCAATCTCACCATCCTCGGCCGCTCGAATGTGCCATTGCTGACTGTGATCACGATCTTTCAGGTCTTTCATATTTTCTCTAATCCCGTTTATAATGATGCTTTCGTTGGTTTGATATTTATCATCATCATCGCCGCGATACTTGCTTATGTATTGATGACTGACTTTGGTATAGCAATGCGTGCCACAGGCAACAGCGCCTCGATGACACGTGCGCTCGGCATCAATAATAACCGCATGAAAATAATCGGTCTCGCTATCGCCAATGCACTCACTGCACTCAGCGGCTATCTGGTCGCACAATATCAGAACTTCACCGACATCAATATGGGCATAGGAATCGTCATCACAGGACTAGGCTCAGTGCTGATAGGCGATGCACTGATCAAGTGGTGGAATATCAGAAAGGTCATTGCGCAGCTAGCAATAATCTTAATAGGCAGTATGATATTTCAACTGGTATTAGCATTCACTTTATCAATAGGCATTGACCCGAATATGCTGAAGCTCGTCACGGCTGTATTTGTGCTGATCATCGTAAGCATACCAAGAATAAAAGCACTGAGGCAATCATGATCGAACTGCAACATATCATCAAGGTCTTCAATCGCGGACAGGTCAATGAAGTGACTGCGTTAAGTGATATATCACTGACTATACAGAAGGGGGAGTTTGTAGTCGTGATCGGTTCTAATGGTTCTGGGAAAAGTACACTCTTTAATATCATAGCCGGTGCAGAAACACCGACAAACGGCCATGTGATCATTGACAATAAAGATGTGACAAAACTCGCCGAATACAAGCGCAGCCAATGGATAGCGCGTGTCTTTCAAAATCCGCTGAGCGGCACCGCACCTGAGCTGAGCATCATAGATAATTTTCGTCTTGCAGCATTAAGGACTACACAGAAGAAACTCGTGATAGGCGTGAATGATGCTTTCAAAAAAACAGTGCGTGACAAAATAGCTACACTCGGTATGGGTTTGGAAAATAAGATCGAGCAACAAATGGGTTCGCTCTCGGGTGGGCAGCGTCAGGCGCTGACACTACTCATGAGTGTGATGGACAAAACAGATATCCTACTGCTGGATGAACCCACCGCAGCACTCGATCCACGTAGTGCGAATACGATCCTGCAAACTGCGGATAAGCTTATCAAAGAATATAAACTCACCGCAATACTGATCACTCACAATCTCAAAGATGCTTATCAATATGGCAATCGCCTTGTGCAAATGAACGAGGGGAAAGTGCTGCGCGACCTTGATACAGCTAAAAAAGCAGCATTAAAACAGCAAGACCTGTTTGAATGGTTTTAGCCCCACCCAACCCTCCCCTTCAGGGAGGGCTTAAAACCAAAATGCATTCATGTCTCCCCTTTGGGGGAGATTTAGAGGGGGCTACACCACCACATTGATGATCCGGCCTTTGACGAAGATAAATTTCTTTGGTTCGCTGCCATTGGTCCATTTTTGAATGTTCTCATTACTCAGAACAGCAGCCTTCATAGCAGCCTCATCTAAGTCTAATGCCAATGGAATCTCAGCGCGCACTTTGCCGTTGATAGAGACGGGATATGTGAATGCACTCTCGACCAGATATTTCTCTTCAAACTTAGGGAATGCCGCTTTGTGTATGCTGCCGGTATTGCCCAATGCCTGCCACAGCTCCTCGGTGAGGAATGGCGCAAAAGGAGCAAGTACGATAAGCAGCGGCTCTAATATCTCGCGCTTAGTGCATTTGAGATCGTTGAGTTCGTTCAGGCAGATCATGAACTGGCTCACACAGGTATTGAATGACAGGCGCTCGATGTCATCAGCTATTTTTTTGATGGTCTTGTGCAAAATTTTTAATTCCGCAGGGCTAGCTTTTTCATCAGAAAGGTTAAGCTTAATTGCATTGAAGCCCTCCCCTTCGGGGAGGGTTTGGGTGGGGCCGAACAAGCGCCAAAACCTTCTGATGAACTTTCCTACGCCGTCTATGCCCTGCTGATCCCAGGGCTTGGACTGATCGAGTGGCCCGAGGAACATCTCAAACATCCTGAAACAATCCGCTCCATATTTTTCTATCACATCATCGGGATTGACGACGTTATATTTTGATTTGGACATTTTTTCGACCGCTCTTTCACAGGTAATTTCACCATTCGAATCGTAAACAAAAAGTGAATTCTCAGTCCACAAACGAGGCAAGGATTTAAAGCCATCTATATTCAAAGCATCACCATCAACAACACTTACTTCAACATACCTTGAAGTAAAATCAAGTATATCAAATGCTCCCATGAATTCAGGAACATTACCAATTTCATTAATCGCGCTATATACTTTCGAAATACAATCCTTTAAATCATCTGGTAGTAAATCAAATTGGCCTTCTATTTCTTTAAAGCTTTTCCCAAGCAAAGGTTTTAACGTCTTGCAAATCTCATATGACACAAAGATCTGCGGGCGCTTCTCTAAAGTCGACTGTGGAGTTTCAGTACTACTTATAATAATATCACTAAGTCTATAGACCCATGCACTTACCCCCTGTATCATCCCCTGATTGATTAGCTTTTTGAAAGGCTCATCGGTAGGCACGTAGCCCATATCATAGAGGAATTTATGCCAGAGACGGGCATAGAGCAGGTGGCCTACAGCGTGCTCATTGCCGCCGAGGTAGAGGTCCACACTTTGCCAGTATTTGAGTTTATCTTTTGCCGCGAACTCCTTGTCATTGTGTGGGTCCATATAGCGCAGGAAGTACCAGCTAGAACCTGCATAGCCCGGCATCGTATCTGTCTCGCGCTGGCTGCCATCAGGCAGGTTGACCCATGCTTTGTTATTCGCTATCGGAGAGCGTCCATCGCCTGATGGCTTGTAGCTATCCACCTCAGGGAGCCTCAGAGGCAGTTCACCGACAGGCAGCGGATATGGGATGTCATTCTTATACACGATCGGAAACGGCTCACCCCAGTAGCGCTGACGACTATAGCCCGCATCACGCAGACGATAGTTGACCTTACGCTTTCCGATACCTTGTTTTTCTATTTCATCGAGTATCAATTTGATGGCATCTTTTACTTCCTTGCCATTGAGCATGCCACTGTTTATCATCGTGCCGACCTTATCGCCGATCTCGGCATTAGGATGAGCAGATTTATCTATCACCTCGATGATCGGCAGACCGAATTTCTCCGCAAATTTTCTGTCGCGCTCGTCATCTGCCGGTACGGCCATGATAGCGCCTGTGCCATAACCCGCGAGGACATATTCCGCGATATAGATCGGTATCTCCGTATTGGTAAATGGATTGACCGCATAGCTGCCCGTGAATGCACCTGTGACTTTCTTCTCCTGCTGACGCTCTACATCGGTGCGACTTTTGACATAGGCGATATAGTCGTCTATCTCTTTTTGCTGCCCGGCTGTGGTGAGGGATGTGACCAGTTCATGCTCAGGCGCGATGACCATAAATGTAGCGCCAAAGATGGTGTCGGGACGAGTGGTGAAAACGGGAATTTTCCTCACCTGCCCCTCACCGAAGGAGAGGGGAGAAACAGCCACCTCTTGATTGTCACTTAACCCGGAAAGAGCAGAGTCAATGCGTTCATTAAGTTCAGTTGCAGTAGCTTTTATTTTTTCCAATACATTTTGCAGATCGTTAAATACCTCATTATTTGCAAAACGAATTACGGTAAACCCATGTTGGTTCAGTACTAAAGTCCTTATCGCATCTTCTTCTTTTGTAAATTCATGAATATCTCCATCAACCTCTATAATCAGGCCTTTAAATAGACATACAAAATCAACAATATACTTATCTATCAAATGACGTCTGAATTTGAATCCCAGTTTCTCATTCCTAATTTCCTGCCACAACTTTTCTTCCGCTTCGGTAGGCTCCTTCCGATGTTGCTTCGCATGTTCAAGGTTCTTTACGCTGACTTCCTTCGCTCCGGTCATAAAACGGACTTGCTCAGCTCCCCTCTCCGAAGGAGAGGGGTCGGGGGTGAGGATGTATTGGCTGCTAATGCCCTCTCCTTTGGAGAGGGTTTGGGAGAGGTGAAATTGCACCAAAGCCCCTTCGCTCCTGCCGATCCAGTTGCGCTGCATATCTTTCATGGCATCGCTCCAGTCCAGCGTATCGAGACCGGACAGCAGCCTGTCGGCATACTCCGTGATACGCAGAAACCACTGGCGCATCTTGCGGCGTTCTACAGGATAGCCGCCGCGCTCAGACTTGCCGTCTTTGACCTCATCATTGGCCAGCACTGTGCCCAGCGCTTCACACCAGTTCACTTCACTATAACTCTGATAGGCGATGCGGTAATGCATCAATATTTTTTGCTTCTCCTCGACAGAGAAATTATTCCACTCTACATCCGTAAACTCTGCATGGTCATCTTTGTCATGCTGCGGCCAGTTGATGCAGCCATTCTCAGCAAAATATGAATCGAGTGTAAAGATATTCTCGGCCCTGTTATTGGCGCGATCGTACCAGCTATCAAAAAGCTGAAGGAATATCCATTGTGTCCATTTGTAATACTCCGGCTCACAAGTTTTGACTTGTCTGCTCCAGTCAAAACTGAAACCGATCTTGTCGAGCTGGCCGCGGTAGGTCTTGATGGCCTTGTCTGTAGTGACCTGTGGAGGCGTACCGGTCTCGATGGCATACTGCTCGGCAGGCAGACCGAAAGCATCATAGCCCATCGGATGGAGTACGTTAAAGCCTTTCAAACGCTTGTAGCGGGCATAAATATCTGAGGCCACATAACCTAGCGGATGACCTACGTGCAGACCTGCACCACTCGGATACGGGAACATATCCAATACATAATATTTCGGAAGGTTTGGGGCCTCGGTGACCTTGTAAACCTCCTTATCCTCCCATTCCTTACGCCATTTCTTTTCTACTTCTTTAAAGTCAAAATCCATCCTTTATGCCTTTTTATTATCTTTTAATATAACCCCCTGCATCCATTTATGTAAACGAACAAGATGCGCCTTCGCTAAAATTCCCAAAAAATGATGAAAATAGAGGGTTCTTTTTTAGGTTAACATCTTAATTTGCCGAGAAATCGGCGGGGTTTGCTAAATTTGCTGCCCCACTTCAAAAGTGCAATTATATCACGAATAAATAAGTGTCCATTGAAAAAAATTTTTTGTGTCCTTACCATAATACTTTCAACCCTGGGTGCGCAGGCTCAACCCTCGCCTATAGATCAGGGAGAAAAATACAGAGAATTGCTTCACCTGCTCGACTCTTATTACACTGATACTGTCAATAAAGAAAAACTGACCGATGTGGCTATCTCTAAAGTACTGGAGGAGCTCGACCCGCACAGCACCTACATCCTGGCCAAAGACCTCAAGAGAACGGATGAGCCTCTGGTGGCAAATTTCGAGGGGATCGGTGTGACATTCCAACTGCTGCGCGACACCATCATAGTACTCGAGGTCATACCTACAGGACCTTCTGAGAAAGTAGGTATACAGGCTGGCGATAAGATAATTCAGATCAACGATACCACCGTAGCCGGTATCAAGAT
This sequence comes from uncultured Bacteroidota bacterium, assembly GCA_903917755.1. Classification (GTDB taxonomy): domain Bacteria; phylum Bacteroidota; class Bacteroidia; order Chitinophagales; family LD1; genus UBA1941. Next base: position 12,784 of record CAIXBT010000165.1, read on the forward strand.
CGATAATGATGGCGTGATCAAACGCCTTCGCGGCCCCAAAGGAACTAAAGTGAAAGTTAGCATCATGCGCAGGTCCTCAGACCAACTGCTGCCCTTCGTGATCACCCGCGACAAAATACCGATATACAGTATCGATGCATCCTATATGGCCGATGCCACTACAGGTTATATCAAGTTATTGAGGTTCTCTGCATCGTCTATGACCGAGTTTATGACTGCAGTAGATAAACTGAAAAAACAAGGCATGACCGATCTGATCATGGACCTGCAGGGCAATACCGGCGGCTATCTGATGACTGCCATACAGCTCTGCAATGAGTTTCTGGGTGATAAAGAACTGATCGTCTATACCGAAGGCGCACACGCTAAGAGAGAAGAATACAAATCTGACAACAAAGGCTCGATGAAAGAAGGCAAACTCATCGTGCTGATAGATGAGGGTTCAGCATCCGCGAGCGAGATATTCTCAGGATGTATACAGGACCTCGACAGAGGACTCGTAATAGGCAGAAGAAGCTTCGGAAAAGGCCTTGTGCAGAAACCCTATTCTTTCCCTGATGGATCTGTGATAAGGCTCACCGTGGCACACTATTATACACCAAGCGGCAGGTGTATCCAGCGTCCGTATGATAAGGGCAAAAAGGATTATTATGACGAATATACCAAACGTCTGAAGTCAGGGGAATTGTTTGGTATGGATACGATCAGCTTCCCTGATTCATTGTCTTTCCTTACCAAAAATCACCGTAAGGTCTATGGTGGTGGTGGTGTGGTGCCTGAGATCTTTACCCCGATAGATACATCTTTGAACTCTCCATACTATCAGGGTATCAGAGGCAAGGGAATATTGAACTCTTTCTGCCTCGAATATGTAGACAAGAACAGGCAGAAACTCAAGCAGCGCTATGAGACAGAAGATGCTTTTGTAAAAGACTTCAAAATAGATGATGATATCCTCGAGGAACTCTATAAAGTGGGCGACAAAGACAGCGTAAAAAGAAATAAAGATGAGATGCAAAGATCCAGGCCGCTTTTCCTCAATCAATTGAAGAGTCTGATGGCACGTGACCTGTATGACAATGTGGCTTTCTGGCGTGTGGCCAATGAAATGAACGACTCCTACAAAAAAGCGCTGCAAGTGATGCACAGCGATAGATTTGAAGTGCTGAAGCCTAACCGCAGAGACCAGAAAAAATGGGAAAAAGAACAGATGAGGAAAAAGCCTTAGTCCTGAAGAAATCGAACATTAAGATATCTGATGTTGGGCGACCGGCATTGGCACAGAAAAAGCAAATAGAAAAGAAAATAAGTAGTAAAGCATATGGTCAAGATTGGATTATTCTATGGCACCGATACGGGAAATACGGAGACAATAGCCAAAGAAGTAAAGAAAAAACTCGAAGCGAAATTAGGTGAAGGCAGCGTCGATCTGCTCGAGATCTACAAGAAGAAAAAGGAGGATATGGATAAGTACGAACTGCTCATCCTCGGTATGCCTACCTGGTATGACGGTGAGCTGCAGGGAGACTGGGAGGAATTCATACCCGAAATGGAAAAGGTAGATTTCAGCAATAAAAAAGTAGCATTTTTCGGGCTGGGAGATCAGTACGGATATGCGGCTTATTTCTGCGATGCACTGGGAGTATTTGCCGAGATAGTAGAGAAACATCATGGTCATCTATGCGGCCTATGGCCTGTGAAAGGCTACGAATACGATGTATCAAAAGCTCAGCGCGGAGATAAGTTTGTGGGCTTATGCCTCGATACCGACAATCAGGATGAACTCACCAACCAGCGTCTGGACAAATGGATCCCGCAGGTCCTTCAGGAGTTTGGAGTGACAGCCACGGCATAATTTTCCGCTCACAAAAAATAGCCTATATTGGATATTGTAATAAACGATATCCTCTATTTTGAAAGTACAGAGAAATTTTTCTTTCCGAAACTGGGCCGCGAATATTGAGGCTACTATTCCCTATTACTATCAGCCCGACACCGAAGAGCAACTGATCGCTATCATAAAGCAGCATACCAAAGTGCGTATGGTCGGCACAGGGCACTCCTGGTCTGCCCTATGCCCCAGCCAGGAGGCCCTCATCAATCTCGATGCATACAACAAGGTATTGGCGCTGGACAAAAACGCCAAAACCATCACCGTACAGGCCGGCATCAAACTTTGGCAGCTCAATGAGTACCTGGACTCACAAGGCATGGCTATGACCAATCTTGGCTCTATAGCGAAACAATCAATTGCAGGCGCTATATCTACCGGCACACATGGCAGCGGTATCAACTATCAGGTGCTGGCATCACTCGCACTATCTTTCACCCTTATCAAGGCAGATGGCAGCAAAATCACTCTTGATAAAGTGAAAGACACAGAAACTTTTCAACTGGCCCTTATCAGTCTGGGCTCGCTCGGCCTGATATCTGAGATGACCCTCAGCATATCAGATGCCTTTCGTCTGCACGACCATACATCTGTGGTAGACTACGATGATATGCTGAGAGACTTGGATAGCTATATCAGACATACGGACCATTTCAAGATATGGTGGTTTCCGCATGTCGACAAGGCTGTACTGTATCAATATAACCGGACACAGGAGGCTGCAAACGACTCGCGGCTACGCCAATGGCTGATGGATGAAGTGCTGTCTGTGGTCGTATATCGTACGCTGGTTTTCATAGGCAATATTTTCCCGTCACTCAGGCCGGTCTTTAATAAACTACTGGTCAGATCATTTGAGAAACCACTCGACAGGATAGAAAAATCATACAAAGTATTCAACGTGCCTGCGCCACCGGTACATAGAGAAACCGAATGGGCATTTGACATAAAAGATGCTACAGCCGTTCTGGCCGCATATAAAAACATGATAGACCGGAGCAGCCATAAGATCAATTTCATACAGGAGATACGTTTTGTGAAAGGCGATTCTTTTGCTTTAAGTCCGGCTTATCAGCGAGATTCGGTCTGGGTGGGCTGCTATCTGATAGGCGATCGAGGATGGCCTGAACTGCTAAGTGATTTCGAAAAGCTGGCGCGGAGTTTTAAGGGCAGACCGCACTGGGGAAAAGAGTTTACCATAGATACAGCCTACCTCTCCGCTCAATATCCGCAATTCGGAGCTTTCATTGCACTCAGAAGAGAATTTGACCCTTCGGGAAAATTTGATAACAAAATGATATCAGAATTGTTTTGATTTTATAATTGATTTTAGAGCGTCTCTTTCGCGAAACAATACGCAAAATACTTTAACTTATAATTTATTGTATTTTAAATACATAGAAAATTGGATACGCCCCCTTTTTTTTATTACTTAGCAAAACAATTCTAAAAACAACGAAAAAACAATGCTCCAATAATCCATTTTTTAGAATGACAAACGACAAGTATTTGCCATATTTGATGATAGTAATCATAAAAAGCTAATTTTATTTTTCTACTTTTGCATTTGATGTTGTTTAACACTACCATATCACTTTTCAAAAAGGACCTGCTCATCGAGTTTAGGAATAAATATGTGATCGGAGGCATCGCGCTGTATGTCCTTTCTTCTGTCATGGTGATCTTTTTTTCACTCAACTACAATGAAAGCCTTAAAGAATTGAGCCCCGTGATCTGGGGTATATTATTCTGGCTTATCATCCTGTTCAGCTCGATTAATGCCATCGCAAACGGCTTTTTTCGCGAGCCGGAAGGCAGGGCCTATTACTACTACTACCTGACCAGCCCGCAGGCTATCATACTTTCTAAACTTTTATACAATTTCATTTTCACCATACTGCTGATCTCTCTGGCGTTTATGGTCTTTTCGGTCATGATAGGCGACCCTGTCAGCAATGTACCTTTGTTTTTTGCTACGGCGCTGCTGGGTGGCACGGGCTACTCGTTTCTTTTCACACTGATGGGAGCCATAGCCTCCCGCGCCGGCAATAACGCAACACTGGTAGCGGTGCTGGGTTTTCCGATCATCATCCCGCTTTTGATCTTTATTACGAAACTCACTGCCGCATCGATCGGCAATTCTGAATTCACCAATGAAGCGTTTAAAAACATGGCATTATTAGGAGCATTCGATGTGATGCAATTGATGCTGGCCTATGTGCTTTTTCCCTATATTTGGCGTGATTAATCAGGAACGTGTGAGCATAAATTCAAGTTTAGAACAATGATAGAAATCCTAAAAAAAACCTGGTGGAAATATGTGACAGTCTTGATACTGCTATATGTGCTGATCGGCGGCCTCCTTGTGCCGCTAGCACCCGGCATCGCCTCGATCTATCCGATCAACTTCGCTTCAGACACTGCGGTAGAATTTACCTTTACGGGCTATAATACCCACTTTCAAGATGCCAAAGACCTTCAGATATGGTTCAAGAACGGTACCGAATTCTATTGTGCAGATAAGACCGAAACCATCACTAATGAAAAAGCAAAAGTGACTTTCTCTTTCCCTTTCAGGAACACTCAGAAACTGATCGGCACCAACTTTGATCTGGTGATAAACGACAATCAGGATGGTACGATTCACCTGGGCGATGCGGTCACGGTTTTGCCTCATCAGCCGGCAGATTCCACTACAGATTCTTCGGCATTGAAACCTAGCTGCGAGCATGCAGCTTCGATCACCAAACTTTCACATTTCACATTCCCCTATCGCGAGATATTATATCAATCCATTCGCAATACATTCTATCATGTGCCAATGTGGTTTGCCATGATGCTGATCCTCATTTTCTCTACCGTTTATAGCATCCGCTATCTCAACAAAGGAAACATAGAGGATGATATTATAGCATCTCAGGCGGTGAATGTCGCCTTGATGTTTGGCGCACTCGGTTTGACGACCGGAATGTTCTGGGCCACCTACACATGGGGAAAACCCTGGCCTAATGACCCCAAGCTAAATGGTGCAGCTGTGGGTGTGATCATTTATCTGGCATATATCGTGCTGCGCGGGTCACTGACAGACGAGATCAAACGCGCCAAGATCAGTGCCGTGTACAATGTATTTGCGATCGTTATTTTCACCCTTTTCATATTCATTATCCCGAGACTGACAGATTCGCTTCATCCGGGCAACGGCGGCAATCCGGCCTTTAGTAAATATGATATGGACAGCCATCTGCGCCTGTTCTTTTATCCTGCCGTGATCGGATGGTGTATGCTTGGATTCTGGGTGCTTTCGATAGGGGTACGCATTAAATTATTAGAATTAAAAAAGTCATCAAAATGAGCAAAATAATTCCATTTATTATTTCATTATTCCTTAGTATTTCGGCTGCGGCACAGGGCGAACAAACATCCTCAAATCTGATGCGCAGCAACCTGAAAATATATGTGGTAGTGGGTGTCCTGCTCATTATTTTTGCAGGCATCATAGTCTATCTTTTAGCTCTCGACAGCAGGCTAAAAAAGCTGGAGGATAATAGCAATTGAAAAGCTAATATGGTGTAAAAGAGACATTAAGAAATTATTATTTCCGCTCTACTTGTTTTGTCTTTTTACCTATTATAATTTGTAAATCCGAAAAATCAGTTTTACTTCGAACTGCGCTTCCGAAAGGTGGTCGCATATTTTTCACTAAACATTAATTTATGTCTGAAAAGAAAAGTCCTAAAATAGACTTAAAAGATCTCAGTTTTTCTCAATCAGTTTCGTATTATTTTGACAAAGCCTCTCCCCACACCAAAGCCCCGTCGGGTCTCTTGGAGCAGATCAAAGCCTGCAACTCCATTTACAAAATGAACTTCCCCGTCAAGTTCGGGAATGAGATAAAAGTAATAGAAGCATATCGTGTGCAGCACTCACATCACCGTATGCCTACCAAAGGTGGTATCCGTTATTCACTTCAGGTGGATCAGGACGAAGTGATGGCTTTGGCAGCACTTATGACTTATAAATGTGCTATCGTAGATGTTCCTTTCGGTGGAGCAAAAGGAGGCATCAAAATATCACCCAGAAATACACCGCCTGATGTGATCGAAGCGATAACACGCCGCTATACTACCGAGCTGATCAAGAAGAATTTCATCGGGCCCGGACTCGATGTACCGGCTCCTGACTATGGTACCGGCGAAAAGGAAATGGCTATCATCATGGATACCTATATGACCATGAAGCCCGGAGATGTGGACGGATATGCATGTGTGACAGGTAAGCCGGTAAGCCAGAATGGTATACATGGCCGTACTGAGGCTACAGGACGTGGTGTGGTGTATGCATTGAATCAGGTATGCAGCTATGCGGATGACATGAAGAAACTGGGCCTGACCACAGGATTGGCCGGCAAACGTGTAGTAGTACAAGGCCTCGGCAATGTGGGATATCATACAGCCAATATCATAATTCAATATGGTGCCAAGATCATAGCAATAGCGGAGTCTGATGGCGCTATCTATAGTGAGAAAGGTCTGGACCCTGCAGCAGTATTGAAACACAGACAGGAGACCAAATCAATATTGAATTTCCCGGGTGCAAAGAACTTTAAGAAAAATATGGATGCACTGGAAATCGAATGCGACATCCTGATACCAGCTGCACTCGAGAAACAGATCACCGAAGTAAATGCACCTAAGATCAAAGCCAAGATAATAGCAGAAGCTGCTAACGGCCCTGTGACCCCTGCAGCAGCTGAGATCCTGAATAAAAAAGGTGTCATGATCATACCAGATATTTATATCAATGCAGGTGGTGTGACAGTATCTTACTTCGAATGGTTGAAGAACCTCTCGCATGTTCGTTTCGGAAGAATGCAGAAGAGATTTGAAGAGAAATCTCAGCGCAACATGATAGACATAGTCGAAGAACTGACAGGCCAGAAAGCATCAAGATCTCAGATCGAGCGCGTGATACACGGTGCCGATGAGATAGATCTGGTCAACTCAGGCCTGGAAGACACCATGATCAAGGCTTATCATGATATACGTGAATTCTACAAGTCAAGCCGGTCGATACAAGACCTGCGTACGGCAGCATTTGCACTATCGATAAACAAGATCAAAGAGTCATATTATGCAATGGGTATATTCCCATAAATAAGGAATCAAACAAAAAATACAAAATGCCGTTTCTGTATGGAAACGGCATTTTTATTAAATTGTGATATGAATCAACAAAAAATATACTTCAACCTAACATTGGTAAGCTTATTAGCAATTCTGCTATGCAACTCCTGTGCAGATCAGAAATTCGCTCAAAAATATTTTGCCAAAGCCAAGAATGCTGCACCTTATGATGTGGTCATCGTTACCGGCATTCCATACAGCGACAGTAGCAGTACCGGGCGGATATTTGCTGCCAGAGTGCTATGGGCCAAGTATCTTTTTGATCGTGGTATCGCCAAAAACATCATCTTCTCGGGTTCTGCTGTGAGTACACCCTATTATGAAGGCAAGGCCATGAAGATTGTGGCAGATTCTTTAGGCGTACCATCTAATCATACCTTCTCTGAGATCAAAGCTGAACATAGTACCGAAAACGTATGGTATGGACTGAAGATGGCAAAGAAAATGGGCTTCAAGCGAATAGCACTGGCTGCAGATCCGTTTCAGGTAAAGATGCTGAGATCATTTTTGAAAAAACGCTGTGAGAACATGGACTATATTCCCATTGTATATGACTCAGTGATAATCGACAAAAACAACTGGCATGCACAGATCCCTAAGGTTGATTTCTCAGGAGCATATGAGCCTAAATTTGTCAAGCTTTCTGACAGAGAAGGTTTCTGGGAGCGATTCAGCGGAACCAGAGGCAAGCACATTAATTTTAATGAGTAACACTACTGAGGATGATATATCTTCTCTGCCTTTTTATATATCTCTGCTTTATTCAAGGTCATAGGTTTCGTTTGCTTATTGGCATATAACTGCATCTGATCAGTATAATGCGGGCTATTGGGCTTATTCGATGCACCATATGGTGATATAGTGTGTATCTCCGGACCATCTTTGCTAAACTTCACTAACATGATATAAGAGTCTCCGACGAATATCCTGAAGCGACCTTTTTTATATGGCTGCGGATATGCAGCGCGTATCATATCCGGTCCGCCGCCCAGCGGGATATCAATATTACCCCGCTGATGACGCTGCAGGTCACCCAGTTGAACATGGATCTTGCCGAAATCTCTTACCATCTCAGCCTTTGACTTACGAATACTTTGTAAGTAAAAATTATTCCTGACCTTGGGGTCAGAATTAAGCTGTGCGACCAAGGGTTCATTGCTGTCACTATAGAGGTTCCAGAAAGTTTTATAAACCACAGCGAAATTAGTATCCGTGACCGGTGCTAATCGATACGATCCCCATACCTTCATAGTGCGGATCACATCAGCTACATCTGGGTTATCAGTTTCAGATAAACTGAAAATATCTTCTATCGGAAAGTCTTTGAAAAAATGTATTTGCTTCCCATACCCTTCATCATATTTCAATGCAAGAAAATCACTCCAATCTACCTTAGGATACCTCTTAATGATCTCATTGAAACGAAGGCTGCGGCTGGTCGGCGTGAGTGTATATCCCATGGTCGGGTCATAGTTGCTAGGCTTAGGATCATCCTCGGGAGCCGTGCAATCAAATGCGGAGTTATTGAAATTAAATATATACCCGGATTTAGGATTCAATACCTGAGGCAAGTCAGACTCAGGATGAAAGGTGGTCCATAGAGTTTTAGAAGTATTGCCCGGCACGGTACCTCTCCAGTTATACCCTTTCTCACGCATAGGAAGCAGTCCATTGCTGAGACAAAAAATCGTATCGAAACGATCGCCATAGACAGTCGTCATCATAGCAGCGCCCTGCAGATCAAGCGCAGCCCTGAACTCTGTAAAATTTCTAGCCTTATTCATTCTGAAATACTGCTCAATCGTTTTGACATTGGTGGTAGCACCAAGACGAATGGCAAAAATCCCCCGCTTAGTCACCAGAGTAGCACCATACTTGCTCCACCATACTCTCTTCGCTACTGGCAGTATGAACTTACCTTTCTTTGCCAGATTGACATGCAGCCAAACTTTTTTTGTCTCCAGAGGATAAGACACACCATCATAAAGATAATTACCCTTCTTTTTTGGGTCCGCTTGCAATTGAAAAACATCTACAGGGTCAAAATTATTGACAGTATGCGCCCATCCCAGATTCTCATTTACACCATGAAATATAGTCACACCTCCATGAAATGTTCCCCCGAGTATATTCCACCCTTCCTCACTGCACAGATGGACCTCATACCAGGATAGAGGCCCTTCCAATGGCTGATGTGAGTTAATATCCAAATATACTGCACCATCCTTTGTCTTGCTTGAATTGAATGCCATCCCATTTGAGCCCTTCCCATTTTCAGCAAAGGGAATAACTGGTTGTTTGCCATTTACAATATTCTTCAATGGTCCATCCACGCCACTGAGCAGTGCCTCCGCCAGCACATACCCTGAAACGATATCTTTAGGCGATGCCGGAAAAGCTTTTTTCACCAGAACCTCATCAGGATGCAGTGATGCGTATTTATTGACTGCAGTGGTCATGGCTTCTATTATCTCACGTACATGTGGAGACAGATCAAGTTCATACCGTTCATCTACTAACTCTCTGACCCGAAGTAAGTTTACCGCAAAATCGATCGCAGCTCCATTCACTCCTATATTTCTACCGGCCATTTTTTTTCCGGCCAGCAGCATCCATTGCAGTGTTTTAAAATCATCTTCACAGGTGGCCCAACCCAGCCCATATCCTACATCTGCATCAGTTTTGCCAAATATGTGCGGCACACCAAAACTATCCCGGACTATTTCTACATTTTGCTTATAATCCCGTTGTGCGAATACGGTTACCGAGCAAAACAATAAGAGCGATAATGCTATACTTTTCATTGAAAATATTTTATTTAATCTCGGACTATTTTTCTTCTTTTGACAATACAAAATTATGTTATGCGCTGCCTGTAATTTGTGAAATCAAGCATTCGTACCTTATATTTCACTCAACATATTTTTTTAATACAAACCCTCGAAATTTTCAAACAAACCGTCTAAACAATAGTTAAAATGTCAGAAGAGAAATCACCTTTCAGTATCAAACAGTGGGCAGAAGATGACAGACCACGCGAAAAACTGATGCTAAAAGGCAAGGCTGCGCTGAGTGATGCGGAACTGATAGCTATCCTGATCAGTTCGGGAAATGACGAAGAATCTGCAGTGAGTTTATCACAAAGAATACTGGAAGGATCTCAAAATAACCTTCTCGAACTAAGCAAATTGAATGTCAATGATCTGAAAAAATTCAGAGGCATCGGTGAAGCCAAGGCTCTCAGCATCATAGCTGCAATGGAGTTGGGCAGACGAAGGCAAAGAAGCAGCGCTCTTGAGAAGCCTGTGATCCAAAACTCACAAAAAGCCTACGACTATATACAGGCATCACTTTCAGATCTCGCTCATGAGGAGTTTGTAGTTCTATATTTAAGCAGATCACTCAAAGTATTATCTCATGACACACTCAGTCGCGGTGGCACATCAGGCACAGTGGCCGACATCAAGATCATACTAAAATCGGCTCTCGAAAAGCTGGCATCATTTATCATAGTAGCGCATAACCATCCATCAGGCAACTTAAAACCCTCTACTCAGGATATTGAAATGACAAGAAAGCTGAAAGCTGCCTGTAGCACGATGGAGATCGGGCTAAATGATCATCTGATCATCGGCGAAAATGCCTATTACAGTTTTGCCGATGAGGGAATGTTGTAGATCTACTTGATCGATAAATTTTCAATTATTAAATTGCTCAATACCGTTTTATTGTTCCCTTTGTTAAAGGCTGAAATTCTCACCATGTTAGCTCCAACAGGACACTTGACAAAAATCAAATGGTAGCCATTTCTGCGGGTTGCCCAAATAATCATTATTGAGTATTGAGTCATTGCAAATCAGAGGCTCGATCTTTACTTCTTTGTCAAACATTATTGAATCTTTATTAAAATACGAAACCCTTATCACGGGCAGTTTTGTATAATCATAATTGACATGGTCAAACCAACCGAAAGCCGACACCTTGATATAAGCATTACTTAGTTTCTTTAGATCACCTGTATATAATACAGATTCTTCCGGCTTCAATACTATCTCAGTGCTATCCCTACTTTGGTTTGATACTCTATGATTTATAAGGGTATCAACATGTGTGTATGGCTCGCGAACTATATCCAAGCCCTCATATCGCTTAATTTCGTCAAGAGAAATTGATAATTTCCCCCAAAGCAGACTATAGGTATAATCCGACAACCCTTCAGTGCTGATCATACCGCTCGCATACTGTATTGTTTGAAAATAATTGAGTGTGCCAGTAGCCAGAATAAAAAATACTAACAGCACCCAAAGATTCTTTATTGTAAAGACAAACCGAACTGTACATGCTATCAATAACGCCAATACAGCATAAGACTGAACCATGGCCCTGCACCCAAAGCTTCCGCCATAATACCACATCGACCAGCTGAAAACTATGTAAACATTGGCAATAGTAAATATGAAGACCGCCAATACAGCCTGCCTGATATACTTATATGCAAATAAAAATCCAAGCGGCACAAGGATAAGTATTGGCGTATAGACAAACAGTCCTTTTCGTACACTGAACAGGCCGTCTCTGATATGCGGATATCTGAAATCAAAATGCTGACCTGTTTCCTTGTATGAATTATACAAATAATGCCCTGATGAATATTTCCAGTATAAAACTTGGATCAATGCTATCGGCAGCATAACTATTATTACAAGGATCACCTGCTGGTAATGCTGATAAATCAGGATAAACTTTTGTTTTAATGAATTGAGATCATATATCCCCCACAGTAATGGGATAATGAATATCACTATTTCCGATGGCCGTATCAATACCGCCAAACCCATGCATAATCCCAGAATAACAGCATATCTGATTTGGGTCGCTATATGCCACCTGATAGTATAGAATAGGGTAATAGCATAGAGCATAAACAGACATGAATGGGTCATTGAGTTCTCAAGAGCACTGTAGTAAAAGTAATTTGTTGCGAATAACAGTATCAGGATCACAGTAGCAGATACTTTTTCGGAGAAAAAGAAACAGAGTGTCTTATACAAGAAAGTAATGCCTATTAGCGCATAAATCGTCCCCCCCCAGAATAATACAAAACTGATATGGAAGAGAAAAACCATCTGCCGGATATCCTAATAATAAAGCGGCTAGATGCCCAAGTCCAAAAAAAGGCAACTCCAAAATAGCCATACCCAGAGTATATGAGAGCACATAATTATTATTAGAATTCAAATGCGCTTGATAAAAATACCCGCTTAGCGTGTACTTTTCCATCATCCCATTTATAAATCCCAAATGAAGTATATCATGATAAATGAAAACAGAAGGCAGGTACAAATAGTAACCCAGTTTATCCCAGGTAAGCGGAAGCACATAGTTAGGAGGTGTATAAATCAAAAAATAATACACCTGAATACCTAAGTACACAAAAAATAACGGAAGTATGATTTTAAAAAAGAGGTGCTTCATGGATAAATCCCATGTTTTATAATATGGGTTTGTTGATATCAATTACATTAACTATTAATCATTCAAACTGAGAAAGAAGAAGTCATCATTCGTCTGGAGCATATGAAACAGTTAAATTATCAATATAAATAATATTCCTGCTATCGGCATTCCACACTGATACTATCACTGAGTCATGCATTACATGACTTGGAATTTTGAGATCAACATAAATTTGTTCCCACTTATTCTCTGCGGTGATCCGTTGTATCCGGATCGCCTTCTCTTTAATGACTTTATTCCCTTCATACAATTTGATATAAAAAATTGCATTTTTCCACACATCCCAATCCCTGAATGAATGATAAATATCCACGTAAGCTCTTATCCAACCTTGGGTTTTGTCTCTAGCTAACAGCGATATTTTCGGAATGTTCTGCCTCTTTTCATTCAAAAAGAAAACCTTCCGGCCAGAAAAAATCATACAACTATCATCTCCAACCATGCAATCTCTTCTACTATCAAAATGATACATTTCTTTAAGACTGGGTACTAGTCTTTGTGGCATTTCTTCATCAGTGTCTATAAACTTTTTATCATTTAATTTAATTTGTACTTTTCCGAAAACACGCCAATAATAGGCCTTTGACATATTATCACCGTCCAATATCCCATTAAGAGCTTGGTAACTCATAATGAAATTCAACCAAGTACAGAAACATAGAAAGCCCCCTACCGCCAGCTGCCAATATTTTCGGCGAAATGTATCACTCAAAAAAGCAGCCAGGGGAAACATGAGCAACGAATATGACTGAATCAAAGCACGCATAGAGAAACTTCCTCCATACCACCATATATCCCAGGAGGAAACTAGATAAATATTCATTAGCATAAATACTGCAATACACCAAAACAAGGAACGGTAAGTTTTATATAGCTGATAAAATCCCAATATTGACAAGATCATTACAGGGGTATAGGTCAACCATCCTTTCTTATAGCTGAAAAGAACATTAGCCAGGTGAGGGTGTAGAAAACTAAATGTTTTGTCATCTCCTTGATAGCTATAGAAAAGCCAATGGCCTGTATATGTATGCCAATATATTAATAAAGGAGCAGCGGCAATCAACGTGCCCGTAAGGTAAAAGATTACATATTTTTTGTTTTGGAAAAAAAACTGATCCTTTCTTTTAAAGCAATATAATC
>CAIXBT010000166.1 GCA_903917755.1 uncultured Bacteroidota bacterium
AAATTCAAGCCGTAATTGATTTTAGAATTGATTTCATACAGCTTGTTTTCAGAAAACCATGACAATTACACAATATGTATATAAAATACAATTTCAATGATTTACCAAAAAACTCAACAGCCCTTTTTTTTATTACTTAGCAAATCAATTCTAAAAACAAAGCAAAAACAGCCATTTTCCGGCAGTTTCTCAGCTATGTAATTTTATTTATATTTTCCGTATATTTGCATTTATCACACAAAACGTTCTTTGCATACGGAATGAAATTATGCCCCAAGATTGAACTCGTGGACTATGGTTCGGCGGCATCAAGGCAAGGATATCCGCGCCGGCCTTCCCGATCAGAAGTAATGAATAAATGCCAGACCCGCACCGGCAGCTGGATACGAAGGATTGTGCTGATTGAAGCCCTGACCGTTTGACACATGCATCCAGCGGCCGCTCAGAGCCAGTTTGTTTCGCTTCGACACCCGGTAGCAGACAGAGCCGCCGAGCCTCGACATGAAGTTGTAGATATCGCCACCGGCGGGGAAGTTTTCGGAATAGAGCAGAACGCCTTCGTTGATATCGATAGACAGCGAGAACCGCCCCACGATGATCGGCTCGAATCGGATATAGAGACCCGGCCCGATACCGAAAGCAGCAGTCTGCATCGTGACCTCCTGAAAGTTTTTGCCAAACTGGATGATATTGCCCCAGGCATAAGTAGTGGTGAGGCCCACACCGATAGAGAGATGTACCCGCTTGAAGAACTGCACACTGGGATACAGATCCATAGTGACCGTGCGGATCATACGGCTGGCATCGTAGGGCGCCATATACTCCAGTCCGCCTTCGAACTTGATGCGCATCTGCTGTACGAATACAGAATCGCGATGCGACATCTGATGTGGTGGCGCAGCATGAAGTTCTGCAGAAAACAGGAGCGCAAGGATAAAACTAAAGATAGCCCCTGCCCTGCTATGATGAGGTGATGTGATCATGTGCATCAAATATGAGCAATTATTCTCAGGAGAGAAAAATATAGCCGGATCTGACCCACGATTGAAATCGTAGGCTATGTTAATGTTGGATGATTTTTTCACATAGCCCATGGTTTCAACATGGCATTATCGCACGGCTATGCTTAACATTAGCCACTGAGCAAAATCATCCCGAAAGCTTATACAGATGATGTATCCTGATTTTATTAAGCGTAGCTTTGCATCACAAAAAATCACTCAGATGACCACCACTGTCACATTCGAGTCCAGCCTGGAGGACTACCACAAGCTGCGGTGGCACCATCTCAGCAAATGTCTGAAACATCTGGAAGACAAAAGCGATGAAGAGGCCGTGCACCGCGCGCGTGTAGAGATCAAAAAGATGGTGGCGCTCTATGAGTTCATAGCCTACTGCGATCATAAACTGGACTGCAAAGTGGAGCTGCATAAGCTCATCAGGATATTCAAACTGCTGGGCAAACGCCGCGACTATGGCAATGCGCTGAGCCTCTGCCTGAGGTTTAAGATCGATATAGCAGTCTTAGACCATGAGGAGGAAAAGATGAAAGCGATCAACAAAAAGATAGCAGACCGGATAGAGAAAGGCAAAGATATATTCGACCGCATCAAGGACGATACCATCAAGCGGCTGCACCATGCGGATATGGATAAATGGGAAAAATATCTTCATGAAAAACACATGGAGATAAACCGCACGCTGGCCGCAGGACCCGATGAGGAAGAGCTGCACCACAGCCGCAGGACCATCAAATATCTGCTGTACAATACGGGCATAGGCGAGGAGCAGGTCATGATCAGCAGTGCTGACAAGCAGTCGCTCGACACACTGCAGGACCAGATAGGACTCTGGCACGATGTGCTGCTATTCAGGACTGAGCTACAGAAGTTGGATTTCGACAGGGCGGAGCCGGTGCTATATGCCACAGTGGAGGCAGAAGAAAAAAGACTAAGGGAGCAGATCCCTCACTAATCCCCTCGAAAAGTGAAAGTCCCGCATGCCCTTAGTTCTTCATACACAGGTCGTGTCTCGTAAATAAGCATAGCCGCTACAGCTACGCTTATTGGTTTTCAAGTATATCTTAGAGATCCGCTTTCTTATTGCTCTCATAGTCGCCCTCCGTTTTGAATATCATCCACACGATGATACCCAGCACAAGGGTCAGCGTACCGACTACTACCAGCGCGAGATCCAGATCGACAGCGGCATTCATTCTATCAGTTTATTTCTGAGACCGAATGCCACCGCATGGACTATGTTATTGACCCGCAGCTTGCGCAGTATATTCTTGCGGTGTGTCTCGATGGTCTCCGGGCTGAGGTTCAGCAGCATCGCTATATCATTTGTGGTCATGCCCTGCGATACGAAATTCAGGGTCTCGGTCTCCCGGCTGCTGAGTTTGTTTCGGTGGATCACCCTCAGCGGCGACTCCGGCATCGGCATGGACAGGACTGCACCCGCTGTGCCCGTCATCATCATGTTGTTGTGGTAGTTGGATGTCATACGTTTTGTGTTTTATATTTTCAATCGATCTACGCTGACACAAGTTTACGCTTGTAATGCACCGCCGTGAAACACAATTGAGAGAGAAAATTGGGTTTCTGACCGATCATTTGAATCTGAGATAAGGGCTGAAAGCCAATGCAGTAGGGAGTTTCAGTGCCGGACAAAAGAGAGAATATTTATCCCGAAAAATTCTCTACTGTGGTCATTATGATTATATTAGCCATGTCCAAACAGATGTGATATATGGCAAATGACGACCTCTTTGACCTGATACGAAGCCTTTCACCCTCCGAGAAAAGATATTTCAAGCTCCATGCTGAAAAATTCAGCAACGGCGGCTAAAAAATGCAGTATGAGAAACTCTTTGATGCACTCAATAACTGGTCTGAAGACCACTATGACGAGAAGGAATTCAAGAAGAAGAACAAGGGTAAAACCTTTCTCAAAAACCTGCCTTCTGACAAGAACTACCTGCGCGAACTGGTGCTCAAAGTGATCCGAAACTATGGCTCTGAGGGCGACCCGGAGGCCGAACTGCCCGAGATGCTCCTCAGCATTCGCCTGCTGATCAATAAGGGCCTGAAAAATCAGGTCAATAAACTGATCGAAAAAGCCATGCGCCTCGGCGAAGAAACAGAGCAGTACAATGAGATGCTCGTCATCAACGATCTGCTGCTGAAGTTCTATCGTATGAGTCCCGGCGAGGCTCCCTATGATGCCAAGCAGATAGAGCAGATGGACAAGGACATACTCGACAGGATCATGCTGACACGACAGGCGCTGTACCTGCGCACACACATAGCAGAGATACAGGCGGGCGCACAGTGGCAGTCGAGAGAAGCAGAAGCCAGAACGATCATGGATAGCGCCACTTCACTCTCTGCTAAACCGCATCTGCCCAAGCGCGCCGAGCTATCGCTGCTCAACGTGCGGCAGATATACATGATACACTACCATCAGTATCAGGAGTGCCTCGACATCACTGCCGACTGGCTCAGCAAAATAGAAAGATCAGCACGTGTGTTTGACTACTCTCCCGATCAGTATCGCGTCACCCTGTCTAACTATCTGCATAGCGCGCTCCGTAGCGAGAAACTCGATCTGCTGCCACCTGCTATAGCCAAGATCAAGGCCATCAAAACCAATAAGGACAAGGATTCGGCAGAGAACTTTCGCGTCAGCGCCATGTATGAGATGATCTATATCATCAACAAAGAAAAATTCAAAGAGGCAGATACTGCACTGGCATATATCGAAGATGGTTTGAAAAAATGCAAACGTTTCATCTCCGAGCCGCAGCTGGTATTCTTTCGCTACAACATCACACTTCTATTTTTTCTGCAAAAAAAATATGATGGCTGTTTGAATCATATCAATGAATTGTACTTCCTCAGTGGAAGAAATGAAAGCTACAGTCACACCACGACTATTACTCGTGTGATGGAATGGATGTGTCTGTATAGCATGAAAAACTTTGCAGTGCTTGATTCCTCATTGCGAAATCTCAAAAGATACTTTGCCGACAGGCAATTGAAGAATATTTTTTTTGATGCCATGTTTGAACTCTTCAATAGCAAACTAAAAGAGGCAGGTATGCGCCCTGCCTCTGTAGATAAGATCAAAAAACGTATCTCTGAAAGTAATCCTCCGAAAGAATGGGAGGAATTACAAGGTCTGGTATATAATTGGCCTTAGGTCTATTCGTAAATATCTATCGGAACCTGACCATATGTGACGGTGCCCTGTCCGCCTTGCACCTGCACTATATTACCGATAGGTATGCTTTGGAGTTTGCCGCTTTTATCATTGCCATATATCACTCCGAAGCGTGAGTAGATGGTCGAGTCTACGAGTGTGATATTGGTCTGCTGAAACACCGTGCGTGGTATCGTGTCTATGCCGTTATGCTGGGCTGTGAGCAGGTATGAAGAGCCATTGTAGGCTATGGTCAGGCCCAGTTTGGTATTGAAACTATCGAGAGAGGTGATAGTGTTTGAGTCTACGCCATAGCTGAGCACATTCACATAGTAGTTGTCATTGGATACTTTGGAACCCTTAGTGATCCTCACTATCGACTGAGGAGAGTTGAAGTTGAGCGAGGTCGGCAGCGGGAATGGGACTGCCATATAACTGCTGAGTGCAAAACCGAGGACCATCGACGACAGGGCGATGAGGACTGTGTACATTCTTTTCATTTTGTTTGTTTTTTTAGTTGTGTGTGAGAATTGAGAACCAAAGTAGATTTCTATACGTGATTTACCTTGTTTTTGATACGGCAGCGACCGAAAAATACCCGAAAACAGGGAGTCCAATTTTTAAGGCAATCATCATATAAGTCAACACATGGTAAATTACCATAGAGTGTTTTGGGGTTTTGGTTCCCGCAGATCACGGTGATTTTCGCAGATCAAAATAAATCAGCTTTACCGCAGGTTCAAGCGTCATCGCTTGAACCAATCCAATCACAAGATCGTTTCGGCAGTTGATATGATTTATTATTTTGCAGACAGATGAATGATTTCACCGAACCAATCAATCACAAGATCGTTGGTCACAGTGTAAATTGATCATTGCTTTGTAAATAGTCTAGTGCTTTTTCAGGACCTTTCGGCTTTTGATATGATTTATTATTTTGCAAACACAAAACATACACGATCATGGGCTACAACTATTACAACTATCTCGTCTTCATAGATGCATCGGTCGATCCTACGGCGCTGTTTGAGGAATTGGCAAAAAAGCTGGCTAAATTCAGTACCAGCCGACGGGCAGATACCCTCACGATCAGCATAGACGACTGGAAGCTTTTCGTGCATTATTCTGCCGAGCCGCATGTGATCATCGAAGCGGCAGAGATAGGCGAGAGATATAATAAGCCGGCGCTGAGCAATGCCCCCGCGAGGCTGGAGATATATGCCGAAGATGATCCGGAGATGGAATATTTCAACGATGTATTCTATCTGCTCGAACTGATAGACGAACTTAAAGGCACTTCTATCTTTGATCCTGTCAGCGGCACTTTCACTGATAAACGAGAAGAAAAAACCGAAGCAAAACCGAAGCTGCAGATCAGCGCTCGGGACTATAGCGTATATGACGACGGTGGCTTCATGGCCATAGTCGACACGGCAGCCTATCAGGGCTTCGTGAGTGAGGACTGGGAGCTGGACCAGATCATGGACCACTTCACCGCAGCTATGAACGACCAGCACATGATAATCTGGCAGGCCAATAACGACGGGGGCTCACAGTGGAATGTATCGCTGCTCGATGCCGAGCCGGACTCAGAGGCGTTTAGACAGTTTGAGAGAACGATCATGGTGACCAACGGTATGCTGCACCTCTGCGGATACGACGACCTGACCATGGCCGCACAGTTTGAGGATCAGAAGCTGCCATCCAAGCAAGGACAGAAATTATTTTTCAAACTGGAAAATGGCCTCTATAATATATGCGTGCGCCAGCTATTCGATCCTGGTGAGTCAAACAGCAACGAAGACGAAGAAGCGGATTTTGAGATCACTATCTCTGCTGCTCAGACACCATCAGCCCCCGCAGCGAAAGTGATCTGGAGTACACTCTGAACCCTCTGACAGATGAATGATTTCACCGAACTATACGAGACATGGAGTGATGAGGATATGCTCGATGCATTCCACCGGCGTGCTGACTATCTGCCCGAGGCGCAGAGTGCCATGCGGGCTGTGCTCGACTGCAGAGGTCTGCTGACCGATGCAATAAATAAAGAAGTGCTGGCCAAAGAGATCATACATCGGCAGACAGAATTAAAATATGACCGACAGACTTTCGGAGATAGTGTATCAGATCAGGAATTTGCGAAGCGCAGCCGCCGTGCCGATGGTGTCTATATGGACGGATATGTGCAGCGCAGGGCCAGTCGCGGCAAAGCATTTCTGATCATAGGTCACGGGCTTTTTTTTATTGTACTTTTTTGCATCAGGCTCACTGCACGGGAGCTTTTCAGGCATGATGCGGAAGTGTTTCTGGGGCTTGGTCTGCTGGCCTCAGCTATAGGCTTCAGGATGCTGCAGGGCAATAAGATACCCTTCAGTCTCTATGAAATGGGCGGCGGGATATTTCTCGATATAGGCGCAGACGGACGTGTGCAGCAGTTTTCTTTCCCCTTTGAATATGAGTTCTACGCAGGCATGCAGCATATATCAGTCAAGCCGCATATCAATGCCCCTTTTCTGTATGCCCTGATCAAAAGTCCCACCGGCGATCAGATGATCTTTGAGGAACAGCTCACGCTGCTTGAGAACCTGCCTCCCTTCTGGCCTTCCATCGATGCTTTGCAAATGAAAAACATTCCCTGCTATGTCAAATACGGTTTCGGCAGGATAGACCTCCGGAATATGAAGAAGATACTGGATGGCTTGCAGAAAGTCTGATAGCAGCTTCTATTTACATTCAGACTCAAATGACTTTTATGACATCCATTATGTTTCTTGAATGGTGAAAAATATTTTCCAGGCAAAATCGATTCTTACTTTTAAAACCTTAGCTTTAGTCAGACAAAAACCCTTATGCTCAGTTTCGAAAAAATACTGCTCTACTATGCCATTCCGTATTTCACGATATCGATGGTCATAGAACTGCTGTATGCACGCTGGAAGGGAGAGAATATCCCGATGATCGATACTGTCTCCAGCCTCAGCTCGGGCATGACCAATATCCTCAAAGGCAGTCTGGGACTGGGTGTTTCGATACTGACCTACGAATTTCTCTTAGCACATTTTCAGCTCTTTCACTGGCAGGGCAGGCCTGTGTGGATGTTCATTTTTTGTTTCATATGCATAGACCTGTCGGGCTACTGGGTGCATCGCATCGAGCATGTGGTCAATTTTTTCTGGAACCGCCACATCATCCATCACAGCAGCGAAGAGTTCAATCTGGCATGTGCGCTGCGTCAGAGCTTTTCGGATTTCGTAGGCTACTTCACCATTTTCTTTCTGCCCATGTCGCTGCTCGGTGTGCCGACGCTGGTCATCGCCATCGTAGCGCCTGTGCAGCTCTTCATGCAGTTCTGGTATCACACACGCTATATCAGGAAGATGGGTATTCTCGAAAAAATAATCGTGACACCATCGCATCATCGGGTGCACCACGCCATGAATGATATCTATCTCGACAAAAATTTCGGGCAGACCCTCATCATCTGGGACAAACTTTTCGGCACCTATCAGGAGGAGCTGCCCGAGGTCGAGCCTGTATATGGTGTGAAGCGCCCCGTCCAAACATGGAATCCTTTTATCATCAATTTCAAACATCTCTATCTGCTCGTGCAGGATGCCTGGCGCACCGAAAGCTATCGCGACAAACTGCGGATATGGTTCATGCCCACTGGCTGGCGGCCGGCAGATATAGCCGCTAAATACCCCGTGCCCTATGTGGAGGATATGAGCACATTCAGAAAGTTCAAGCCTGTTTATTCCGACACATTTGTAGCATGGTCTTTCGCGCAGATGCTGGCCACACTCCTGCTCATGTGTTTCTTTTTTTATCGCATCGATCAGATCAGCCATAGAGAGATATTGATCTACGGCGGGTTTCTGCTCCTGTCGATATTCGCCTACACCGCTGTGATGGATCGTCAGGCATACGGTGTGGCGGCTACCATCGTGCAGACAGCTGCGGGCATAGGACTCATACTGGGCACCGCAGACTGGTTCGGCATGGCAGACATCTGGTCAGCAGGACCGGCATTAATGATCGTATTCTGGGTGCTGTCGGCTTCAGCATCTGTGTTTTTCTGGTTCACAGAGTTCAGTAGAAAAGAACAAATGCTGATGGCAGAGAATAAGGAGTAGAGCCCGATAATGTGAGTCCTTTCATGACCTAAAACAATTATGGTATGTATGCATGGATCGCTATAGTAATTTTCACGCTACTGATCGCCGGTATGATCTTAGCATTTGTTCGCACCATCATGCACAATCGCAGTGTGCGACGGTATCGCGGCACGATCATTCAGGTCGAGCACCTGATCGAGAAAGACGAACTCGCGGACAGCTTCACTAATTTCAACCTCACCATAGAGATCCGTGAAATAAACGGCAGCAAAACCATCCTGATCAAAAAACATCTGCTCCGCAAGCCCGAACCGGGTGCATATATAGATATATTTGAGACCGAGGGCTATTATGACACCTACGACAGGCGCGACCAGAGTGGATGGGCCATTGCGGTCATGATACTGATGATCCTGCTGGTCTATTTCTGGTGGAAATTCCTGTATTGACAAATACATTTCTCGTCTCGAATATTTTCGGATATTTTCGAATACAAACCTATCGTTTTCGGATACTTTTCGTATATTTACGGATATTTTCGAATATTATGACTCAATTGGTATACACATTTTCTCTAGATCTAAACATGAAATTGATGACCGAAATCAGTCATGTAGATCGATTTGATGCATCATGGTCACTGATCGAAAAGAGAGAAGGACAAACATTAAGGCAGCTTAAAGCCATAGCTACGGTTCGCAGTGTCGGAGCTTCTACACGTATAGAAGGTTCCCAAATGACCGATGAAGAGGTTAAGGTTCTGATCGATAAAATAGAAATTTCTACTCTGGAAGAAAGGGATCAGCAGGAAGTGATCGGATATTTTGAAACACTGGATACAATAGCTGCTTCATTTCGGGATATTGAAATCACAGAGAGCAGCCTGAAGAATCTTCATAAAATTTTAATGCGCTACAGTACGAAAGATGAGTGGCATAGAGGCAACTATAAGCAGATAAGCAATGCCGTAGAGGCTACTCATACGGATGGCAGCAGATCAACTGTATTTAAAACAACGGAACCCGGACTACCTACCGAAGATGCTATGGCGAAACTAATCGACTGGTATCGCTCTGACACCACTACCCTGCCCATAATCAAGGTAGCCCTGTTTGTTTATGATTTTCTGACCATACACCCTTTTCAAGATGGCAACGGACGTTTAAGCCGTTTGCTTGCTACACTGTTGCTATTAAGGCAGGGATATTCGTGGATTCAATATGTAAGTTTCGAACATGAGATCGAGAACCGCAAAGCTGAATACTATAAAGTACTGATGAAAACCCAAAGCCAAAGACCAGGGGAACCGGTAGATGAATGGCTAAGCTTTTTTTTAGATTGCCTATTGAATATTCAATCTCAACTCTCAGAAAAATTATATAAAATAAACAGCGTAGCATTACATTTTTCACCAAGAGAAAAAAATATTTTGGCTTATATAGAAAACCATCCGGGCAGTAAATCCGGTGATATATCTGAAAAACTAAATATCCCTTTACCCTCTGTAAAAAAAATCCTCTCGATGATGGTAGAGAATAAAACTATCGGGAAATATGGTATCGGTGCAGGTACCAATTATATAGCCGAACCTCTAATTCCTATCAGGACTGACCTGACATTTCAGATGGACAATGCAAACCTGAAAAAGGAATTTCTATTGATGAATCCTTATTCTTTTATTGAAATCAAAAAGATCATCCTTAATCCTTTGTTTACATGGACTCATCCCACAGAATGGGGACAGAGATTCATTAACCAGAATATGATGATCAAAGTGAAAGGATATACAAAGAGTGGTGCGGAGTTCAGCTGTCCTTTTACCTTAGGCAGGTACCTTCGCTCAGATTCATTTCAACCTGTTTTGACATTGCACCAGCCAATAGAAATACCGGCCGATGTAGTAATGGATCAAATGCCTAGTCCTAATGAATATCCGATCCGAATTGAGATCGAGCTAAGTGCTTCAGTTCATCCCCTTGATTTTGACATCATGTTCGTATATGATGAAAGGTAATTCATATCACGTTCCCCATTTATCTATCTTCACCAGACTAAACCCACGCCCCATCAAAACATTTTCCATAAAAATAACCACTCTCACTCTACTTGCATTCATGTCGTGCATGAGCTATGGCCAGACATCCTATCAATATGCCGACAGCGGCTTCGCGAAAAACACTTCGGGTGCCTATCAGGCTGCCATCCATGATTTCGATCTGGCGCTGCGTATGGATTCCACACACTCTGATGCTTATTATGGCAGAGCGCTGGCCGAGTATTCGCTGCTGCAGTATCTGGCTGCGCTGCGTGATTATGACAAGGCTATATTGCTCGATGCCATGCGTGATAGCAACCGTCACATGCATGAGAATTGCAATAAAGATGCTTATGTCTATCATGCTCGCTGCCGCTTCATGCTCAATGATGCCAAGGGTGCGATAGCTGACTACGACATAGCTCTGGCCAAAGATACAGGCACTGCGGACCTCTACCGCGAACGCGCTGCCATGAAGATCGAAGTGAAGGATTACAATGCAGCATTGACCGACTGCAACAAGGCCATCGACATGAACCCCATGAATGCCCTCGCATACAAGGCACGCGGGCTGGCCAGATATCATCTGCACGACACAGTGGCTGCGCTGGCCGACTACAGCCGATGCATAGCGCTCGATCCGCACAATGCACTCGCATATAACGATCGCGGCTTTCTGAAATATATGATGCATGACAGACGCGGCGCTATGGCTGACTTCAACAAGGCTATAGCGGCCGACAGCACGGTGGCTTCGTATTATTTCAACAGGGCTGATCTCGAATATGAGCAGCAGAACCTGAGTGCAGCCATAGCTGACTATGGCACTGCTATCAGGCGTGACCCGGGCCGCGAGATATTTTACTTCAACCGTGCTAATGCCGAAGTGGATGTGAATGATGCCAAAGCTGCGATAGAAGACTACAGCCATGCTATCACACTCGCACCCGACAATGCCAACAGCTACTGCCGCAGAGGTGTCGAAAAGGCTCTGCTGCACAGCGATGTGGACGCGATAGAAGACTATAGCAAGGCCATCGAGCTGGCACCCGCACAGGCGCTGCCATACTACCTCAGAGGTTCGGCGCGCATGGCCCTGCTTGACTACGACAGCGCTATCGCAGATTTCGGCAGGACCATCGTGCTGCATCCTGACTATATGGCCAAGGCCTATTACCTCAGGGGTTTTTCGAAGAGCAAAAAGGAGGATAATACCGGCGCGATAGCAGACTATGACCTATCGATCAAATATGCGCCGAACAATGACCTGGCGTTCTTCAACCGCGCTATCGCAAAGGTCTATCTGAACCGTATGGATGAGGCCTGTGCTGACTTCAAGCGAGCACACGATCTGGGCAGCAAAGGCGCTGATGATATGCTGAGAAAATACTGTCATTGAAATGTGGCCTGCGCGTCATATCTTTTGCCTGATATTTTTTTATTTTTATGCAATAAGTCGCCGATCAGGCAGTTTTATCTTTAGATGAATATCAAATATATTTTTGTTCATATGCTTCTGCTGCTGTGCAGTGTGGCCCACTGCCAGACAGGACGGACCGACTCTGCCATAGCCAAGGTCGTCAAGCTGCCACCCGTACTCAGGACCGATACGGCCATCGTGCGCACATATAGCGGCGTACCGGTGTTCTACCACTGCAAGCCGCTGCACCACTACACCATAGAGCGCCTTATGACCCGCAGTTCGTTCGTGAACTATAGCAGTCAGGCCTTCGAGAGATATGTGCATGCCGCTAAAAAAAAAGCCAAAGGCGATATCGGCATACTGATCGACAATCTGAATTTCGGTACGGACAGTTTCTATGTAGTGCGCTTCTCTCCTGCCGATGGCCGCGCCGATTCTGCGGTTTACAGCACGCCTATCTTTCTCTCGGCACGCCCCACCAAGCCCTACAAGGTGGTCCGCGTCATCAGCGATAAGTTTAGCTGGGGCTCGCTCAATGCCAGTCTGCAAACCTATCTGAAAGACGCGCGCGACCTCCACATCCCATTTGACGGGATCATCGTAAACGATATAAACTATGCCTTCGCCAACGACGACATCATGGTGATAAAATGGAAAAAACGATGAGTATGGCTGTTTATCCCCGCCGCCCACGTCATTACGAGAAATCTCTCCCCTAAAAAATCAATAGCGTAGAGATTTCGTGGTAATCTGTATCTGATAATTTACAATGGGCCTTCGGCAAGGATAATGCCTGAACGTCTCGCCGCCGTGATTTCAAATACAAATCCCCCTGCCCCCTTTGAGCAAGGGGGATCAACAGCCAATACATCATTCTATGTTTCCTATGTTTCTATGTGGTATTTATGTATTCTTTGCGTTTTTGCGAGCCATATATTCTCTGTGTCTCTCCGCCTCCACGGTGGAATAAAAATACAAATCCCCCGGCCCCCTTTGGTAAAGGGGGATCAACAGCCGCTT
>CAIXBT010000167.1 GCA_903917755.1 uncultured Bacteroidota bacterium
CCTTTATACCAAATCCATGGTATAATAAACTTTGCATTCCCATATCTCTAAATTAAAATATTTCTATTTTCCAGGTATGCATTATTACGATGAACCAAAAAATCATAAAGTTTATTTAGTGTACCCTAGGCAAATCTTGTACGGTTATATACCAGCCTCTGGATTGATCACTTCTGTTCTTTGCGGCTTTTTTTGTTTAAAATACTCTACAAGCTTTCTTTCCACACGGTTTTCGTATCTGTTTGATAGGATACTGCGCACCATCCTCCCAAAGCGAATGGGCCGAAAGAGATAGTTCGAGCTTAGAAAGGTCAAATTAGTTAGGAGTTCATAGAGCTTATACCAAGGTTCTGAAATCAGGTCGGTATAATATTTACCCTTCCCGTCTGAATGGAGGAATACCAATTCCAGAAAGAAATCGTCATTCGATAAATCGATCCTCTTTTCATCTACCAGTTTGTCAAATAATACACTGCCGGGATAGGGATGGAAGCGCGATTGCGTGATATCATTTACACCAGCCCAGCTGCACTGTATCAGGAACCATATCGTTCGCCATACATCTGCATGTGTTTCGCCCGGCAGTCCGATGATCAT
Source organism: uncultured Bacteroidota bacterium (assembly GCA_903917755.1). Classification (GTDB taxonomy): domain Bacteria; phylum Bacteroidota; class Bacteroidia; order Chitinophagales; family LD1; genus UBA1941. The sequence continues at coordinate 598 of CAIXBT010000167.1, forward strand.
GTTCAGGTTTATATATATTTTTTCTTTATGAGAGCTTCGCATCGACTTGAGCATGTTAGGCACCTTCACTTTTTTACGGATCAATTTGAGCAATGAAGGCGAACCCGTTTCGGGTGCATAGGTCACCTGACGGCAGCCTGACAGGTAGAGATTGCGTGCTACTTCCGAATCAATCACTTCCGATCTAGTTCCCACAGGCAATTCCCAGATAACATTCAACTTTCTATTTATGATCTCTCGAGTAAAGGTCATTATCCATTCTTTTTTAAGAATGGCTGTAAGATCGTAAAAATCAAAACTCGTGATGCCGTATGTCTGCATCATGTATTCCATCTCATTGATAATGTGAATAGGATTCCGCATATAATAACGGGTGCCCCACATCTGAGGGCTTGAGCAGAAAGTGCATGAATAAGGGCACCCCCTTGTGGCCAGTAGCGGGATTGATTTTTGGTTAGTATTGCCCCATCGTACTTCATATTTATGGTAATTTTCCATCGGGAAATATTCCCAAGCGGGCAATGGCATGTCATCCATATTTTTCACCCTCGTACGTCGTTTTGTTACAACTGCCTTACCGCTTTCACTATCTCGGTAGGCAATTCCGTCTATATCCTTAAAATCTCCATGCTTTTCGATTGCCGCCAATAGGTCAACTATCGTTTCTTCTCCTTCGCCAAGCACACAAACATCAAGGTGTTTAGTTTGCTTCAGGCCTAATTCTGCCATGGCTGTAATACTCTCACCGCCAGCAACTATCAATGCCTGCGGAAACCGCTCACCTAAAAAATCAATCAGGTAGCGATCAAAAAGCCAATTGTTCGAAAACATTGCAGAAATGCCAATGATCTGCACGTCGACAGGAATTTTATTTGCTATTTCAATAGCGCTTAGTCCATTAACATATAACCTGTTGAGCGGCAATTGAACTTTAATGTCTAGGTGTATATCACCTATTGGATGGTAAGCCATTGGGCTTTCACCTATCGCGTCGATTACAGATACAGTGTGTCCAGCTTGTTTTAATGCCCCAGCAATAAATGCGAGGCCCAGAGCAGGAGTGTTATTGATTACAACCGATTCTTCTTTATCTCTGCACCGTGATGGACGGATTAAACAAACATTCATGATGTCATTTTTATATCAGCGTATTACACAACTCTTATTATAAACTCAGTTTCTCAAAGTTAGCAAATAAATAAGAAAAGCAATATCAACTCTTACATAGAATTATGCTCATGTATGATGAAAATTCCTCGTGTTAAATCATGAGTTTGTTGAGATCATCAACTAATCATACCTGAGGCTCCAGCCTTTTTGATTTAAAACTTAGCTTTTCTGATTTTTGATTCAGATATTCTACTAAACTTCTTTCGGCCCTGTTTTCATAATTGCGTGTGATAAGGTTCCGCAATGTCTTGAAGAAACGTAAGGGCCTAAATAAATAATTAGTACCAAAAAAGACAACTACGGAAAACAACTCGTAAAAATTATACCAGCCGGTAGAAATCAGGTCATTATAATATTTATTCTTGCCAAAAGAGTCTATAAAGATCAGTTCAAAAAAGAAATCATCAGTAGAAAGATCAATCTTCTTTTCTTTAACTAATCTATCGAATAATGCGCTGCCAGGATATGGCTGGAATACTGACGGACTGATATCATTCACCCCAACCCAACTGCATTGGATCAGGAACCAAATAGTGCGCCATACATCTGCATGTGTTTCGTCCGGCATGGCCATGATCATATTTATGTATACAAACATTTTTTCTTCGTGAGAACTTCTCATGGACTGAAGCATGTTTGAGATCTTAACCTTCTTTTTGATCAGTTTAAGCATTTTAGGTGATCCTGATTCGGGAGCATAAACTATGTGTCGGCATCCTGATAAATATAAATTATGCGTTACTTCCGAATCGATCACTTCAGATCGCGTTCCGACCGGCAACTGCCAGGTTATGTCTAATTTTCTTTTTATTATTTCATTGGTAAATGCAATTATCCAGGTTTTCTTTATGATGGCAGTAAGATCATAAAAATCAAAATTAGTGGCCCCATATTTGGCCTTCATGTATTCCATCTCATTCACCACACTCTCCGGATCACGCATATAATATCGGGTACCCCACATTTGAGGGCTACTGCAAAAAGTGCAAGAATAAGGACAGCCTCGGGTAGCCATTATCGGAATAGACCTTTGCTTGGTCACCCCCCATTTGATGTCATATTTTTCATAATTATCCATAGGGAAATACTCCCAGGCCGGCATGGCAATTTCCTCCATGTTTTTCATTCTAGTACGCCGACTGGTGAAAACAGCTTTTCCGGTTTCCGGATCGCGAAACGCGAGACCATTCACTTGGTCAAATCTTTCTTTTTTTTCTATTGCAGATATTAGTTCTACAATGGTTTCCTCTCCTTCGCCCAATATACAGGCATCCAGATGTATTGTTTGATCTATGGCCATTTCTGCCATAGCTGTAATACTTTCGCCTCCAGCTACGATCACTGCCTGCTGAAAACGCTCACCCAAAAAATCAATTAAATAGCGATCAAATAACCAATTATTGGAGAACATGGCAGAAATGCCAATCACATCAACTGAATTAGGAATTCTGTCAGCTATTCCTGCGGCGCTCAATCCATTAGTAAATATTCTATTGGCAGGCAGGTTTGCCTTAACGTTCAGCTCAAAACTGATTGGATTAAATTCTTTTGGGCTTTCGCCGATAGCATCAATAACCGACACATTGTGCCCAGCCTGCTTCAATGCTCCTGCAATAAAAGCCAAACCTAAGGCAGGTGTATTAGTAATATTTATAGCGTCTTTATCTAAAAACCTAGGAGGACGTATAAGGACAATATTCATAATATGGTATCTAAGATAATCAATTAGAAAAAAATATCCAATCTAGTCATTTAACAAAGTTAGTAAATAATTGGCCACCCCATGAGTCAAAATTCCCCCAAATTTCGAATGGCATTTCAAGCAACCTTAGACTGGACAGTATCCGGAGGGGATTGATAGTGGCCAAATTCAACCGGGGTGACGACCTTGGTCGCTACGACATTGGTGATGCCTATCTTGCGCAGAAAAAATTTCTTTAGATGAAAGAAATTATGAAAAGCGTATGTTTTAAATTCCGGGTTTTGCATCATAAAACCTGTGATAAGATCACAGAACATGGCTAATGGACGAACCAAAAATCCAGGTATCCTTTGGATATGCTCGGGACGTATTTTCTTTTTGATCGAGTCGGGCAAAACAGGCATGATCCTGAATATCACCTCATAAGATTGATAAAGGCGCATGAGCTTATCATCTTTGATATTCTCTGTATTTCTGAAAAAGAAGAAATCTTCTCCCTCGTTGATCTTTCGCTCCTGCTCTTCAGTGATCCTCTTTTTTGCTATCGCATCATTCATCATTTCTGTACCCGGCAGAAAGCAGGTCCAGAAGGTCTGAATTCGTTTTGTGCCGTGATTTGCATACAGGGCTCTGGCATTTTCCTGAGCGCTTATCGGTTCGTCAGGCAGACCAAACATATGGTCGACCTTCACATTCATTTTATACTTGTTCATAGCATCAATGGCTGCGCTCACATCCTCACTGCGCTCATATCTAAGCAGGTTTCCTTTTTTAAAATTCTCGTCCATTGACTGCACCCCCATCTGCACCCATTCACAGCCGGAATTGCTAAGCCATTTTGCTATATCGTCATCCATATAGCGTGGATGTGTCAATATTTGATAAGGCTTGTTTATTTCCTTCTTGTAGAGATAGAGAAAATCCTGCAGCCATTTTTTGCTGGTCGTAAAAACATCATCCTGAAAATCCACCACTTTGATGTTATACCTTTTCTGAGCGATCTTAAGCTCTGCGATCATGTGTTCCGGGCTTCTCAGGCGAACATATTTTCCCGATTTTTCTTCAGGCAGTTTTGCGAAAAAGTTATTAAAACAAAAAGAGCAGCGATATGGGCATCCGCGTGAGGCCATGGTCAGATATAGATCACCCAGTCGGACATTCTCCTCCCACAGCGGCTTATCATAGAAAGGCAAAGAGTCGAGATCCTGAATAAAACCGGCTTGTATTCCCTGGATTATCAATCCATCTTTGGTTTTATATTTTGTGTTAGGTATCGGCTTATTGTAATTGGGGTCATTTATAGACTCTATGATCTGCGGGAAAGCCACATCACCCTCGCCCACTACTACATAGTCGATAACCGGGCGCTTCAAAAGCAAGTGGGGTACTGCTGAAGCATGTACTCCCCCGAAAACTGTCTTTACATTGGGGTTGATCTCTTTGGCCCGGGATGCTATATCAAGTGCCCACTGATAGGTAGATGTAAGCGGTGAAAAAGCCAACAGGTCCGGTTGCTGCTTTTCGATAGACTTCATCACCTCATTGGTATCATCAAAAAACGAGGAGATACTTGGCATTTCGAGATTGAACCGGTCATGGAAAAGCGAAGCCGAAAAGGCCAGACCCACTGAATGACCCCTCGATTTTGCGATGGCAGAGAGCATACTTATGCCTAGCTGTTCGGTGCCTAATGCTGCAAAAGTTACTTTAGCCATTCTGCCTTGATATTAAACATTCTCAGACCAGTGTCCATAATTGAACCATGAATATAGTAAGATCTTATGATATAAATCAGGTGGTCAATGAAATAAACAAAAAACAAACATACAAAATTGAGTCCTCTCAAAACAATACACCGGGCAATACCGGTGTGCTAAATTTTGTCGGTAACTTTATAATATAGTTTTTATTGCAAGCATAAAAGTAACAATGTGTTCTATCTACTTTGATTAAAAAATTTACTTATTCTTAGCTACATTCACGATTATTTTGCACTGAAGTGACAGTCTCATGAATGTAGTCTTTCTTAATCCCCCCCATGATACACGTATACAGCGTCGATTCATGTGCAGTTATAATGCGGCCAATATACTTTTGCCGCCTCAGGAGTTGATTGCATTGGGAGGGGTCTTGAGGTCTTTTGACAAATGCAAAACATTTCTGATCGACTCTATAGCCAGCCAGTTAAACACCCGGGCTACCATTGATAAACTCGTTTCGCTGAAACCTGACATCATAGTGGCCATTCATGGCTTCGAATGTTTTGAAGAAGACATGAATGTCCTGGAAGAAATAAAGCAAACCATCCCTCAGTCCACGGTCATATTATTCGGACATTATGCCAGCATATTTCCGGAGGAAATACTCAAAAAAACAAGTATTGACATCATCATACTCGGAGAACCGGACAATATATTTGAATCCCTGATAGCGACCCTGCTCGAAAACAAAGACCTCGCAGGAGTGAGCGGGATCGCATATAAAGTGCAAGGGAATATCGTCGTCCAAAAAGGTGATGAACGTATCACACATCCTGAGCTTCTGCCAATGCCGGCATATGAACTCCTTAACCCCGAAGAATATTTTGAGCCATTTCTCAAACCCCCATTCGGGCTCATTCAGAGTGCGCGTGGCTGTCCATACAGCTGCAATTACTGTGTTAGAAGTTTTGGCAAAAGACTCACATATCGGACCACCGACCAGATCATAGATGAGATCCTCTTTATGAAGGAAAAATTCGGCATACGGTCATTGCGATTCATTGATGATACTTTCACCGTACATACCAAGCGTGTCATAGAGATCTGTCAAAAGCTGATAGATCTGAAGATCGGGATCGAATGGACCTGTCTGAGCCGGATAGATACGCTGCGCGAAGAAATGATCCCATGGATGAAAAAAGCAGGATGCAAGCGTATTTATTTTGGTGTGGAAAGCGGAAGCGCTAAAGTGCTGCATTATTTAAATAAAGATACTGACCTCGGTCAGGCCATCACTACATTGCATACTTGCAAAAAATACGGTATTGAAACCTTAGGTTTCTTTCTGGTGGGTACTCCGGGCGAGGAGCAGGAGGACTTTAATGCCAGTGTCAATTTTGCGATCCAAGCTGATTTTGATTACATCATTGCCGGCGAACTAATACCATACCCCGGTACCGAGCTATATGAAAAATTCAAGGAGCAGGTTGATTTCTCGCTTTTCCCATATAAGAATGAGTGGAAGGACCCGTCCATTAAAGTCAAAAACGGCGAGAAGGAAAAGGAATTTTACAGAAGGTTTTACTATCGAAAGAAATACATAGTTAAGAGTGCTCAAAAGATGATCGAACATCCCTGGGAGTATCTGGATAATTTCAGAAAGCTATCGAGTTTCATGATGACCTCGCAGAAAAGTAAGCGCCAGGATTATATTTAAATTTATTTCCGGTATGAGTCTATCAGCTCTACTTCGGATTATTTTAAGAAGCTTTATTCAGTACAGCTCGGATCCTGCCCATGAAGGATAGCTCAGGTCCGAATCCCGCATTTTCCTTCAGCTTTTCCAATTTTTTTGTAAGCTTTTCTTTTTCTATAATAGGGTTTTCAAATTTTTCTGTTGCGAAAAGTTTACCCAATACCGGTTTTTCGAAAATACTGGTCGCGAAATTTTCAAATCGCAATAAGAAATCTTCAGGCATCTCAAATTTTTCAAGTTGTCCCTCCGGTGACTTATAATGAAAGATCATTGGAGCCTCTTTGGTTTTCACTCCAGCGGTAATAGCTTTGCGAATCCGAACTGAATGATTCGGGGTGGAATAATGAATGACGCTCTGATTTAAGATGATAGCCTCTCCAGCCTTGACATAGACCGGTATACAGCTATCTATAACATCCTTTTCGCTGCCGGTAAAAAAAAAGGGAATAGTAGGAGACCGCAAAGAGGCGATCTTTGAGTAATGGCTGCCCGGCAATACATGCAGCGCGCCATTTTCTTTATTTACATCTATCAGGGGTATCCAGCAATTTAGCGCTACAAATTTTTCCTCATCTACGATAGTCCAATCCTGATGTACACCAAGTTCATTATTCTTCGATGGCATTTTATAGAGAAAGGAAGCCCCAAACGTCTGATAGTTTATAAACAATCGTTCGAAATGTTTAGTCAGTATAGCCACTATCCTATCGCTGGCATTTTTTTTGAAGTCAAAATCATTTGAATAACTATCTGATACAAAGCCCCTGTCATCGGGCAGTACCGGATGTATCTCGTCAAAAAGATCATTGAGCTGAGTCACTTCTGTTTCGTCCAAAAACTTTGCTACAAGAAACCCTTGTTTATCAAATTTGGCCTGTTGGACAGGGTCTTTAAAAATAGAAGGAGCCATATAGCTAGTTGATCCCGAAGAATTGTAAAAATTTTTTGACGCCTTTCGGTTTGAGTGACCCATATTTCTTTTCGAGCAGAGCGGCATCGATCTTTGGAAAATCATAATCCACCAGGCCTAGGCTCTTTCCTATCTTAGGGCGATCAGAGATATTCTGGCCAAACTGATCGAAATTTGTCATGAATTTATCATCCTGCTCAAAGATCTCGACCTTGCTGCCATAGTCTTTTTCCCAATAGCAGGTCTGAAACGTAGCATCCTTATGAGTAAAATAAGTATTGGTCACTATTCTCGGTCTGCCCGATCGGTTTGCCTCAGAGTAATGAATAATACTCTGATCAAATATTACTGCCTCGCCTGCTTTAGGATAGACTTTTATCAAATACTTTTTGATCTCATCATTGCACTCTTCATAGATCCCGCAGATAGACGAGCCTCTGTATGACGGGTAGATCCTATGGCTACCCGGCAAGACCTGCAGTGTACCATTCTCATCATTCAGGTCGAGAAGCGGGACCCAGATATTAATACCTGTATATTTTGATTCGTCGACCAGTGTCATGTCCTGATGCACACACATTGCACTCTCAGGCATAGACTGCTTGACTATGAAACTGCCACAAATGACCTTGATGTCCTGCAGGTATTTCTCTACGGATCTGCTGCATACTGCCCGTATTTGTGTATCGGCCTGCGTTCTGTAGTTTTTGTCCTGAGAGAAAGTGCTGGGGAAGAATCCTTCACTAACCTTAGGCTGAATCGTATCATATAGTGAAAGCAGTGCCGATATCTCTTCTGCATTATAGAATGGCAATATGATATAGCCGTCTCGCTCAAACTGCTCCTGATGGGCAATATCACGAAAAACTTTTGTCATTTTAGGAAATTCATACATATTGCTATAATTCTTATTCCTTTTAAACTGTGCTATTCTCGAATAATCTCTTCCTCACCTCACGAACTATGTTCAGAGGAGTATACTTTTCTAAAAAGCCTCTTTCGTCTACCCATGGCTTCGGCTCTGCAGCAGGTTGTGTTTCTGAAACTGTCGGTGCCTCTGCTTCAGGTGCTGTATCTTTCGGAGTGCCATTCATATTATAATTAAAAAGCTTGGCGAGTTTTTCACACATCGGCACATTAAATTCATTGCCGGTACTTTTTATTAGCTCTATCAGTTCATCTCCAGTAAACTTAGGCAAAATATAAGGCAACTCTCCTTCATTCTCATATCCTTCTATCAGCTGCTTTTTATCATACATTTTAGACAGGCGTTGATTTTCATATTTCAAAAAGAACCCCGGGTCTATTTTATATTTTAAGACTATATCTTTTTTGCCATCAGGTTTGAGATAATAGTGTACCAGTTTCGCCTCCTGCTGAGTAAATCCTATACCAAAAGCAATTCTTGGTTTATCGGTCGTATTGGGGGGAGAACCATGAAAAGTTCGATTGTCAAAGATCAAAGCCTCACCCGCTTTCATTTCTATCAGTTGCAGATACGGGAATATAGCAAACATATGCTCTGCTATGGGAGACGGAGATTGCGGAGACGGGGAGGGGCGGAAATTTTTGAAATAATTATGACTGCCTTTGATGACACCCATAGCACCGTTTTCCATAGTCACATCTACCAGAGGTATCCAGCAGGTGACGGAACAATGCGATTCTTCATCTTCCACAAACGACCAATCCTGATGCACCGGCACTATACCAGTGGGATTGGGCTCTTTAATAACAAAACTGCCTACAAAGGCTTTTGCTCCTGCAAAATGGGGCTGCAACTTCGGAAGAGCTACTGCAAATAGTTTATCCAAAATGTTTTTGACGAGGCCTTTGTCCTGCTGATCCATGCTGATATGAAACCCAAATCCAGCCTCGTCTTTAAATTTCACTTCCTCATAATACTCCAATAATTGCTTCACATCGGCAGGATCCAGAGCCGGGATCTTGACATAGCCATCCCGTTTAAAATCCTCCTGGGTCTTTTCGTCCCTGAATAATGGAAGCATTTTTCTGTTTCTGGTTTCCTGATGCAAAATATGTTGTATTTGAAGTGTGCTTAATGTAGGTACAATATATTCAAATTTATCTACTACTGTGCCAAAAAGAGGCCGCTGGCCCATATTATAATACCTCTGAAAGAAATCATCGGGCATGTCAAATTTCTCCACCAAATGGTTTTTGTCATTTGCTTCTTTGTGATAATACATCAGGCTGGCATCTTTTGGGATAAGTCCATATGCTATGACCAGGCGCTCCTTTGATGTAGTATTGAGTGCTGAAGCGTGAAGTACGGCATGGTTGAGTACGAATGCCTGTCCTGCTTTCATGGGCAGGGTGATCATATTGTCCCATAGCAGGTCCATATCATTCTGATAAGATACTCCTATATTATTGCTACGGTATGTGTCAAAGAAACGGTGACTGCCCGGTATGACCATTATGGCGCCATTTTCCGCAGTAGTATCTACGGTAGGTATCCAGATAGTAGCCGAATAGTATTTAGATTCATCTACTACGGTCCAGTCCTGATGTACCCCCATTCTGCCCGCTTCGCCCGGAGATTTGCACAAAAAAGTACTGCCCAGCTTTTTAATGTCCTGAAAGGTATCAGCTATCGCCTGATGAACTATCTGCTCGGTGTGTGAGTAGATATCCCCTTTGAGATCGCTATCCGGATTGAATGCCACGGAGTAAAAACCTTTTGGTATATCGGTATAAACCTCATAAAACTTTTTTGCCACTGCCTCCGCCTGCTCAGGGCTGATGAAGTCAATAACTACATATCCATCGCGATCAAATCGCTCCTGGATTTCCTTATCCCTGAATATTACAGCACTCATTGTCGTAGGATTAATTAGTGAAAATGGCCTTTACTTTTTCTAACAGATTATTTGCAGATTTCTCATCGATCCTCTTTCTTGCCATCTTTTGCAAAAATTGATCGACGGTGAGCTGACTGGGGGTATAATCAAACGAACGAATTCTTTTAGCTTCCTTGGCATCCTTCCATGGATTAAACTGCATATAAAAGTCTGTATCTACCTCCAGCACTTCTATTTTGCTCATACTTTCTTTCGTATTCATATGATAATGAATAGAAGGTGCTTCTTCAGGCACTAAGATCAATTGTATAGCTAGCCTTAGTTCATCGGTTTGATTGAGTGCGGAATAATGAACGATACTATCGTCCAATATGATCGCATTGCCTGCTTTTACATTTAATGGTATCAGATAATTATTGATGATCTCATTTTTAATTCCCTCTAGCTCCCAAGATACCATAGGTCCACGAAATTCTCCAAACCGTTTGTGGCTGCGAGGGACTACCTCCAGTGTACCATTGGCTTTTGAACTATCTACCAAAGGGCACCATATAGAAACAGATGTATACTTCCACTCATCTACAAAGGCCCAATTCTGATGCAGCGGTACCTCGCCTGTGTCGGTTTTCTTTCTGATATAATTGGCTATGATAGGACGGTAATCAGCCAGCCATTTTTGTACATGAGGCTTGAAATACTCCGTGATCACATCAAATACCGCCTGTTTGTAGGCTATGTTTTTGTCAATGAAAGTGAAATCATAGGATATTTCACAGCCCGGCATTCCGTTGTCAGCGGGGCCTAGATTGCCCCCGCTTTGAGTTATCAATTCAAAAAAATTTCGTTTCAGATCTTCTACTTCCTTAGGTGAGATGAATGGAATCTCAACATATCCTTCTTCCTGAAATTGCTTTTCAAGAGCCTCATCTCGCATTACTGGTCTCATAAATTGATTTTTTATAAAATTAATCAAAAGCAAGGATTAAATATAATCTGCCAGATCTGCTTCGGCAATGATAAAAATCACAATACCGGATAAGAGAAAGAAAATGGAAAAAATAATTGATGGCAGAAAAAACAAACTTGGAAAAGCATCTCCTAATATTGCCCACCGGCATCCCTGTATCACTCCTGCTATTGGATTGAAATACAGGACAAAAGAATAGTTTTTGGGGATCAGGTATACTGGATAAAAAACTGGTGTCAGCCAGATCATAAACCCGACCAATGTAGGCACAAAATGATTGAGATCTCTATAGCGAATAGTCAGGGCGTTGAGCCAAACAGCAATTGCTGTTCCGGATATAAGCCCGATAAATATAAAAACAGGGAGAAAAAGGATCTGCCAATGCAGGGGATAGTGTAAAAAAGCAATCAATAATAGAAGTAACATTAAGGAGACAAATACTTCTACCAATCCGACCAGTATTTTTGAGAAGACAAGGATTATTCTGGGGAAGTATATTTTTTTGACCAGTTGCTGATTTGCGATAATTACATTACCTGCATTATTGACCATATAGCTGAAATTATTCCAGATGATAAGGCCTGAAAAAGCAAACAGAGTATATGGATAGATCAGATCAGGGATATGCATCAACCGATCAAAAATGAAAGTAAATAAGGCAAGCACCATTAAGGGTTTCAGCACCACCCAAAAAAAGCTGAACCTGGTTTGTATATATTGCACCTTAAACTCCTGAAAGGCAAATATCGATATGAGGTTTTTATACTTCCATATTTCATGAAGATATTCACTGATAGTGCTTCTGCCGGATCTGATGATCTTAGAGGGTTTGCTATTTTGAGATTTGTGTGCCACTTATTGCAAAGCTATTAAAATTACCATTGCATGTCATTGGGGTAATTTAAGAAATATTTATACTCCTTAAAAGCTTTGAGAGAACATGTTATTCTGCACAACAATATGATTGTCGATCTGTCAAATGAAAGTTTTATCAGACACCCCCTTTAAATCATTTCAAATTTTTAATTAAAAAGCCCTAATGGATTTTTATATTTAAACATTATTTAGACCCGCTATTTATACTAATTCTTTAACTTCTAATTATCTGAATATGACTGATCAAAAATTTACTTGGCCCAAGGGAGAGGAATTGGTTTATTTAAGACCACCTAAAGAGGAATATCATGGGAATTTGCCGAATTTTTATCCGTCAGAGATGTTTCATGAGCTTGATATCCTTAAAGAAAATTGGGAGGCACTGAGAGATGAGATCATTGCCTATGAAAAAGAAAAAGGAGAAATCGAAGGTATTGATTCCTATTCCCCGGCAGATACAAGAGGGACATGGAGCACTGTCAATTTGGTGAGTTATGGCGTGTTTTTTCACAAAAACAGAAAGAAGTTTCCTTTGCTGACCAAATTGACCGATCAGATACCCAGTTGCACTACCGTTACGATCAGCATTCTGCATCCTTTTACAGAGATCAAGCCACACTATGGAGATACCAATGGGGTAATCCGGGCACATCTTGGATTGATAGTACCTGATGCCTATCCGACAGTCGGAATGCGGGTGGGGGACGAAGAACAAGGTTGGAAGGAAGGCGAATTGTTATTTTTCACGATAGTGAACCGGCACCATGTTTGGAGTAAATCAGCTAAAAAACGATATCTTCTCCTTATTGATTTTGTTCCGGAGCTACTAAAAGACAAACAGGCTGAGATATGCTCAAAAACATTGGGTAGCCAGACCTATATATTTTTGTACAAAAGAATTTCTTTGTTCAGGCATCTTCCTGAGTCCATTGCAAATTTTATGTGCTTTAGTTTTTCCGTCTTATGGAGAGTATTGTTGCCTATCCAAAGGAAAGTAAAATGGAGTTTGATATAATATCTGATTTAGTGATGATAAAGACAATTGTCTGAAGAGGTGATTTACTCTGCAATTGCTCATCATGGCTTTATACTTATTAAGTAGCCTCAATGCCATTGAAATAGGAAATCTTTCTTTACCTTCGTAATAATTACAAAATATACGATGAAGATTTGCTTGATTAATCCTTCACGATTAATGAAACCGATGAGTGCTACAATGAAGCCATCACCTTCATTGGGTTTGGCATTCATAGCCGGCGCACTAAAAAGAGAAGGACATCTGATTCAGATCATTGATTCTCTCGCTGAAGCACCCGATCAGTATATTGCATTTAAAAATGACATCGTACTAAATGGTTTGTCAGAAACAGAGATTGCAGATCTCATAGAACCAGATACGGAGGTGATAGGTCTGAGCTTAATGTTTAGCGGCAACTGGCTTCATAATCGTATATTAATTGACTATTTGGGCAGGCGTTTTCCTGCTGCTAGGATATTGGCAGGAGGCGAACATCTCTCTGCTGCTCCGGAGATGTGTATTGAGCAAACCAGGAGTTTAGAGATTTGTATCTGCGGAGAAGGAGAAGAAACCGTAGTAGAAGTTGTAAAAGCTGTAGAATCAAGAGGGGATCTTTCGCAGATTCCGGGGATTGTATACCGAAATGAAGATGATACTCCCACCAGGACCCCAACAAAAAAGAGAATAAGGGAAGTAGAAGATATAGCCTGGCCAGCATGGGAGCTGTTTCCACTGGAAAAATACAAACAACACGGCATCATCTATGGAGTCGACAGAAACGTATATTCACTGCCGCTCATGGCTACCAGAGGCTGTCCATACGAATGTACTTTTTGCAGTAGTCCGCAAATGTGGGGTACACGGTACTTCATGCGCAGCCCACAGGATGTGGTCAATGAAATAGTTTTTTTTAGAAATAAATTCAAAGTCACCAATTTTGATTTTTATGACCTCACTGCCATCATCCAGAAAAAGTGGATCATTGATTTTGCAAAAGAGGTGATTGATAGAGAACTCAACATCACCTGGCAGATACCGGCAGGAACAAGATCCGAAGTCATTGATCAGGAAGTAGCCTACTACTTATATCGGTCAGGCTGCAGAAACATCACTTATGCTCCCGAAAGCGGCTCAGAGGAAACACTGCGACTAATAAAGAAAAAAGTGTCTTTGTCGAAGATGCTTGACTCCATAGGCTTTTCTAGCAAGGAGCACATGAATATTAAAATAAACATGATCATTGGATTCCCCAGCGAAAAGCATAGAAACATATGGAAAACCATGTGGTTTTTGGTCAAAGCAAGCTGGTACGGAGCGAATGATATGGCCCCATCTATATTTTCTCCTTATCCGGGAAGCGAGCTTTTTAATACATTAAGCAAGGAGGGTAAAATAGACATGAATGATGATGAATTCTTTTATCAAATCATTTATGTAGATACATTTTTCAAAAATTCATTTTATAATAACGAGATCAATACGTATACACTAAGGTTTTACCTCATAAGCTATTTGGCCATTTTTTATATCTCCAATTTTATTTTCCATCCTACTCGTATCTTAAAAACCATGCAAAATTTATTGACCCGCAACTATGAATCACGGGCAGAAATGGCTTTGGGAGAATTGATCAAACGATCAAAAATAAAAATCAAGCAAACCGAAAAATCAACTATCGAATCTCTCATCTAAGATCATGAATCAGGCAACAGTAAAAATAGAACCAGCAGAATACTTTCTCAAAGAGGAAACGTATATCGGAAATCATGACTACTTTTACAATACGGAGGAATACCCAGCCATCAAAGAGCTTGAGTCCAACTCTCACATTATTATGGAGGAATTAATGCCCCTGCTCTCAGGAGTTGAAGAAATGAAAGTGAAGAATTTCAATCCTCCATATCTCTCCTCTCCCAATGCCTGGAAAAATTTATATTTCTATAACTTTGGATGGCAAAATCATGAAACCTGTGATCGATTTCCCAAGACCCATGCTTTGTTGAAAGCTATTCCCAATATGACATTTGGAGGGATCACCGTTTTAGAGCCACATTCACGGGTCTTGCCACACAATGGAGAAACCAACACGATCATAAGGTGTCATTTAGGTCTGAAAATTCCTGCACCTTACCCTGTCTGCGGAATAAAAGTCGGGAATGAAGAGCGCGGGTGGGAAGAAGGCAAGGTGGTAATGTTTAGCGATGCTCACTATCATACTGTATGGAACGATAGTGACAAACGAAGGTTTATCATTGTCTTTGATATCGTGAGAAATGAATATGCAGATCAGAAACATCTGGTATGCGCCAATGTACTTGGGGCCCTTTCTTTAAAATTCTTTTACGCCAAAATGCCTGCGTTAAAGAAACTGCCTCTTCCTATTATCCAAACAGTACATTTATTTTTGAAGTCCTTGTGGTATGTCTATCTACCCTTGCAAAATCGTTTCCGTTTACCATAACACTATTTGATAAGTTAGTATATATATTTGTCATCAACCTGCTTGTATAATTAAGAATGTCCCTGATTTAATCTGCCTCGGGATATTGGCAAGAAATTATATTGCTTTTTTCCTAATTTTGGTTGCTCACCATCAAAAATAAGATATGTCTGCCGATCCAATAGCCATGCCTCAAAAAGAGGAGTTGGTTGCTCTTATCCGCGATCAAAGATATGAAGGCAATCTTCCCCGTTTTTTTTCACCTGAACACTTTCCTGAATTAGAGATATTGCGGTCTAACTGGAAAGGGATCAGGGATGAAATACTGAATTTCGAAAAGCAAAACGGAGAGATCATGGGACTTAATTCTAACCCATATGTCGCCCCTCAGTTTGAAGGAATAAATTGGAGTAATATTTTTCTTGAGAACTTTACTATCAGACATCATAAAAACAGAAAGAAATTTCCTTTTTTATCTTCACTCATTGATCAGATACCTAATTGTACATTTGCAGTAATAAGTATTTTATCACCTCATACTGTCATCAAGCCCCATTACGGAGATACAAATGGAATAGTCAGAGGCCACCTTGGCTTGATTATTCCCGATTCCCTTCCTGGATGTGGCATTAAGGTTGGTGATGAAGAGCAGGGATGGGTAGAGGGCGAATGGACGCTTTTCACTGAAGCATATCTGCATGGAAGCTGGAACCATACAAGTCAAAAACGATATCTGATCGTAGTAGACATAGTTCCTAAGTTTATGGGTGTAAAATTAATAACTGCATGTACGAAACTGCTCGGAGCACAATCGTTTAATTACCTGGAGAATCGTTTCCCTATATTCAAAAAAATCCCCGATACATCCGTACCTATTCTAACCTTTTTGATAGCTCTGGGCTGGAGGTTATATCTTCCTTTACAAAGGCGGATATGGTTTCTTTAAAATTAATAGAGTATCGGCACTTTTCATTCCGCACAAGATGTGAGAGGTATATCAGGATTTAAAAAAAATCAATTCAGGAAGATCCACGCCTAAAAAATCAATAAAACGGAGTTGGACAGTCTTTTTAATATAGTTTGATTCTTTTTTGAAAAGAATAGATAATGGTAGAATCTGGGAGCCAGTATTGAGATTTTTCGCCCCCCCTGATTTTTAATTCTAACGCTCCATTATTTCGGGAAACTTTGATATTGGAGATAGTATCAAAAATTGATTTGCCATCAAGAGGCAGACTGATTCCACTAATTCCCGGCAATGCTTTATATCCTCGAGATTGCATATTCAGATTATACGCATCACGACCATTGAGACGTATTTCACTTTTGCCTAAAACTTTTCCCAGACCATCGATCACTTCAAAATATACGATTGGTTCTATGAATACAACGATCGGATGAGGAAGTTTAGTATTTCTCCACTGGATTATCACTTTCTGCGAAGTCGTATCATATCTTGCTGTAATGTCATCCATTATTTTCAGGTGTTCAGGTTGGGGATGGTCCTTGTCATCATGTCTCCAATATATATAATGTACCCCCTTGCCCTTATCGTCATATTGCTGGTGGCATGACAGGCAGTCTGAACTCTTGATTTCAGGCATTTTTACCATTCCTTTATATTCCTCAAAATGGCAAGTAATGCAGGTATTACTCCGTGAAAAGAGAACCGATCCTTTCGGATTGCAATATGGGGGAGAAGATCTAGGGGCTTTTGGTACAAAATCAAAATTGGTTATTACCCGATTGCCATCATAATGACAACTAAGGCAATCGATACCTGTGATAAAGCTATCTTTATTTGCTTTTCTGATGGGTGGTCTTTTATCTGCATGATCCTCCAGATAAACCCTAAATGAGTCTTGATTTTCAGGAATGGACGTTAAAATTTTTTTATACTGATCATCGCCCGCATGACAATTTATACACGTCCCCCTATTTTGATTGATATAAAATTTATAATCTGCATCATCATATTGTTTGCTATCGACATATGCAAGGTGCTTTTGAAGCATAAAAAAAGCATTTCCATGAGGCCCCTTCATTTCATTTTCATATTCTTTTATATGACAGCTGCCACACGTTTTTACCTGTTCTGCTCTGGGAAGGCTATTGAAGGAGTCTATCAAATGATGGGCGGCTATATCCTCTTTCCTGTTTTCTGAGACCTTATTGCGATATAGGTAGGTCAACGATATAAGAAGTAAAAGCAGAAAAATAGATATTATATAAAATTTTTTCACGCAGCAAATTATAAAACACAAAATTGACCGTTAAGCTAAGCCTAAAATCGTCGAATCAAAGATAATAGTTTGTCCGCGATATTTACTGACCATCTTTTCGAGAATTTCTCGTTCAATAAATCCGCAAAATTTTCCGGGTTATGCAGTACATTTTTTTTGATCCATTGAAGGTAGGCTTCTCTATAGCAAATATTAAACAGTATAAACTCCAGCCGTTCCATTAGAGAGAGTTTGGTCTGCCACGATCTGGAGATGATATTTCGCAGAGAATAAAAATTGCTGATAAAAAATTCTGTGCCAGAAATTACCGTATCTGTTTCCACCCCATTTGGCAAATAGCTCAGATGGTTTCCATCATAAAATGAAATATCATCGGTAGTAAATGTGCCTTTTTTTTGCATATAATTAGCCACCTTAGTCCCCGGGTTGTATGTCAGGAAAGTGAGCTTGGCATAGATAATCCCCATTTTTTGAAAAAAATCTAAAGTTTTTTCAAATGTCCTTTTATTCATGCCCTCTATTCCCAAAATAAAACCCGATGCTATCTGAATGCCATGACTTTGTACCTTTCGGATAATGCGTTCGTAATTTTCAATATGGTTGGTATTCATTTTATGTACACTATTCAATGCCTTTTCTTCTATGGATTCAAGACCACAATAAATTATTTTGCATCCACTGGCTTTCATGGCAGCAAGAATCTCTTCATTGTCGAGCTCTTCAATGCACATTTCAGCCATCCAGCCGCTTGCTCCAGATTTGGAGATCAGGCTACAGGTGTCAATCATATGAGATGAATTTACACCAAAATTGTAGTCGACAATATTTATGAATTTGCCTCTATATGCCGTTAGCTCACGCTCCAGCTGGGCGCTGCTTTTTACAAAATAATTTTTTTTCTGCATCACATGTACCATACAGAATGAGCAAACCTCGGTGCAACCGCGTGATGTCTCCAATGGCATACCCATGAATGAATAATATCTTGACGGGTCTTTTATAAGGTCGAAACGAGGAGGATGTATATCTGTCAAGGAGAATTTATTATCACCTATATATGTTTTTTTTAACTTTACATTTTGAAGGTCCGCAATAAGACTATCAGCTATCGGCTCCCATAAACCTTGTACAATTGTATCTGTATACTTTAAACATTTTTCAGGAAGGAGGGTGGGCAATTCTCCACCCCAGATCAAAGAGGATTTCGGAAAATATTGTCTGATCTCCGAGGTTAAGCTTATTGCATTTTCAATATTCTGGCAACTTACTTTAAGACCGAAAAATGCTATTGATTTATTTTTATCGATCTGCGAAAAAAAAGTATTTCCATCTATAATATTTAAATCAAAAATTTCTATTTCATAATAAGAGCTCAAAACAGATGCTACAGCAGGAAGCGAGAGAGAGATAGACCCCTTTGGAAAGACCGGCAGATCGACTAAAATTACAGTTTGCTTTATCATCGCATTATTGTTTAAAGACCTAACCGCAAATTGGAACAAAAAAATCAAAAAGCAACAAAAATTGCCTGTGCTATTAAAAGCCTGACAGGCAAACACTCCGCAAAATGTACAGATTAACAGTCGGGCATTTAATAAATGTTTGCAGGATGTTTAATACCAAGTCATATCGGCCTTCCGGAAAACAAATTTCTTATAATAATTATTCAATGATGCTGTTTTGATAGCATTATTTGCAACTCGCCCATTATTATATAAAACACTTTTGACGGTCTGGGTAAAAGTTAGCTCAAACCAATCATTATCGTTTGGTGAATCCGGTAATTTAATGGTGAGAGAAAGCAGCCCGGAGGCAGGATTAATAATGTTGTATGCAGAACGTACTATAGAAATTGCCTGTCCATTGGCAGGAGCGAAATACTGTTGAGTCATAGATGGGGCACTCCTCCATTGTGCCGTATCTCCCGCACTTAGTGTGAGTATTTGTCCTGCCGTGCCTTTGTGATTGGAAAGCAAAAACATTCTTTCGAATGAGTTTCCTTCTCCACGTTTGAATTCAATGCCGTTTTTTGTAAAACCAAAATAGGCTCCGCCAGACGTGTCTCCTGCGAGTGTGGTCTGAATACCAATTTCATTAGGCGTTGCTTTCAATACATTATTGGTTGTACCACTGTTATCCACCAAACCTATGATAGCATTCATTGAATCATCTCCTGAACGGGTATTATTGTCTAAAGCAAGAACACTATGCAGGTATATAGGATTTCCCTGTGACAATAGTATATGCGGAATGCTATACGGTAATGTAGGTACAGTATCTGACATGGTAAAATAATAGGGTATCCCATCCGCCCCGGTAAATTTGAAGTTCACTTTGCCGTTAATATTCAACACATCATATACAGTATCCGCTACATGCACTATTTTCTCCCTACCCTTGGTATTAGAATTAGTTTGTCCGCATCTCGACAGAAGTAAAACCAAAAAACCTAAAGCGAGAAATAGTGTGACTTTTATTTTCATTGTCTAATTTATACGGTGAGCCAATGGCCTAAAACAAAAGCTATTTGAATATTTTTATTTCCTGATAACTTCCCAACAAAACATCTGATATTACCGTTGGTTCTGCATCCAGCCAATTTTTTAAAACAGATGAATAGACAGATCTATAGTCATACTGTAATGATAGATTATCTTGTACTGTCACATGCTCGGGTATAACGGGATTGACTCCGATAATGCCAGCATTGATACCCCTTCCGAAAAATAATATTGGCTGTGATGAGCCATGGTCGGTGCCCATGCTTGCATTAGACATAATTCTTCTTCCAAACTCTGAAAATGTCATACCAACTACATCATCCTCTCTTCCCATCGCAGTAATATCTTCCCAAAAACATGAAACTGCCTGAGATAATTTTTTGAGCAGATCTGCATGAGCCCCCTTAGTGGAATCAGAAGGATCTACCTGTCCCTGATGTGTGTCAAACCCTTTCAAATCTACCAAGTACACTGGTGTTTGCGATCCGGATTTTATGAGTTTTGATACGATCTTCAATTGATCAGCTAGAGAGTTTTCGCCTTCTTTCGGATATGACTTAGAATGTTGAAACGTGGTATTGAGAGCATTTTTAAGCGTTTGGGAATAATGTTGGGTTTGCAGGAGTACTTCTGAAATACTCTTCATCTCTATAGCTGCAAAAGTACTTTCGTCGTCCGCTGGCAAATCCACTTCAGGTGCCTGAAACCCCGTCGATGGGTTGATGATCACACTCATATCTATGGTTTCGCCCTGAAAAAGGAATGTACCCGTATCTCCTATCTTGATAGCAGGAGGATCCGGATATTTTTGGTTGGGAAATCCCTGTGGATAGTTTTTATACCGGGTTTCTAGGAAACGAGCCATCCATCCGGTTGAAAGGATCTTAGTGTCAGCCCCAGTGAGCCAGATATCCTGTGATCGGAAGTGTGACAATACGAGATTAGAATATCCGACCCCCTGTACGAAAGTCACCAGATCATTATCATACATATCTTTGATACCCTCCAGAGATGGATGAAGTCCGGCAGAATTTGTTCCCTTTATTGACAGAATTTTGCGCTCAGGTATATAGAGACTCGGTCTGGCTTTCGTTATCCTTTCATAGTTATCCAAAGGAATCAATGTATTCAAACCATCATTGCCGCCTATCAGTTGTATCAGTATGAGTATTTTATTTTGTGGTCTGCGACGAGTGTGAAAATTGCATGCAGATAAGGCCCCTAAAAAAAGCGGAACAGCTGCTGTAATAGCAGAATTTCTTATAAAGGATCTCCTGTTCATCAGATCATTTGGTATTGAACCATATTAGTCATTCTTTTAAAAAAAGCTCTCAATCTGGTTTCTACAATATTCTTGGCTTCCTCATCTGTCGGGGTGGCGATATACTTTTGCCATGCATCGGCCCAATAATGATTTGCTACCTGCCCGGACAGCAATATACTCTTTAACTTGTTCTTAGCTGCGTCACTGATCCTTACTGCATACAGCAGTTCGACACAATGGTCGATCAGCAGGTCAACATTTTCAGGATCCTTAAATTGCTTTACGAACATGGTGAGATCAAATTTGATATAAGGCCCGTTGCATTTCAAACCGACAGATGAATTAAGATTGTTTACGAGTTCCATGCGCACGCTCAGAGAGCTGGGATTGATCCACCATCGATGATATTTAGGTGCCTGATAGTATGCTGGCCATCCTGCTACTGACGGCGGATTGCCTATGATCATAGACAGCCCTCCTATGAAATCATGAATAATGACGGAGCATAGCAGGTTTTCTGAGATATCACTTGGTAAAGTGACACCAAATTGCTGAATAACCCCGACCAAAAAATCAACCGGGCTTTTTTCGATACAGCCCCTGAAAGCCTTGTCATAAAAATGCTCGCTCTGTAATAGTATCCTTAAAACAGGAACGACCTCATAATTATTGGCAATAAGGATCTGTGCTAAAGGTTTGATGATATTGCGCTCTGTTTGTTCATCCATTTGAGCGCAAACTAGCCAGCGGTATATGTTTTTGCAAAAAAATTCAGCTGTTGCTGTTCTCTGAAAGATCATTTCTATTAGTTCATCTGTTTCGCCGGCACCATCCGCACCTTGCCTGCCTCTGATAACCCTGTTTTCAAAAAAAGGGGAAAAGTGTTTATCACCTGAGTCATGAAGCAGCGGATCAAACTCAGAACGGATATCCTGTTTATTATCCTTCCAACCCGTCAGGACTCTGGCAGCAGCCTTCACATCATCTTCTGAGTATCTGGTCTCTGCTCCCTTGCCTATGGTGAATAATTCCATCAATTCTCTGCTGTAATTTTCATTTGGAGCCGCCTTCTTGTTTGAATTTCCATTTAGATAGACGAGCATAGCAGGGTTAGCAGTCCCTTCACGGATCAATTTTTTAAAATTGCCCAATGCATGGGTACGAAGCATGGCATAATAAGCATAATCATATCTGGCATCTTTGACTATATTCATTTCTATCGGAAAATGGTTGTGCCAGAAGAGGATCATTTTTTCTGTAAGAGAAAAATCGCGGCCTATGATGCGCGATACCCACCATGATCTCAATGCTTCCGATCTTTTGCTGTCTATCATTTCATTTTCAAAAGGGGCCTCGATCCATTCGGTACCTATCGGCACCAGAGGATCTGTCAGATCGGGGTCTTCCTGAACGGGTGGTTTGAGAGCTGTAGTAGGAGTCAAAAGAACATCAAGACATTGAGACAGCTTTTTTTTTCTGAAAAATTCAAGTTCCTTATGACCCACGCCAAATAGCGTACGCCTCAGCAGATGAAGAAGGTCATCTGTTTCCCATTTTCCGCTGTAAGGTGCGAGGCTATATGAAGATATGACAGGCATGGAGGCTATGATCGGGATTTATATATTTTCAATTCCGGAAAATCGCCTTTCAGGATCTCTTTAATATCGGTCGAAGGCGCAGTCATCCATTTTTTCAAAACAGATCCATACACAGATCTGAAGTCATATTGCAAGGCTAGATTGTCACTACCGAGTACTGTATCAGGTATGACAGGGTTTTTGCCCATAATGCCACCCGCGAGATCAGCACCAAAAAACAAGATCGGCTGAGTGGATCCATGGTCTGTGCCACGACTCGCATTAGATTTGATCCTCCGGCCAAATTCAGAAAAAGCCATACCGGAGACATCATGCTCCCTGCCCATCTGATTGACATCTTCCCAAAAGCAGCTAATAGCCTGTGAGACTTTTTTCAACAGATCCGCATGTGTACCCTTAGTAGGGTCTTTGGCATCCAGCTGATCCTCATGTGTATCAAATCCTTTCAGATCTACCAGATATACTGAGGTCTCGAGGCCGGAGTCAATCAATTTAGCAACCATTTTCAGTTGATCTGCCAATGAATTCTCACCTGATTTGGGATATGATTTGGAATGAGAAAATTTATTTTTTAGTGCTTTCTCGATGACATTAGAGTAAGATTTTGTCTGCAGCAATATTTCTCGGATACTATTCACTTCGTGTGCTGCATAGGTGTCTGCACTATTGCCGGAAGGTTCGATCTCAGGGCTCTCAAAGCTCTTATAGGCATCGATCACGATACTCATGTCCATTTTATAACCTTCAAATAGAAACGAGCCAGTATCGCCTATTTTAATGGCTGGCGGATCAGGATGAGTCTGATTTGGAAACCCTTCCGGATAGTGTTTATACTGTGTTTCAAGATAACGTGCCATCCAGCCTGTATATAATGTCTCTGCCGATCCGGACCCTGTAAGCAAAATATCTGATGAGCGAAAGTGAGAATAATTGGGGTTTTCATAACCCACACCCTGAATGAAGCTCACCAGGTTATTATTATAAAGGTCTTGCACTCCCTTCATAGATGGGTGCAAACCGGTGGCTGTAGCTCCGTTCATCATGAGCACCTTATTTTCCGGAATGAGAATATTGGGTCTGGCTTTGGAAAGATTGGGGTATTGGTCCAGCGGGATCAATGTATTCAATCCATCATTCCCTCCTATCAGCTGGATGAGGACGAATACCGGCTTTTGCTTGCCTGATTTCACCGTACACGATGCCAGTGAACCAAGAAAGTAAGGCAGTACCGTAGCCAAAGCTGTGTTTTTGATAAATACTCTTCTATTCATCTTACATGATTTGATATTCAGGCATATTTATTATTTTCCGATAAAACTCCTTTAGTCTTGTTTCAATCACTCCTTTATTTTCTTTGTTTTCTGGGTCAGCAATGAATTTATTCCAGGCATCGGTCCAATAATGATCTGCCTCCTGACCGGATAATAACACTGCTTTGAGCCTATTCTTATCAGATTGACTTATTTCCATAGCCAATAAAAACTCTACACTGCTATTGATCAGCTTATCGGGGTCTTCCGGGTTCTCAAGTTGGCGTACAAAATTCGAAAAGTCAAATTTTATTCTTGGTCCGTTGCAATTTAGTCCCTCTTCGGCTATCAGGCTGTCAATAATTTTCATTCGAAAACTTAATGTGTATGAATTGATCCACCACTGATGAAATTTCGGCGCTTGATAGAAAGCCGGCCAACCTGCCACCGAAGGCGGATCGCCGATCATCATAGACAATCCACCCAGGTAGAACATATAGTGCAACCAACAGAGATGGTTTTCAACAGAAATAGCCGGAAAAGCCAGATCAAATTGTTTAGAAGCACCGATCCAAAAGTCTACTGGGCTCTTTACAATACAACCTCTGAAAGCGGGATCAAAAAAATGCTCACTGCTCAATAAAGTCCTGAGCACAGGAGATACCTCATAATTATTTGCCTGTAGTATATAGGCAAGGGGAGTTATGATCTCAGTTTCCACTCTATCGTCGATCTGTGCACAGACCAGCCAGCGATATAAATTTCTGCAAAAATATTTAGCCGTCTCTTTTCTGCAAAAGATCACATCAACTAGTTCATCTGTTTCTATCGCACCAGAAGCTCCCGATCTACCTTTTATGATCGTATGATCAAAGAATGAAGAGAACCTTTTATCGTCGGTATCGTGAAGTTCGGGGTGGAAGTTTGTCTGAAGAGTTTCCTTATCATCTTTCCATCCTGTCAGAACCCTAGCTGCTGCTTTCACATCTTCCTCTGTATATCTCACATGAGGATCTTTGCCCAGTGTGAATAGTTCCATTAGTTCTCTGCTATAGTTTTCATTAGGGGCTTCTTTGTTATTTGAATTGCCATTGAGATAAACCAGCATGGCAATATTGGTTGTCCCCTCTCTTATAAGGTTTTTAAAATTGCCTAATGCATGGGAGCGCAATGTGTGAACATACTGATAGCTATATCTTCCGTCTTTGACTATATCCATCTCTGTCACGAAATGATTATGCCAAAACAAAGTCATCTTTTCGGTCAATGAATAATCGCGATTAATGATCTGACCTACCCACCATGCTTTCAGATAGAATCTTCTTTTTTTGTCTATCTCCTCACTTTCATATGGAGCATTGATCCATTGGGTACCTCTGGGCACCAAAGGGTCGATGATGTCCGGGTCATCCTGTGCCAGCATTTCCGGTGCAGGAGATCTCTTTAACAGGGACTCCATGCACTGGTTAATATCCTTGCCCTTGAAAAACTCAAAATCTTTGATACTTACACCAAACAAACACCGCCCAAGCAGGTGTGACAATTCGTCCTTCTTTAATTTACTATTAATCGGAGCAAGACTATATGATGAAGCAATACGCATTTCTTATTTCGATAGTTTGAACCAAGTTCACACCTCCATTTCTTAGCCAATCAAAAACAAGGTTAGTAAACCCTCAAATAATGTAAGAAGTATGTGACTACTCATTGTTATAAAATTACTAAAATTTTTGAAGATAAATATTGAACATATTACTACGTCCAATTATTTACCATGTATTTGTCGGAACATAGTTATTGCTTAGCGATCCAGTCGAATGAAACAGGAACAACGCCTGGACTAGATACGAAGTTCACAGTGAACGTAGTTGCTCCCTTGGCTGTGATATAGTAGGCCAATGCATTCCCAGCCGCTGTAGGGCTTATGACGACCTGTGAAGGGGTATATCCAAGGCTGTGAGTTACTACAAATGCTGTTTGAAGTGCCGATCCTGTTACTGAGTATGAACCTCCACCTGTGCCAACTGATTGCCATGAAGCAAGACCTGTTGCATCTGAGGTGAGGACTTTCCCCGCGCCTTGAGTGCCGTCCATTATTTTAATTCCATCAGGACGACCAAGAGTTCCTATTTGAAAAACACCTACACCGACCCCACCTCTAGCACCCTTCATATATACCAAAGAATCCATTACAATGTCCGAATTTCCCGTGTCTATAGGAGCTAGGGCCCAAAATTGAATATAATTAGATATGATATGTATTGATGAATCCCCCTTAACAACCGCACATGATTGAGCGCCTACATATGAAGGATCCACTCCGCATGTCGTACCATCACCAGCAAACACGCCACTATACCCACCAGTAATCAGATTATTATATAAAACCAAAAAATCTCCGTCTACTTCTAAAGCATGCGCCGGGCTAGTTGTTCCGATGCCTACGTTCCGAGAGTTTTTAGGGTATAAGCTATTGCCACTTTGTGTCCAAAATGTATGATTGCTGAAATATTGATTTATTTTCGATCCGCTGGTTGTGTCAACGCATTGATTGACTTGCGTACAATTCAACGCGCTATTCCTGAGCGACGCCGAAAGCGAAGGCATTAGCGCCGCGCCAATCGCCCCCACAATGGCTAAAAATGCGACTAATAACATTGTTTTTTTCATTATGTTAATTTTAAAGTTACAACTCATTCAATAAGTTTTCGTTTTTGAGTCCATCACCATTTTCGTTTTGCAATTGCTCCACCGCATTAGGCTCCCCGCTATTGTTGACATCAATATTAGCGGCCTTAAAGCTCGACGCGATATTGGGCGGCGTCACGAGGCCGTCGGGTATGATAATGACACTTTTGGGGGCGGGTCATTTGTGAGCGACAACGAGGGATTGGCTAGGAATATGTCAAACAAATTATCTATTTGACCACACGAACATATCACTACGTCATACGCACTTTGACCGCGCCGGGATATGTATTTTGTTGGCATTATGGAGTCACTGAATTTTTAACCCTCATTCCGGGCGTTGCCTTAAGACTTAACACCTTATAGTTATCATAGATCAACATACGCCTCACGCGACCCGCTAAGGCCACAAGGTTAGGCGATCCGTTGAGGTCACGTATTACGCCCAATCCCAATAAGGGGAATTGCCAGGCTTGCCCTAAGTCGAGCGTGTATATGTCGCGGATATGTTGTTGATCTGAAAAATCAACCTTCCAATCGCCCTTAATGGTATCAATCACTAAGTCACCCTGAAATATCATATCTGTTACAGCTATCGACATTGTTTGCTATTCGGTTACAAATTACTGTTTTACTTTTATGTTTTCCAAATCTGAGTTTTGTGTTTGGACGAGTTGCGACCCAAACCACGCGGACGACGACGCCTTAAGTGCCGCGCCGCCGTCCTGAGGCACGGGCATCCATCCACTCATAGCTGTTTTCAAAGTGTTATTGTCTTGCTCTATCTTATTTAATCGGTCAACTACATTTGACAGCAATACAAGACCCTTGTTATTTCCGCCGTTAAAAGCGATTCCGTTTTGATCCATGAAAAGCTCCATCTCCTTAACCTTTATGTCAAGTGTACCGCTATCGTCTAACCTTACCGATTACCTTAGCAAAAAGCAACCCGTCAAATCCGCTTTAACCTTACGCCGGATCAAAATGCCCCGGTATATGCTAACGCGGACGGTACATTAGCTCAGGATTCGTTAGGCTTTTTCAAAAACGAGGCGGCGAAAGGCGTGTTGCAAATGGTTACGGACGGCGAATTATCAAATGCCGCAATCATTATCGACCCAACGCAAAACGTCGTAAGCTCAGGCAAGATAGTAATAAACACCGCCTGAGCAAATGAAGCAATTCGCCTTTATTAAATTCCTTTTTGAAAGGCGATAAACTATATGTGGGGGCGATTGACATATTAATTTTTAAATTGTATCTGCTGTTTCAGGTGATCTATCAGCACTCTGAACAAAATCTCAGCCTTATTTTGCTCCCCTTTAGGGTTCAAATGACAGTCGTCAAGCCAGCAAGTGTGATCTGTGATAGAGTCGAAAGCAAACGGGACAAAGATCCCCCCATACTTTTCAGACAAAGACTTTGATATAGAAACATTCAGTGAATTCATTTTGTCGTACTCTTTATTATTGACCACAAATTCGGATTGTTTATTTAATGCATTGGGGAATACCACTAGCATTGAACTATCTTCCACAATGGACATAAACAGGTTGGAGCTGTTTCTATAAAACGGATAAAATTCAAACTGCTTATTATCTATTATACTATCTATATTCAATTGTGACCATTTGCAAAAATGCTGGTTTTGCTGAATAGAAAAGCAATCCCTCCCGGTTTTACCATTATAAGCAAAATTATCATAAAACAAACGAATGGTAAAAAAGCTAATAAAATAGGATTTGAGGAGCCATCTGGCTGGAGTCGTGAGCGGATCCAGATTGAAACTACGCCTTCTGAAATGTGTATAGTCGAGCTGAAAATCTTTTTGCGGGTTGGTGGCTATCAATGCGTCATTGACACCACTATGCACAATAACCACGTCCGGTTTATAATACCTGTATTTGAATAAATATTGCTGTAACTCTTCTGCAGAAGTGCCCGCCTCAATGCCCGCATTAATAACCTCACAATCCTTAAACTTGCTATTCAAACTTTTATCGTGGATAATATAGTCCTTCAATAACTCCTGGAGGCGGGCGGGGTATGCCTGATAGGGTGAATCTACAGTATATCCATAGGTAGTCGATCCTCCCAGACACAAGATCCTGAGCTTTTCGGATCTCTGAAGGGGTACTTTTTCTCCCCTGTATCCATCTTCATTGTGCTGTACTACACCGTTCTTTTTGTAACCGGGATAAGGTATGTAACCTAAATATGGCAGTGAAAGATAACGCGGAAAGTTTTCCGGTTTTTGATTGTCCATTAGCATGTACCTAATCTGAAAATAGTTTTTGTTTGAGAGCCAGTCAAACGAACGACTATTGATCCACATGCCAAAGTACCCCACAGCCTCCAATCCTATAATGACAATAAGGATCAAGCTGAAGCGCAATAGAAATAATTTTGGCCTTCCTTCTTGCATTGCTCTATTTCACATAAAATGTATCAGTCACTAAGTCAAATTTGCAGATTCGATACTAATATATAGTTTTTGCTTTTTCTATCGGTAGCTGCTTTTTGAAGTTATATACTGTTTTATATAATGCTGACATCTCAATGATCACTTTGCTGAGCGTTTTCCAGCTGCCTCCGGTAGATATTCCTCCATTGCGTTCATGATAAACAGATGGGAGCTCTATCGGTTTACATCCCGCTTTGATGAGTTTAGCACTAATTTCACTTTCCACGATTGAGCTTTTCATTTGAAAATCTACAAAATCCAACTGATCCTTTCTGTATACTTTGACCCAATTTATATCTTTCATTTCTACCCCCAGCAATAGTTTATTGAAAATCCGGTTTAAAAAGGATAGCATGGCCCGATATATGCCATAGTTTGTCTTAGGCCGGTAATATGAGTATAAGCTGTAAATTGTAAAGGGTTTTATATTCAATAATTCCCTGACGTCAAACTGCCCATCACCGGGAATAGCGCAGACATATTCCTTGATTGCAGCATTATACCCCGACCTGAGTGCCATTCCAATTCCAAGATTGGTGGGATGGATAATATATTTTACAAGGGGGTAGCGTTTGATGATCTCAGTTGTCCCATCGGTACTTCCATCATCTACTACTATTATCTCAAAGTCGTCAGACAGCTGGCCGGCAATGTCAAAAGAAGATCCTATGACCTTTTCAATATTATCCTCCTCGTTATGACAAAATATGATGATAGAAATATTCAAATTAGAGAGATTATTGATCCATTAGAGTTTAATGATTCCTGCGCCTTTTCTAAGATCTTTACTACTTGTAGTGCATTCTTACCATCCGCGACAGGTTGTGTGCCATTCAAAATACAATCATAAAATTCACCGATCACATTTTTTAGAGGTTCAGAGATCTCATACTTGGGTATAGTAATATCACCGAGACGGTAGTCTATTAGTTTTAATTTGTTTTCATTACTGGTCGGTGTATGTTCATAATCATAAATGATCAATTTATTCGTAGCCTCTATGTCATCATAAATGATCATTCTCTTTTCGCCGCCTATGATCATTTTGCGCATCTTGACAGGCGAAGCCCAGGACGAGTTGATCTGAACCAAAAGTCCAGATTTATAATACAAGAAAAGATATGCCACATCTTCTACCCCAAAAGTTGGATTGATCCGACCTATCGCCCTTACACTTTGAGGTTCTTCATCGATCAAATAATTAATGATAGAGAGGTCATGGCAGGCCAGATCCCATAACACATTGGTGTCGTTCTGATAGATACCCAGATTGATCCTCGTTGCGTCTATATAATTGATCGTTCCAAGAAAGTCCTGGTTGATGTATTTTTTTAGTTGTCTTACTACAGGATTATAAAGAAAAATATGGTCAACCATCAAAACCAGATTATTGGCTTCAGCTATAGAGATTAACTCTGCTGTTTGCTCTGCTGATGTAGAAATGGGTTTTTCAATTAATACGTGCTTTTTCTCCAGCATAGCTTGCTTAGCTAAAGAATAATGGGTGGAGGTAGGAGTAGCTATAATAACTGCATCTATTGTTCCATCTTTAAAAACATCCTTACTATCTGTCGTGATATTCAGCGAAAAATTATTTCTTTTGACAGCGTCTATAGAACTTTGATTTTTATCACAGACTGTAAGGGTTCCTGAGAGGGGTTGTTCGGTAAGATTTCTAAGAATATTACTCCCCCAATATCCACAACCTATTAAGCCTACATTTACTTTCGATGATGACATTTCCTTTCTTCAAGACTGAAAAATTAACTTTATGAACCGTAAAATAGTCATTTTTGCCTAAATTAATCGATAAGAATATTTAAATTCATTTTCATGCAGTTTTCAGCATGGATTATATATCATTGACATGTTGATTGACTTGGCTTTTATATAGCTTTGGTCATATTCACAGATTTTAAATTAGTAATCTGATGAAAGGACAACATCGGGTCTGTATGTTTCTGTTTGCATAAATGCATAATAATCTCAAAATTTATCCCTAATAGATGGATACTCTTGATTCCAATACTGATATAGAACTCAGCATTATTATGCCCTGTCTGAATGAAGCCGAGACTTTGAGAACATGTATTGTCAAAGCTTTCGAGTATCTCAATGTAAATAATATCAAAGGTGAGGTTGTGATTGGAGATAACGGAAGCATTGATGGGTCGCAGGAAATAGCACGTAATTGTGGTGCCAGGGTTATCTCAGTGCCGATCAAAGGATATGGGAGTGCGCTAATGGGTGCTATTAAAGCAGCACACGGGAAATATGTGGTCATGGGAGACTCTGATGACAGCTATGATTTCAGCAATCTGAATCCATTTTTGGAAAAACTGCGCGAGGGCTATGAACTTGTGATAGGGAATCGTTTCACGGGTAGCATCAAACCGACAGCTATGCCCTTTTTGAATAAATACCTTGGTAACCCTTTTTTGTCCTTTATAGGACGTTTATTTGTCAGAAGTGAGATTGGTGATTTTCATTGCGGGCTTCGGGGTTTCAACCGGGAAGCCTTATTAGCACTCGACTTAAAAACCACAGGGATGGAGTTTGCATCGGAAATGATAATAGTAGCGACAGTAAACCACTTGAGAATCACAGAAGTACCGGTAGTGCTCTCGCCTGACGGAAGAAGTCGACCATCCCACCTCCGTCCATGGAGAGATGGATGGAGGCATTTAAAGTTCTTGCTAAGTCATAGTCGTGGTCCTGTATTTCTGATTCGTGAACTTTTGCTGATGGCCGGCGGCCTGATCAGAAGACTATTTCGGGTATTAAAACTGATTTAATCAGAACTTTTAAATGTTTTATTTTTGTTCTAAGCAGGAAATATGACACTTCGTACCATTTTTGATATTACGCAGAAGAATTTAGAGCATGGCTATTACAAGATTACTGGGCAAACTCATCGAATCGTCCCGTATAAAATTGTAGTTGAGCTTACGACGCAGTGTAATTCTAAATGTCTCTATTGCGATATTTGGAAAATAAAGAAAGAGGACGTTCAAAAAATTGATATGGGTCATTTCGAAAATTTTTTGAAAAAAATGGACCGAAATCTTTTGTGGCTCGCTCTGACCGGAGGAGAAATTTCAACCAACAACCAGTTTCCGGAGATCATAAAATTAATAAAACAAAATTGCCCCAATCTCCGGATCATAACTTTCACTACAAACGGCCTTCTGCCAGAGCGCATTCTGGATTATGCTCTGCTTATTAAAAAAGAACTCAATTGTGATTCATTCATTACTATCAGTCTGGATGGAGATGAGGAAACACATGACGCGATCAGAGGCGTTAAGGGCAACTATGCAAAGTGCATGGAGACATATCAGCTTATGAAGAAAAATGGCATTCAATGTCATTTCGGTATTACAGTTGCAGAGGGTAACTATTCGTTTATTAAAAATTCTTTCCGGTCTTATCGTGATAAGATCAAAGCAGTCACTTTTCTTCATAGCGGAGGTATTTTTCTTACAGATCATGACCCTGGTGACCCTGCTACCGATATGAAGATCATGGGGTCGTTGAAAACTATTTATCACAACTACAAAGTTTCATCGCCTGGTGAATGGCTAATTAAACAATATATAAAAGTGGGAATTCTGTTTCTGCAAAAAGGCCGAAAAACAAATATTATACCCTGCGATGTCGGCTTATCTTCTGCACACCTAATGGCAAATGGTGACCTCTTGCCATGTATGTATCTTCCTCCCATCAAAAAAATAGGCGAAGGTTTTGAAGTAAGCGATTATCATAATCCTGAGGCACAGGCTATGCTAAATGAGATCAAAAAAGATAAGTGCCCCCATTGTTGGATGAGCTGCTACGGCCCCCACAACATGTTACAATCTCCATTAAAATCACTTTCCGTTTTACTAAAACCCCTTGAATGAGTAAAAAGCAAATTATTTACTTACTTTCTGTATTTGCCTTGCTTCTGATCGGACGGATATCGATAGCAGGTACCGGATATTTAGAAGATACTGATGAACTATTATACATCTGGATCCATCTTCATTTTGCTGATTTTACACATCTGTCTACATGGTCGCACTGCATGTTTCGTGTACAAGGGCAGCCACCCGAAATATTGATCCGTCTCATGGAATACATTTGCTTGCTGCCAATAGCGGCATCTATGGGCAAGTCCATGTTGCATCCGGATATTCTATACTTTATGGGTTTGTTCAATATTGTTGTTTCATTGCTAATACTATATGTCTTTTTCCGTATTTTACTAAAACTCAAGTTCTCCTTTGAATATGCTCTGACAGGAGTGGTACTATTAGGTACGCTTTTCAATTACAACATGTATACACGGCATATTCTGCCATATGATCATGCCCTTTTGTTTCAGTTGCTCGCTTTAAATATTTTATTGGGAGATAATGTCGGTTACCGAAAAATCATGTTAGCGGGATTGTTCTCTGCTATAGGACTTACTAATTATTTAGGATGCTTCATGTTCATGTTCATTAACTTCGGATACTTGCTACTTTCCAATTATAAAATGCCGAAAGTAGCATTAATGAAAGCGTTGTTTTTTGTTCTTCCCTTCCTAATACTGATATTATGCTATCAGGCCCTGACCCTCGCAGATGAAAAATCCTATTTATCTTTTTTGGGTGAATACTCCGACACGGTAAATAGCGGGGGGAGTTTCGATGAAGGGCTTATCTATGTGTTTCTGTATTTCTATCTTGTCGAAAAATGCTGGGGTATATTGCTGCTATTGCTCTCTTTTGCAGGGGGGTATTTACTATTTCTAAATATTAATTTCTCCAAAGCCAGACTTGTCCTCTTTCTCGGGCTAATTGCTTACCTGACCTTTGGGGTGTATGTTTACTTTTTCCATAAGATGCTTTTTTCTGGTAGAGTGCTGCATATATATTACCCATTTGTCATTATAGGGGTACTGGGTTTATTGCAACAGCAAAAAATTTTGAAGCCCGCCTATATGATTGCGGGAATAGTTTTTTTTGCATTTATCAGCTACGCATTTGTGATCAAGGATTTTAACAGGATTGGCTATCCGCGTAATGCTATTTATAAGTATGGGCTCTTTGAACAAAAGGGGAAAGTGCATTTTTCTTATTTCGAAGAAATGTATAGTCCCATGCATTACAGCGATCGTGCTAATTTTTATATTGATAGTACTGGGCCCACTATATTGCCCTCGGGACATTATGCCGTGGGCAATCTTGGTTTCCTGGTCGACGTCCCCGATACTTTGTATAAATACTATCAGCCATGGAAAAAAGCAGATAAGGACAGTGTGGTTTTCGAGCAATTGCATTTTGAATCGCACCCGGCTTATACTTTGGAGTATTGCACTCGCTTAGGGCGAAATTTTTATTTAGAAAAGAAATTAAAAATAAGAGTAGTTAAAATTCAAGATCCATAAAATCATTGATTACAAAAAATGCTCTTTGTTTTTTATTTTACTATTGCTGTTAGATTGTTTTATTAAACTCATGATGATTAACACTCAGGAAACTTTTGAGACCATAGATAAAGCTGAATTAGTAAATAGCGAGGGGGTGTATTACCTTGATTTTAGAAAAACACTGACTCCGCGCTATCATATAGTGTGGTTTGATATTTTTTTGGGATACTTTGCTTTACTATTTGTCTTGGCAATCGCCGCTTATGCAGAAAAAAAATGGAGTGCTTGTTTTTTATTGATCATACCCATTGGAGCCCTTTTGGTAGGATATATAGTTTCAGCTCTTCATTTATTTATTCATGAAGCCTCGCATTACAATCTTGCTTCTGACAGGAAGCGAAATGATCTGCTATCAAATATTTTTCTTGGTTTACTGGTCGGTATGGACGTCAATTTCTACAGGACCGTACATTTTGCCCATCATCGTTTGCTCGGCACCGCCAGAGATACCGAAAAATCATATTTTGATGCTATTAGCTGGCGATTCATACTAGAAACACTGAGCGGGATTCGTGTTATTAAAGTAATCGCTCATAGAAATGAAAATATTAAATTGAATGAAGGCAGTGGTGTAGAAATAATTAAAAAAAACAACATGGTATTTTTTGCTGCCGTCTGTTTAAATATTCTATTCTTAGTCGCTTTGTTAGCACTTGGTTATTGGCAGGTAGCCCTTGTTTGGACATTAGGCTTAGGATCCTCATTCCCTTTCTTTGCTTCCTTTCGTCAAATACTGGAACACCGCAGTGTGAAGGCGTCCTCAGAAGTAAATTACCATAAGGTGGATCATGGGATAGTGCATCGCATGTTTGGCGAAGGCCCAATTGCTTCAACTCTCGGTGCTGCAGGGTTTAACAGGCATTTATTACATCATTGGGACCCTCAGGTATCTTATACCCGGCTAAAAGACGTGGAAGAATTTCTAAAGAAAACCCCCCTGAATAACGAGCAACAAAAAAGCCAAACCACTTATTTTAAAACTTTTATAGCGTTATTATATAGTTAAGCGATTCTATTAATAATATAAAAAGGTTAAATTTACTCAGGTGAGATCCCTGTCCTTTTTATACCTAATACGTAAAAATGAAAGTTTGTATAATCCGGCCGGCTGTAATACATAAGGAGATGGCATTTTCCCATATGCCAGGCGCTCCTTTAGGCCCGGCATATATAGCGGCTATGCTCAAAAAAGCCGGATATGAGGTACAGGCGATAGATGCTGCAGTCGAGGGATTTCATGATGTCGAAAAGTTCAGAATGGAGAAATTCCGGTTCGACACATACATTTTTGGGCTTAATGTAGAAAACACAATCCGGCTTATCAAAGAAGATACAGATTTCATCTGCTTTAGCTTCATGTACACAAACAACTGGTATTTTGACCGGGAATTAGTGATCAAAGCACGTGAACGGTTTCCTAATGCTATTATCATTGCCGGAGGCGAGCATGTCAGTGCCACTCCTGATTACTGTTTTAGTACTGCCCCTGACATAGATTATATCGTTTTAGGCGAAGGGGAAGCGACGATACTTGATCTCATGGAATCTATCAAACAGAATCAACCTGTAGAAGAAATATCGAGGATCGCATTTAAAAAAGACGGTAAGGTTGTTGTGAATAACTTCAGCCGTAGGATCAAACGAGTGAGCAACATTGATGAGATTCCCTGGCCTGCCTGGGAATTATTCCCGCTGGATAAATATTTTGGTTACAGAGTCAGTTATGGCGTCTATAGAGGAAACTCCCTGCCCGTAATGGCTTCGAGAGGATGCCCGTATGAATGTACTTTCTGCTCAAGCCCGCAAATGTGGGGAAGAAAGTACAATTTGAGAGACGTTAATGACTTTGTCGATGAGATGGAATATTACCATAATACATACAATGTGGTCAGTTTCGATTTTTTTGATCTGACGGCTATTATCTACAGAGATTGGATAATTAAACTATGTGATGAAATTATTAAAAGAGGGCTGAAGATCACCTATCAGATCCCGGCCGGGACACGTTCAGAGGCCATTGATTATGAAGTGGCCTATAAACTATATCAATCCGGCTGCAAAAATATTACTTATGCCCCTGAATCGGGTTCAGATAAAGTCCTAAAGGAAATTAAAAAAAGGGTCAAGCTGTCAAATATGTTGGATTCGATCAAGTTTTCATATAAGGTCGGCATGAACATCAAATTGAATATTATAGCGGGCTTTCCCGATGAGACACATATGGATCTATGGAAAACTATTTGGTTTCTCGTCAAAAGTAGCTGGTATGGGGCCCATGATATGTATCCCGGCGTTTTTTCCCCATATCCAGGGAGCGCGCTTTATGATCGATTGACAGCAGAGGGCAAACTCGATCTATACAGTGATGACTATATCATGGAAATCATTAATTCACACGATCTATGGCCGGGCAAAACCTATAATGATAAAATGCGCCCTGCCACTGTCAAAATCTATACTGTGATCATGTATGTCGCCTTTTATGGAAGCAACTTCTTATTCAGGCCGCAAAGGCTTTATAAAATGATCAGAAACCTGATCACAAACAATCATGAATCCAGGGCCGAATCCGTACTCGCACAGACATTTACTAAGTTGAAATTGTCAAAACGAAAGACAGCAAGAGAGCAACAATTGCTTCCAAGCTAGCCTACCTGTGCTTAAGATAAATAATTCGTTCTATAAGTTCCCTAGAAATTTCTATGACCGCATCCGGATATTCACAAAAAGACCTTTTTCTCACTCTAGCTGTTACTTTATTGTGTTTTGGCCTGACCTATCTTTTTTTGGGTTTCTACTACGTGGAATATGAAGGGTTACATGACAGCTTTTATAGTGGAAAACTAAGTCCGGGAATCCCTTTTCGGTCGCTCCATTTTTTGGCCAATATGGGTACATCTCATTTTTATTCTTACTTGTATGAGAAATTTCCAAACATCGAATGGATATCCTGGATATTCTACTCATGCCTTTTTGTAGCTTCCTTTATTGGTCTTTATATAGTGGCAGAATTATTACGCCCCACAAGATCTCTAACTACTATTATCTTAGTACAGATTGGAGTTTACTTTTTGATTTTTGCCGATCATAATATTCATTTCATCTACACTAGGGTGTCATATATGAGTTGCGGGCTTTCGCTTATTGCGTTGATCGTATTTTTTGATTCTCCTAAAGTCATTAAGTCCCACCCTTGGTTATTCTTATTCCTTAACCTTTTCTTTACCCTTGGGACATTGACAAGGGTGGAATCTGCTGCCGCCTCTATATCTCTCTTGCTGTTTTGGGTTGTTTTTTATCTGCAAAATATCAGGCAATTAATAAGGCTTTTTTTATACCCCATACTTTTGGTTGGTTCACTCATCATAGCCATCTCATATGACATTAAAACCTCCAAAGAATTCTATAAACAGATCGAGCCGGATATAGAAGTTCAATACTGTGAAAGAGAAAATTCAATCCCTCTTTCTTCAATGAAAACACATCGGGACAGCGTGCTATACAATGCCGCATTGAGTATAATGTGGTCAGACCCTCGCATAATGACACCCACATATCTGCGCTCGCTGATACGGTCAGAAAAGCTAATTTATACAGATGCTTATCAATGGAGCAGAACATACAGAAATATATCTGATACTATTTTAGAGAATTGGCAGATCGTTTTGCTGTGTTTATTTTTGACATTTGCTGTATATCTACAATATGATTTTAGGAGATCAAAACTCAGGATCTTAAGTTGGCTGGCCTTTGAGTGCTCATTTTGGGTGCTTATCACTATGCAGACATATACATTCAAAATAGTCGACCGTTCTTTTCTACCCTTTATGAGCTTATTCATGCTGTGCCATATTATAATATTGATCCGGCATATGAAACCTCAATTTTCTCTTTTGCTTTATCCTATTTATTTTTTCTGCACTATTCTGTTCTTTGTTTGTATTTATGATATTAAAGTCGAATCCATCATTTTGAAACGGGATCTGTCAAAATATCAGGACAACACTAAAACAATTCAAAAACTAGCATCCAATCACTATTTGGTTCTCAACTCTTCTTCTTGTGATTTCTTATTTCTAAGCAACACCCCTTTTCATCCTTTTGACTTTTCAAATTATAAAAAGGTATACATCACTGACGGGTATAATATTCCATTTCTCCCATACTATAGAAAGTATCTGGAAAAAGAATGCCATTGCAATATGTATGACTATCCCAGCTTCTGGAATTATTTGAGGACAGTGCACAGTGATGTAATTATCGTTTCGGAAGCCAGAAGAATGGACATAACAACCAACTATCTGCAAGAAATACATCACTATATATTACCAGTTAAGGAAGACTCATCAGTAGTATTAAACAAACTAGAGAAAAGCGATGCAAGAGAAAACTTTGTTGACTTGAAAGTATATCGATTGGCTGACTGAAGAGAGTACGCGATATATTTGAAAACAACTTCTGAAATAATAAAATCGCATCAAATTTATAGTTGTATAAAATAAAGTGCCTATCTTGCTATTGCATGTTTAAAGACCCTGCTATAGAGCAAGAACTAACTAAGAATGGATATGTTGTTTTAGATGCACATCTAGAGAGGGAAGTCGCGCAATTGCTCACATACATTAATGAAAATTTCAACCTTTCAGGTCCTGATTTTTATTATAGCCTTTTATCAAATTCCTATCAAAAAAACACTGAGTTACAAAAGGTGATCCGTGCCGTTCTTCACGATTTCTATGAGAGGTTTTTTGAGGATCACCGCATACTCACTCCTTCCTTTTTATCTAAACCGGCTAATACGCCTGCAGAACTATTACTTCATCAGGATTGGTGTTATACTGATGAACATGTTTTCTCTGCTTATAATATCTGGATACCGCTGGATGATGTGACTGAAACGAATGGCGCCATGGTGTTTTTGCCGGAAAGCCATTCCTGGTTTGACAATTTGAGGTCGACCACCCTGCCCACAGCCAGGATCAGTTCTTCATATTTTCTAAGCCAAGGCATTAAGGTGATATCAATGAAAAAGGGCCAAGCGCTTATTTTTCACCCGGCTGCTTTCCATGGCTCTTGCCCTAATCTGTCTGCCCAAAGCCGTATTGTAGTGACATCGACCGTTATGCCAAAGGATGCCTCTTTTTTATACTTTCAGCAAAGTAGCAGCCCTGATGAGGTCAGTGTATTACATTTGGATGACGAGGCTTTTTTGAGAGACCTTAATCCCCTGGCAATGGGTCTTAAAACGGACTACCCTGAGATCAAACGAATAAAATATACCCATAAAACAATTACTGAGGATGACCTGAAAACTAAGTTTCATGCCCACAGCTTAATTTATGAAAAAGATAAACCTTTGTAATTTTTCGGATGATATTAAATATTGAAATTCTGCTAATTTTTGACTCTAAATCAATGCCTGTGATATTAATAAATGTGCCAGTATGAATAAGATACCTGCGATCTTTATAGATAAAGAACTTCAATCTTCTTTTGAAAAGGATGGATTTGTCAAGATACCCCTACTGAATGAAGAGCAGGTAAATGAACTGACAACGCTTTTTGATGACACTTACGGAGAACATGCTACGGTTACTACATTTCATCATACCACTACTGACACTCAAAATCCCGATCTGATATATCGTGTTGATACCCAGATCAAATCTGTTTTCTCGTCCTCATTAGAAAAGTTTCTTACTGATTTTAAGCCTTTGGTAGGGTGCTTCCATATTAAGGAGGTTGGGCTCAAGTCTGAGACCGGCATTCATCAAGATCCAACTTTCGTCGATGAATCAAAATACTGCAGTGCAAATATATGGGTAGCTCTGCATGATATAGATGAAAGAAACGGAAACCTATTCTTTATTAAGGGCTCTAACCATGTAGTACCTGCACTTCGGGTAACCCCAAGATCACCCAACTACTTCGACGATTTTCAGGATATATTGCCTGCCTTGGCGGTGCATGTGCCATTAAAAAAAGGAGAAGCCGTTATTTTTAATAATGCCACTATCCACGGTGCCACAAAAAATCTCTCAGATAAAGTTAGGCTCGCTTCGACACTATTAATTTGTTCAGCGCCGGCTGACTGGTTATTGTATTATCAGGATGAAAATACGCCCTCAGGCAAAATAGAGGAATACAAATTAGATCTGGATGCCTTTGTAACCATGCCAAAAGATGGAAGACCCGTCAGCAGGTCATTCAATCAATATATTACAACAAAATTTCCTAAGATTTCAAAGGAATATTTTCTCCGAAAAATAAAAATGGGGGAGGATCAGAATGATAGCTACCTTCAAAAGGTAATTAATGTTTTTAGAATGAAAAGCTCGCGATGAAAAAGATCCAAGAGCAAATCGGTCTGGCCATATTTTGAGTGCCATCTTAAAGAAAGTAAAAAATGAAAGCACTTTTTAGTTCAGATGAACTGCAAAAAAAATTTGAAGCAGATGGCTATGTGCAAATACCTTTGCTAACTCAGGCAGAGGTATATGAGCTAATGACTGAATACAAAGCAGTGTCTGAGGCGCATGAAAAAATTAATATCCCCTATATCACTACCAGCCACTCCAATAATGCAGAATTGATCCATCATGTAGATGCTGTATTACAAAAGGTAATAGCTCCCGCTGTCGATAAATATTTGAAAAACTATAACCTGCTGTTCGGCAACTATCTCGTCAAAATGCCCGGCAACGGATCAGAGACAATGCCACATCAGGATATTACATTTGTCGATGAATCTCAGTATGCCTCAGTCAATATATGGGTAGCCCTGCAGGACACCAATGAGGAAAACGGATGTATGTATTTTCTGAAAGGCAGTCATAATCTGATGCCGACGCTAAGACCGACACATGATTATCCATGGGTATATTCGAATGTGATCGATGATATAAAAAGGAGGTCCGAAAAATACCCTGCCAAAGCGGGAGATGCCTTTATTTTCAATCATGCTGTGATCCATGGCTCATATCCCAACAACACCAATCTGCCCAGAATAGCAGCTGTCATCGCAGGGTATCACAGCGATGCTCCACTACTGCACTATTATCTTCCGGTGGGAGAGTCTAATAAAGTGGAAAAATATAGCATGACCAAGGAGGCCTATCTTCATTTTAAAAAGGGGCAACCTCCTGCCAAAGGAGTTCTTTTAGGTGAAATAAATTATGATTTTTATCAAATA
This sequence comes from uncultured Bacteroidota bacterium, assembly GCA_903917755.1. GTDB lineage: Bacteria > Bacteroidota > Bacteroidia > Chitinophagales > LD1 > UBA1941. The sequence continues at coordinate 42,617 of CAIXBT010000167.1, forward strand.
GACAAAAAAGAATTTAAATTACTTTTAAGAAATAATTCAAACCGGAATTCAATACTGAATTCCGTATCCGATTTTTTTAAAAAACTGATATAGTAACGATATGGCTAAGCCAAGAGTATTTCGTGATGAAAAGTTGCAAAGCGAATTTAATGAAAATGGCTTTGTCAAATTTAAGCTGCTGTCTGAAGCGCAAATACACCGTATTGATGACTTTTATCTTAAAACACAGGAACAGCATGAAATCGTTATTGATAAGAAAAAATTTCACGCTACTAATGATACTGATAATCCTGAATTGATAGCCAAGGCTGATAGTTTTATCAAAGAAGTGATGGGTGAAGAGATCGACAAGCATTTTTTCAATTATAAAACGATCGCCGCAAGTTATCTGGTTAAACAACCCTCAGATGCTTCAGGGCTGGGCCCCCATCAAGACCTCCGTTTTGTCGATGAAGAAAAGTTCTACTCGTTTAATATCTGGATAGCCACAGAAGCCACAAATAAAACCAATGGTTGTCTCCGGTTTCTAAAGGGCAGTCACAAATTATATGATACTATTCGTCCTTTACCGACTTATCCCTGGAAGTATAAAAGCGTAGCATCTATCATCCCCGATTATTTTACAGATGTTCCTACCGAGAAAGGTGAATGTATTATACTCAATCATGCCTGCATACATGCATCCTATCCGAATCTATCAGACCACACGAGAGTAGCGGCCATTGTAGCTATGATACCGCAGGAAGCGGACATTCTGCATTATTTTCTGCCCGAAAGCGATCCCAAAAATAAGGTAGAAAAATATAGCATGACACTAGATGATTTTATTAATCTAAAAGGAGGCCAAAGGCCGGAAAATGCCAAATTGATAGATAGCTTTGATTTTGATTTTTCTCCCATCGAGGTTGACCCATTTGTTAAATGGCTACAACAAAATAACCCCGATAAGAAGCCGGGGCCGGCAGCCAATAATGGATCTGAATCTCTGGGCAGAAAATTGTTGTCCTTATTTAAGAAAAAGTAATACCACTGCCTAAAAAGGATGGCCATTATATTATATGATTTATTATCTTAGAGTCAATGAATAGCACATGCAAACAATAGAAGAGACCACTACGATTTCAGGGGAAAATATTTTTTTTAATTTTATTGAAGTCCCCTTTGACAAACTCTCAGAATCGGGAGACCTTATCAAAAAAATTAAGGATGGAGAAGTCCATGGGTTTGTATTGAAAAACCTTTTTACCCAACAGGAGATCACCGATCTGCTCGCTGCGATCGAAAAGCCACTTGAAGAAAAGGCAATGCCCACTCCATCCGGTAAAATGTTTCCTGCTCCATTTGCCATAGTCACTAATGCTACTGAGCGACTGGATGCTTATTATGAATCTATTGACACTATCCATGAGCTGATGGACCGTGAACCGATCGTGCAAATGGTCCGCGACAGAATTGAATCCTTTTTTAAGGCCGTAGGAAGTAATTACAAAGTAAGTGTGCCCATCAATAAAGAAAAAGGTCTTCCTGTGTCTGAGGGCTGCTTCAGGGTGTTCTTTAAAGACAAAGGAGGGCTGTTCGTACATTGCGGAAACCTCTTTCAAAAACAATCTGAATATTACTATTCCCTGTTGGATCATGACATTGATATGAGTGACCAGCTTAGTTTTTTCTTCTGCCTGCAGAATACCGAAGTAGGGGGCGAACTGACGATCTATGACATGCTTTGGAAAGATGTAAAAAACAAAGTCACCCCTGACGAAAACAATTCTGTGATAGCTGACACCGGAGAGACTATCTATCTCAAGGATCTGCCCCAGTTTACTGTAAAACCACTGCCGGGAGATATACTCGTCTTTTCAGGAGGGCCTATCTGGCACCGTGTAGAAAACATAAAAGGTGATACCGCCCGTATCACATACGGTGGTTTTGTCAATTTCTCAAAAGATGGAAAAGAAGTTTTTTACTGGTCCTGAGAATTGAAATATTTATCCTGATATCGAGGGCAATAACGAGAGATTTGTTTCGATCAGTTTGTAATCGATCCCGTCATATACATTTGGCATTTCTCCGACCTTAGTTGCCCGGTTTATCAGTTCATTGTTGTTTGTCCACTCGTCCTTCAGATAGTAATCACTATCTTCTTTATAAATACTGACCAGCGCCTTTTCTTCATTTTCGCATACGAAACTGTAGTAATCAGATTTAGTGTGTGTCAGCCTTATACAGAAGCATATACGATCTTCATCAGTCTGATTTGGTAGAGCATCATGTATCAGCCTTAGATCAAAAAGTACCGCCTGCCCTGCTTTAAGGTTGAAAATCTTTTTCCTCCTGACAAACTCAGGTATAAGTGATATATATGGCCATTTCAGCCCATTGACAAACATGACATGCGAAAATTTATGGCTTTTCTCGATCGCACATAGGGCACCATTTTTTTCATTGACATCGATCAAAGGACACCATATACCATAATGCGGTTCCAAATGCGTGTTTAGTAATAAGGATGTGTCATTATGCCAGGTGAGATTGCCTTCTGATTTTGCATATTTAGTAAAAAAGCTGGCAATCGGTGTCAGGTAATCATTAAAATACTTGTCCAAAGCCGGTCTCGCTGTCCCTATAATGAAATCATGTATATATCTTTTGGTAGCAGGTGTGGTATGCTCCATAGGAGTAAATCTGCCGATAGAGGTATGAGAAGAACTGAACAGTTTGATATATTCTGCTTTCAAAGCAGCTACTTCCTTGTCATTTAGCAAATCTATAACGACAAAACCATCACGATACATTTTTTTCTCCAGGTCACCATCTCGCAGCAAGTGCAATTGTATCGGTTCAAAACCTTTTTCATCGGTGCCAAAATATGCTTTGAATTTCTGCACCAGATCGATCGATGTGAGTTTTGAATTATCGATCAGATTAATGGCTTGCTCTGCTTTGCTTATAGGATTCACTGGCGCGCCACCCTTCTCTAAGCTGCCCAGTGAACTTAAAAAAATGGCCGGATCAATGGTATATACATCGGTCTTATTTTCCTTTGTGTTTTTTTGAAAATATTGAAGCGGAGCGTTTTTTTGATAAATACTCACGATAGCAGAAACTCTATTTTGTCCCGACAGATTAGGATATGAGGCATGAAAAAGCGAATTGTGATATACTAGTACATCTCCCGGTGGGATGATCATATCAGCCACATACGGCTTAACGGTCTCATCGGTGTTTATCATAGGCATATCATAGGTCCCGGAACGCAAGTTCTGAAAAAAATGATGGCTGCCGGGCAATACGATCATTCCTCCATTGGCGGGGTAGGATAGCTCCAATGGGATCCATATTTGATAACTCGTGTATTGATCTTCATCCACTATATTCCAGTCCTGATGCAGCGGGAGTTCTCTGCTCGTATTTGCTCCCTTGACCATAAATCCTGATATAAAAAAATCAAAGTTTTCAAATGTCCTGGTCAGAGAAGGCATTAATATATCCTTGATCTTATTGCGGATCAATAGGCTCTCCTCCGGTGAGGTTCTGCTATGACTGGCAGCTACTCCTGATACATTCTTCTCAAGCACAAACTGCTCATATACCGACCCAATGCTTTTTATTTGCTCCGCATTAAGAAGTGGGATCATGCAAAAGCCAAGTTCATCCAGAGCTTTTGCATAGTCCTTGTCAATAATCAGTGAATCCTTGGCCATATATCTTACTATATAATTTTAATATTCTCTATGATGATATACAGAGGTATTAGTAATACATAGTTACGTCAATTTTTTCGAAAACAGGAAGTGATTTTTGGTAGTAAATGCATAAAATAGGAATTGTGATTGGCTTTTGATACAAATACATGGGTCCATTTTCATTTTTCATTGAGAATGTCATTTTATAGACCAAATCCAATGATTGTTCCATATTTGTAGAAGGTAAGATCATTAACTTCTTAAAAGATGAAACCAGAGAGTGAAATAGCCATTGAAATTAAACACCTGTCAAAGGAATTTCACATTGTGAAGAATAAGGAGACTGAAGGCAACCAGGGCCAGCCTTTTTATGCTTTGCGTGATATTTCATTTACGCTCTACAAAGGTGATGTCATCGGCATCATAGGAAGTAATGGCTCAGGCAAAACAACCCTTTTAAAGATACTCAGTCAGATCACTAAACCTACTTCCGGAGAAGCTCATTTTTATGGTACAGTGACCTCCATTTTGGATATAGGTAGCAATTTTCACCCAGACCTGAGTGGACGGGAGAATGTGTCGATGCAACTAAAATTAGCCGGGGCTCAGAAGAGTGAATTTGATGCCTTCTATAATAAAATAAAGGAGTTCAGCGAGGTCGGTGACTTTTTTGATCAGCCATTAAAATTTTATTCAAGTGGGATGTTTTTGAGATTAGCTTTTTCAATAGCATTTCATTTATCCTCAGATATCTTGATACTGGATGAGGTGCTCTCGGTGGGAGATGAGGGCTTCAGGCTGAAATGTCAGGAATTATTAAAGCTTTTTACCGAGATGGGAAAGACGATCCTGTTTGTATCGCACAACAGGATGGAAATACTTGAACTAAGCAATAAGTGCATCTGGCTTGAAAAAGGAGAGATCAAGAGGATCGGTTCTCCATCTATGGTCCTGGGTGAGTATTTTACCATGCATCGTGACAACTATGATGGCAAAAAAATAATCATTGATATCGAAGCAAATAACGGTGATAACCAGAATAGTAGTCTGGGTTTAATAGATCTGTCCTGGTCCGAAGAGGACGCACCGGGAAATGATATTTTATCCATTCGGAGTGTATCTGTGAAGCCATCCATGCTTAATGACAGGATCTATCATAACGACTCCATCTCTATGAAATTTGTGATCCACAAAAAAAAGAAAGGTATTAATATCGGGCCTTTCTTCTTTTTGCAAGATGTCTTTTATCAGCCTGTACTCGTCGGGCATTTCTTAAATAATACCACTGATCAGAACCTGAGTAGTCTGATAAAAAATGAAACCGGCCTGATCGAGATCAACTGCTCCATACCAGCGGGATTTCTCTTTCCCGGCAAATACTATTTACTGCTACGGTTTGGAATGGAAGAAAATGAATGGAACACTGAATCACAGGAGGCATTCAGGTTCTCCGAGAAGCTTCATTTCATAGTGCATGCTGAACCCGGCCATACCGATTTCATCGGGGATATGAGCAAAGGATCTGTAAGACCGGCATTGGACTGGGAAATAAAAAAACACCTATAGGTCAAAACAGCTGTTTGATCTTATTCAAAAGATGTCTCTTCCAAAAAGCATTCATTCTGCCGTCTATATATTCTACCTCTTTAGTTGAGAGTTTTTTTTCTCGCTGTCCGGTTTGCGGACGCTGAAAATGCTCATAACGAATATAAAACCCCGGGTCATCTACACTATATAATTCGATCTCATCAGTACCCTCCAGCTGAAAATAATGCAGCCATGGGGTGGCTGAGGCCGGCTTTAAAGAAAAATTGATGGCAGGACGTATCTTTTCTGTTTTATTGGGTGGCGAATAGTGAAGCAGAGCATGATCATATATGATGGCATCTCCTGCTTTCATCGGAATCAGCTTCCCATAGCGCTTAGCCCATTCATTGTCATGTATCCGTGCGCTCTGCCTTATTCCCGGCCCGCGGATAGCATTAGTGACCTTATGAGAACCTTCTATTATTCCCAGACAGCCATTTTGAGCA
>CAIXBT010000168.1 GCA_903917755.1 uncultured Bacteroidota bacterium
ATAAACCTTGGCATGATGCTTTTCGATCACCTCTTTGTTTCGGCAGATGAGCCACTGACCACTGACCGGAAACCCGCCGAAACCTTTGCCCTCCTGTATGTGAGACTTCTCCAGCAGTGGCAGAGAGCCGCCACCGGCACCGATGAAAACGAAGCGTGCATGAATATTTTTGCTGCGTCCTGTAGTGGTGTCGGTCACACCCACTCGCCATGTATTGTCTTCTTCGCGATGCAGATGATGCACTTCATGTTTGAGGTACACATCCACCTCATGCTGACCTTTGAGGTGATTGAAAAGCGCCCTTGTCAGTGCACCGAAATTGACATCCGTACCGATGGGCATATGAGTAGCAGCCACAGGTTGAGTCTCGTCCCTGCCATGCATCACGAGGGGTATCCATTCGCGGAGTGTGACATGATCAGCGGAATATTCCATACCTCTGAAGAGATGATGTTTGATCATCGCATCATGACGCTTGCGGAGGTATTCGACATCCTCATCGCCCCATACGAAACTCATGTGGGGAATGCTGTTGATGAAATCACGAGGCGAACCCATGTAGCCATGCCTGAAGAGATATGACCAGAATTGCTTAGATACTTCAAAGGACTCAACGATCTTGAGCGCTTTAGAGATGTCGATAGTTCCATCCGGCTCTTCGGGAGTATAGTTTAGTTCGCAGAGTGCAGAGTGGCCGGTACCGGCATTATTCCATGCATCTGAGCTCTCCCCTGCTACCTTGTCGAGCCTTTCAAATATTGCGATCCTTAGCGAAGGGTCCAGTTCTTTGAGAAAAACGCCCAGTGTGGCGCTCATGATGCCGGCACCGATGAGTACGACATCACAGTCAGGTTGAGTATTTGAATTGTTTGAGTTCATGTCAGATGATTTACATTACAAAGAAAGGATTTTATCTCTCCTGATGAAACAGGATGACTACTGTTTAGTGGTGGCAACGATATATGTGAGCACCTGACCGGTTTCATCTTCTGAGAGATGAGCTTTGCGAGACATCTTGATCATTATGTATGACCATTCGGAGCGGCTATATTCAGACACCACAGGCAAATCATGACAGCGGTAACATTTAGTTTGATAAAGAGTCTGGCCATTTGAAATAGCCATAGCTAAAGTATCAGAAGTAGTTACGACAGGAGCCGCAGATATGATGGAGGTACTCACAGTCGTAGTCTTACATTCCGAAAGAAAAAGTCCGGCCAGAAATATGGATACGCAGATCAGCTTGTTCATTGTCTTAAATATCAACTGCGCAAAAGTAGATATTTCGCAAAAACATAGCGGTAAAATATGTTAAGCGTTCATTGAATTATTTATTGAGGATACTATCGATTGGTTTTCCGGCTATATGGTCAGGTTTATATTCATACCCCAATAGTGCCGCAATGGTAGATGCCAGTTGATTCTGATGCAAAAGCATCTTGGTCGTCACTTCACCCTTCGGAGATATGCCGGGCCCCATCACAGCTACCCAGATGTACTCGGCACCATACACATGACCATGATGCCGCCATTCGAGTATCGGTACATCGCCACGTCCGTGGTCGCAGGTGATGATGATCGTGGTTTTGTCTTTGTATTGAGGATCGCTCTGCACAAAATTCCAAAGATCCTGCATATATGAATCAAGGGTATTGGCTGTGTTGAGATAGGCTTCATAATTGCCCGCATGTGCATAATCATCTGTCTCATCGAAACCGATAAAGGAAAATCTGGGATGAAACCGTTGCATATATTCTTTAGCAAACTGATAGGTGAATGTATCCATCTTGGCAAACGGATTGTGTGCCGGGATGTGCGTCTGCCACTTATCAAAATCGATCGGTCTATTTATGTTTTTGACATGAATACCGCCGCTTGAATCAGCTTTCATATTGACATACACAGGCACATGATTTCTTTTGTCATTGATAATACGGGGAAAAGCATCCCAGGTACCTACAGCAAAAAGTTTATTCTCAAACTCTTTTTTCGAAGCGAGGAAATCAAAGATGTTGTAGTTCGGGTCATCAGGATAGTCATTGCTATTGATACGATGGTCGCCCCATCCTGACAAAATCTCATTGTAACCGGGAAAGGAAAATTTGTATCCATTGGTCAGCGTGACTTTATTGCCGATCTTTTTATTGCCATATATCTGTCCCTGTTTGGCTACTACATTCCACATAAATGGCATGAGCTTAGCGCGACTTTTCCGTGGATCAGTATCACCGAAACGAGCAATGAGTTTGGCTGCATCTGGTGCATATTTTTTGACTCGCATGACTTTCTTCTGAGGCCCGCCAAACAACTCCTGCCACCTGTATCCATCGAAAGTGACCAGAATAACATTTTCGGTTTTGGGTTTCTCTTGAGAGTAGAGGGTTGAACCCATCAAAACAAAAAAGATAATTAAAGAATATTTCATCATATTGGCTAAGTATATGTTTGTAAAGTGAATGATCTGTGGAAAATATTTTTTCGCTAAAAACGAAAATACGCAGCTTTATTTTGAATTCAGAAAAACAATGATAAGTTTATAGCAGGAAAACATTTCACATACAAATGAAATGAATAAGCCTGAGATAAAAATATAAATTAAACA
>CAIXBT010000169.1 GCA_903917755.1 uncultured Bacteroidota bacterium
CGTAAAAAGGTAGCTATGGGTAAGGACTGAAAATGAAACATAAAAATAATAGTTAGTGGCCACACAAATGACACTTAATGTCAGTCCCACTATCCAGTCTTCATAATATCTAAGAAGAAGTTTCCGCATCATCCAAAGCCCTATACACGATACTAAGATGCTCCAAAATGTAATAGATAGCTGATAGGGATATGTGAATCCATCTGTCCTATAGCCTGCAGCTTTTGCCCAGCAATGCCCTATTGCAAAAGCAGGGAAATACATAATAGCCTGACCGCATGGATAAGTCATGACATAATAACCGGAGGGCAGCAGAGTTGCTTGGTCTTTACTATCAGAAGCAGGATGATAGGTGCCCTGTATGCTATCATAATTGTTCAATTTACCAAGATCATCATAAAAAAGTGATGGCAAGTAAAGATAATACCCATAATTATCCCAGCAGATGACAGCTTGATTACCTGGTTTATCCCACTGCTTTCTGAGAAAAGGAGAGCAAAACAGAAACAGGCTGCAAAATATGAAGGCAAGAAGAGACTTAATATTTGTTTTAGACAAAGGTTTGTATAGTTTGTAGTAGTGAAAATAAAAAAAGGTTTGAGCAAATACCCAAACCTTTTAATTCTATTAAGATGATGTTATATCAATGAAACTGCTCTGCCTCGGTAGAACCTGCCAGTGCAGTAGTAGATGACAAGCCCTGCTGAACGACATTCTGTACTGCATCAAAATAACCTGTACCTACGAATGACTGATGCTTGATTGCTTTGAAGCCATCTTTTTCCAGCGCGAATTCTCGTTGCTGCAGTTCTGAGAAGCCAGCCATGCCACGGTCCACATATGCCTTTGACAATTCAAACATAGATGTATTGAGTGCGTGGAAACCTGCAAGTGTGATGAACTGGAATTTATAACCTAAAGCTGCCAGATCCTCGCGGAATGTTGTCATTTGCTTTACATCCATGAATTTAGCCCAGTTGAAAGATGGTGAGCAGTTATATGCCAGCATCTTGCCCGGATATTTAGCATGGATCCCCTGAGCGAACTCACGAGCCAATCCCAGATCAGGATTGCCGGTCTCCATCCATATCAGGTCAGCATACGGAGCATAACTCAAACCTCTGTCTATACCTTGCTCAAGGCCATTTTTTACATAGTAATAGCCTTCAGGTGAACGTTCACCTGTAATGAACTTAGAATCCCTAGGATCGATGTCAGAAGTGATCAGGTTTGCAGCCTCAGCATCAGTACGTGCAATGACCAAAGTAGAAACACCGCAAACATCTGCCGCCAGACGAGCTGCAACTAACTTATTAATAGCTTCCTGAGTTGGCACGAGTACTTTACCTCCAAGGTGACCGCACTTTTTAGCAGATGCGAGTTGATCCTCCCAATGTACACCTGCAGCACCTGCATCGATCATCTGTTTCATCAGTTCGAATGCATTGAGGTTGCCACCGAAGCCTGCTTCTGCATCAGCCACGATAGGCACCATCCAGTCGCGCTGTGGTTCACCTTCCATATATTCTATCTGGTCTCTGCGGAGCAGTGCGTTATTGATCTTCTTAACCACAGAAGGCACTGAATTAGCAGGATACAAAGATTGATCAGGATACATTTCGCCAGAGAGGTTTGCATCACCTGCTACCTGCCAGCCTGAAAGGTAAATAGCTTTCATACCTGCAGAAACTTCCTGTATAGCCTGATTTCCGGTCAAGGCTCCCAGACCAGACACCCACGAGTCAGTGTGCAGTTTCTTCCAAAGTTTTTCTGCACCATTTTTGGCGAGACTATATTCGATCTTGACTGATCCGCTTATCTTGATTACCTCTTCTGCGCTATAAGGACGATTTACACCTTTCCAGCGTGGGTTCGTAGCCCAGTCGTTTTTGAGCAGTTCCGCTCTTTCCTTTTGTGTTGACATTGTATTGTTATTTATGATGTTTTAAAATATAGCATTAGTTAATTTCTTCGTATGCCGGGAGTGTCAGAAACTCTACATAATCCTGCTGCGTGATAAGGTGGTAAAAAATGCTGGTCGCCTTATCAAACTCCCCTTTCTCATATGCATCTTCTCCGACATAGTCTATGATCTTATTGACCTCTGAAGGCAGTATCTCATCGATCAGATCGACTGTCACCACTCTGCCATCATCGAGTTTGCTGCCGTTTTTGAGCCACTGCCATACCTGTGTGCGTGATATCTCGGCGGTAGCTGCATCTTCCATCAGATTGTGCAGGGCCGCTGCACCGACACCACGAAGCCATGATTCGATGTACAGGATACCGACATTGATATTCATTCTCAGACCGGCTTCCGTGATCGTTCCTGCAGGCAACTCCAGCAGATCCTTCTGAATATATACTTCGCCTTCACGTTTGATAGCATAGTTATTAGGCGTAGGCATATGCTCATTAAAAATGTCGATCGCCACCTTCACCAAACCCGGATGTGCTACCCAGGTACCATCATGGCCGTTTGTAACTTCACGAAGTTTATCCTGTTTCACTTTTTCTATAGCTGCATTGTTTGCTGCTTCATCACCTTTGATTGGAATGAATGCAGCCATACCACCCATAGCGTGCACACGACGTTTGTGGCATGTCTGGATCACCAGCTTTGAATAATTGCTCATGAAAGGCACAGCCATTGTGACCTGCGCACGATCAGGCAATACGAAACGGCTATCGAGGTTTCTGAATTTCTTGATGTAAGAGAAAATATAATCCCAACGACCGCAGTTAAGACCCGCCATATGCTCACGCAATTCATAGATGATCTCATGCAGTTCAAATGTAGCAGTGATGGTCTCTATCAATACTGTCGCCTTGATCGTACCCTGAGCTACGCCCAGTTCATTTTGCGCAAAGACAAATACATCATTCCAAAGACGTGCCTCCAGATGAGATTCCATCTTCGGCAGATAGAAATATGGTCCTGTACCATTCGCCAGCAACTGCTTAGCATTGGTATAAAAATAGATACCGAAATCAAACAAAGCACCACTCACCACTTCACCGTTGATGGTCACATGCTTCTCAGGCAGGTGCCAGCCACGCGGACGCACCAGCAATGTAGCTGTCGTCTCATTCAGTTTATAGTCCTTTCCATTTTCAGGATTGGTATATGTGATTGTCTTATTGATCGCATCGCGCAGATTCACCTGTCCTTCTATACAGTTGCTCCATGTCGGCGAATTCGAATCTTCAAAATCAGCCATGAACATCTTCGCACCAGAATTCAGTGCATTGATGATCATCTTTCTATCTACCGGTCCTGTGATCTCCACTCTCCTGTCCTGCAGGTCTGCAGGTATTGGTGCTGCTACCCAGTCACCTTCTCTCACCGATTTGGTTTCCGCCAAAAAATCAGGCAGCTCTCCTTTGTCTATTCTCAGCTGACGCGCTTCACGGGCTTCCAGCAGTTCCAAACGGCGTCCGTTAAATTGCTGATGCAGTTTCACCACGAGTTTCATGGCTTCATTGAACTGCGGCTGAAACTCCGCAGGCACATCTCCCGAGATTTTTATATTTAAAGAAGTACTATCTGTCATGTTTGGATTATTTTGATGATGCAAAGATGAAAAGCATTTTTTAAAAAACCAAGCGAATTTTCGCTAAAAATGTAATTTCGCAAATATTTATTTTTTGCGTATTTTCGCTAATCATTAGAATTTCGCAGATATAAGCATATAACATGTTCCAAAAATTAAGAACGGTGATATACCATACCGACGACCTGCCCAAAGCCAGGCAATGGTATACAGAGATCACAGGCATTGAACCGTATTTCGACGAACCATATTATGTAGGTTATGACATCAATGGCTGCGAACTAGGACTCGACCCGGACACCAGCCAAACCGTATCGGGCACAGGTGCCATCGCCTATTGGAAGGTCGATAATATTCACGAGGCTGTGACTAAGTGTGTGGACAAAGGCGCATCAGTTCATAGTAATATTCAAAATGTAGGCGGCTCGATAGAAGTGGCTATTATAAAAGATCCTTTTGGCAACTATGTCGGACTGATCAGCGAATAAATCATTGATAACATGGAAAATCTGACTGAAGAAAATATCCGCATCATTTTTGGTATCAAGATCAAAAAACTAAGAAGTGATCTCCGGCTTTCGCTGCAGCAACTTTCGAAAAAGAGCGGCATCTCTATCTCCTACCTCAACGAGATAGAAAACGGGAAAAAATATCCTAAGACCGACAAGATCAATGAACTGTCTAAAGCGCTTAATACCAGCTACGATCAGTTGGTCTCTTTGAAACTCAATAAAAATCTGGCTCCAGTCGGTCATTTCCTCAATCTGGATGTGATCAACGATTTCCTATTTGAGACATTCGGCATTGACAAGGGCACCCTGCTGAATATGGTGGCAAATGAACCGATCAGAGTGTCAGCTTTCATCAACTCAATTTTCGAGATAGCCAGAAATTATAATCTCAAACAGGAGCATTTCTTCTTTTTGTGTCTGCGCTCCTATCAGGAACTTAATGACAACTATTTCGAGGATATAGAGGAGTCTGTCGCGACTTTCATCAGAGAAACCGGCTTCAATAATATGCCTGCTGTTTCTGTGATGGAGTACGAACAAGTACTCAAAGATAAATTCGGATATCTGATCCAAACTACTGACTTTGCTGACTATCCAAAACTGAAACAGCTTCGCTCTGTCACTATCCGAAACGCCAGAACCACCCTGCTGTGCAATAAAAAACTGATCGATCAGCAGAGAGCATTTCTCTATGGCCGCGAGATCGGTTTCTCCTATCTGAAGATAGAAAAGAGGCCCAACACTACACCCTGGCTAAAAGTTGGCTCATTTGACCATGTACTGAATAACTTTCGTGCGGCCTATTTCGCACAGGCACTGCACATAAACAAAGAACTATTTATCAAAGACATCGAACTGCTGTTTGAGTCTACCAGATTCTCTCCTGAGGCATTCATCAAACTAATGGATAAATACAATGCCTCACCTGAAATGCTCCTGACCCGTATCACTAATATCCTGCCCAAATATTTCGGCATCACTGAACTGTTTTTTATCAGATACAGCAGCAAGGAACCAGAAAAGAACCTCAAAGAAATTTCAAAAGAACTACACCTGTCAAACCATTCGGCGAACTTCGAATATACACTCAGCGAACAAACCTACCATAGGTGGATAGCAAAGAGTATGCTCAAATATCTGCTCGAACAGAAGCAAGGCGAAAAGACAAAAATAGAAGCTGTGATATCCGAAAACGGCAATGGCAACGAATATCTGACCATCTCTATCCTGCGCCCAATGACTGAACTCAACAACTCGGTCACAATAGGTTTCGTACTCACTCCGGCAGTCAAAAAGAAGATCAAATTTCTGGATGACCCGTCACTACTGATCTCTAAGTTGGGCGACCTGAGTAAAAATGAATTTGAAGCGCCACTTGAACTGCGCAAGATCAAAGAGCAAAAAGAAAAAGAAGCGGAGTTGGAAAAATTACTGGCAGGTAGATAATAGCTTTGACTCTACTTCCGTACAAGTATTAGTTCCGAGGAATTATCCTCTAATGAATTATGTTGATCAAGGTGAAGATGGTTTCCTGAAGAAA
>CAIXBT010000170.1 GCA_903917755.1 uncultured Bacteroidota bacterium
CAGAGAGATCGAGACACCATCTGACCTTCTGAAAGCCCTCAAGGTAAATAAACTAGAGAAGGTTTTTGCTAAACTCAGCTATACTCACCGCAGAGAATATGTGCAATGGATAGAGGGTGCAAAGAAAGCTGAGACAAGAGAAAACCGGATTGTAAAAACCATAGAGAAACTATGGGAGAAAACCGAAAAATAGGCCGATGCATTTCGTACACCTGATTTTATTGATCTTCAAATTTAAGGGCAAAGGGAAATTTGTTTTGCCTATCGTTGTTTTTTCATTTCTTCTGGTAGCCGGGATGTATGCGGGGTTTTATTCACTGTCCAGTCTGGGGCATGACCGTATTATAGACGGATTGTTTTCGAGTATATCTTTTTTTCTTGCCGCAGCTATCAATTCTTTGGTCACTAAGAACTATATCATCGGTTCGGACGGCGAACGAGAATATTTCGAAGAAGAAGGTACCTATATCTACATCAGAGTTTCGATCTGGACCAAAATATTCATTGGCTTGGGGCTGATCGGCTTCGCTGGTGTGATAGTTAATATGATTAAGCCTTTGATACATTATTGATGAATAAATTCTGTTAATGTTCGTCATTTAAATGTCAAAACTATCCAGCTTCGGTCATCACTTTATGGAAATTCGATGGTCATGTCATCAATGAATGAAACACCCATTTATGAGACATATTACCATCCTGTTATTTTTAGTGCTGGCTATCAGCTCATGTCATAAGAAACCTGAATCTACCGCTGCAATGCTGGTGACCGAAATTGCCGAGCCTGCTGCCACCGGCGCGACCCAAGTCCCGCCGACCAAGGAGGAGTATAAATATGATAAATCCGGTTCTCATGAAGGGGTCAATCAACCTTTGACCCTAAGTCTTGCTAAGGCAGGCTATTTGGATGCGATCGATAAGAAGCCCGATGAAGAGCCCAAGCAAACTGCCCTGATCAAGAACCGTGTGGAGACAAAGGAAATTCAAAAGATAATTAAGAATGCCACGGTCAATTTTCAGGTAGAGAAAAATGACAGCTCGCATGATCGGATAGCTCGTTCACTTTCTGCATACGAGGCATATTTCGGCTCAGACAAGCGCTCTCAGAATAGTTACGAGATACAGCAGATAATGGTCATACGAGTGCCTTCGGTAAATTTCGACAAGCTGATGGACATACTGATGAAAGAATCTATCTATACCGAAAACAAGAATATAACCGCAGATGATGTGACATCAGAATTCGTAGATATCCAAGTGCGCCTTAAATCAAAAAAAGAAGTTGAGAAACGATACATGGAATTGCTGAGCCATGCACAAAAAGTAAGCGATGTACTGGAGGTGGAGAATAATCTGCGAGTGATACGTGAAGAGATCGAGTCAACCGAGGGTAGACTTAAGCTCCTCAAAGACCAGGTGGCATATAGCACCATTACCCTTACATTGACTCAGAGAGTCAAGGGCGAAACAATGCCTGAGGCCACATTCGGATATCGGCTGAGAGAGTCAGTGGTAAACGGCTGGCAGGGCCTGCTATCCTTCGCACTGACGTTGGTATCATTATGGCCATTTCTCTTGGTCTTGTCAGTTTTCATTATCTGGATCATTATCAGAAGAAGGAAAAGAGCGCAATAAGTATGACTTGTATTACATTAGTGGCATGGTATCAAAATTCATAGATGTAAACGGCATTCGCCTGCACTATATGGAAGAAGGCAGCGGTGAGCTTGTCATCCTGCTGCATGGTTTTCCTGAATTCTGGTTTGGATGGAGAAAGCAGATACCGGTCCTGAGTCAGCACTATCGTGTCGTAGCACTTGACATGAGAGGCTATAATCTGAGCGATAAACCGATAGGCATTTCACAATATAAAATAGATATTCTCGCCAGGGATATTGCAGAACTGATCCGACATCTTGGAAATAGCGAGGCAATATTAGTTGGTCATGACTGGGGTGCGGCTGTGGCCTGGGCTACCGCTACATTGTATCCTGAGCTGATAAGCAAACTGGGAATATTGAATGTGCCCCATCCGGCAGAGATGCGCAAGGCCCTGCTTGGTCTTAACCTGTCGCAATGGAAGAAGAGCTATTATATGTTTTTGTTTCAGATCCCAGTCCTTCCCGAATGGGCCATAGGCAGAGATTTGACTAAGTTTTTCACCAATGCATTTGCCAAATTCAGCCCTACAGGCGATGCACCGCCTGAGCAGGAAATACAGGAATATGTCAGGGCTTATAGCCAACCCGGTGCACTGACCTCGACCATCAATTACTATCGGGCCGCAATGAGACATATGGGCAGTTTGGATTTTTCTAAACAACTATCGATGCCTGTCCTGATGCTATGGGGTGAGCAGGACAAAGCCCTGGGTAAGGAACTCACCTATAACACAAAACAATATTGCAAAGATTTAGAAACCGTCTACGACCCTGCGAGTGGGCACTTCATCCAGTATGACAATCCTGAACTGGTGAATAGGAAATTGCTGGAGTTTTTTGGAAGAGATGAGAAAGAGAAATGATCGATCTCAAAGCCCTCCATCACTCAGATCGAGGAAAAGCAGTTTAAGTCCCATCATCATGCCATATGCCACCAGCATATAGAAACTGGCTGTCATGAGAATGACACGTATCTCCCATGAATTGTCCAGAAATTTGCCCGTCCAGAGATATATGATACCATACATCAGGCTGACAATGCCAAAATATAGAATAATAGAAGTGATAATATATTTTTTGTTGTTGTCGGTCAGCAGACAGAGCCAGGGGTTGAACATGATATATAGCACTACCCCGAAGCAGCCCGCATACATGATCAGATCCTGAGATTGCCAGATATACTTAGCAGAGAGCAGACAGATCAAACCGATCGTACTGACGAAAATAAACTGACGAATAGGAGTAGCTTTTTTTAGAACCGAGGAAGTAAACATTTCTCCCGGTTTACGAAGGGTTTCTTCAGACATGGCGCGAAATTTGCTGCAAAGATAATCGATAAATACTTGCAATCTGATTTAATGTTAATATCAAAACCCGAGATTGGAAATACGTGGAAGTTCTATGCCAATTCATTGAACTATATGACAATAATCATAGGAGGCGGTTTTTTATCTTTTCATTTTTGTGAAAGATGATATTTAAGATAAAAAATATAAAAA
>CAIXBT010000171.1 GCA_903917755.1 uncultured Bacteroidota bacterium
CCATAGTTCTTTGACTTCACGAAATGCGGATGCTTCTCAAAATTATGATCAGGATTATGCTCTAGAATGAACCAGCCTTCACCTTCTACCAATCCGTATTGAAACACCAGATCAGGGATCTCGTTGAGATTGGGTAGCGGATAGGGAGGGCCGGCGAATATCACATCATATTTTTCGACACAACTCTCCATATACCTGAATACATCCATTTGCATTACTTTGATCTGTTTGAAACCAAAGTCCAGCGCTGTTTTTTTTATGAAATTAGCACACTTGGGAAATATCTCTACAGTAGTGATATCCGTGCAGCCACGTGAGGCAAACTCGTAGCTGATACTTCCTGTACCGCCAAACAGATCAAGCACCTTGATATTGTCAAAATTGAAACTGTTGTTGATGACATTAAACAGACCTTCTTTGGCCATATCAGTGGTCGGGCGGGTGGGAATATTCTGTGGCGGGTGAAACTGCCTGGCTTTTAGCTCTCCTCCTATGATGCGCATGATCGTGTATTAATTTTTCCGAGCGCCAAATGTAGCAAATCGAAAATCAGAAATCTTTCAAAAATGATCGGCAAAGTCTCTTCGCAATATTTTATCAATGGTTTCCTCGTCCAGATATTTAGAGTTAAAGCCTTTTACACTGCTGAAACTCTCTGATTTTAGTTTATCGTCAGGGTTCAAAGATGAGGTGACCATAGCTATCACAGTCGTGGCCTTATCATCTTCGCTGAGGGTTTCGTATTCAGTAAGAAACTCCCAGCCATCCATTTTCGGCATATTGATATCGAGAAAAATGATGTCAGGCCTGTTCTTTCTTGATTTGATGAAATCCAATGCCATACGCCCATCTGTGGCGACTTCTATGGACTCCGTGCAGTCCAATTCCTTTAGTAAACGCCTGTGATAATAATTACAGGCATTGTCATCATCTACCAGCAAAATGCAATTCAATTTCTTTTTCATCATTAATTAATTGGTTTCTTACAGCAACTTGTTTAAAGGTAAAAATTAACCCTATAAAATCAGTAATTGTCTTTTCATGTGTTGATGGTAAAATAAAACGTACTGCCTTCACCGGGTTTTGATCTGACCCAGATCTGACCATTATGCAACTCCACGATCTTCTTGCAATATGCTAGCCCAAGCCCGAGACCTTCATATTCCTCATGCGTATGAAGTCGTTGAAATATCTGGAATATCTTTTCACGGTCTTTTTCTTCGATGCCTATACCGTTGTCATGAAACTCAAAGGTGTAACCGGTTTTATCTTGCTTCGCCGAAATGTTTATTTCAGGTCGGATGTTGTTTCGTTTGAATTTGAGGGCATTGGATATAAGGTTTTGAAATAACTGCCTGAGTTCAAGCGGATAAGCTGATAGGGTTGGCATATTATTTACTGTTATCGTTGCATCTGTAGCTTGTATAGCTAAGTTCAGATCATCAAGTACGGCATGAATGATATCATTACAATTTACTGTTTCGAGCTGCTTGATCTTGCTCAACCGTGAGTAATCAAGAAGCCCCAGTACGAGTTTATCCATTCTTGTGGCCGCTTCTGAGATCAGGTGCAGGCACATTTGCCCGTCTTCGTCCAGCTTTTTGGCGTAGTCTTTGTCAAAAACCTTAATGTAGCTAAGTATGGTCTGAAGCGGATGTCTCAGGTCATGCGAAGCAATGTATGTGAACTGCTCCATCTCTTTGCTTTTGGCTTCTAAAATTGAGTACTTCCTCAGTTTCTCTTCCTGCTCTTTGGTCTTGGTGATATCTCTGATCGCTCTCAGTTCCAGCCCTTCCGTTTCCAATGGATTCAGACTGATCTCGACTGGAAATTCTGTGCCATCTTTTTTCTCCCCACTAATTCGGCACCTTTATCATGCCTTGACTTAAAACTGCCCGGTATCAGGATCTCTATTTTCTTATTAATTATCTCCTCGCGGTCGTATCCGAATATATTTTCGGCCTGGCGGTTTACCATCACTATATTTTCAGAAGCATCTACTATCACCAGCGCATCAGGTGTGGACTCAAGCAAGACCTTGAATTTTTCTTCTGCTTTTTTTCTTTCATCCAGTTCCTTGTTTGAAAGATTGAAATAGTATTCGACTGCCTGATTAAAAAGGCAAACAAGCACTGTAATGAAAACAAAGGCAAATAATAAATTTACAAGTTCAAAAACGGAATAGCCGATCTTGACATATCCCATTAAGGACAGTACAACGATGGAAATACATATCCCAACATAAAATGAGAGCCAAATGAACGCCCATTTTTTTGTAGTAAGAAAGAAGGCCCAAACTACATATATCAAAGACCACCATAAACCTGTCTGTGCGGGCCCGCCTGTGATAAGCCAGGGTAAAAGGATGGGGATGCCAATGAAGACGAAAATATTTTTGGTAACCTCTATATTTTTTGTTTTGTTGTAAAATAACAGGGTTACCAATATGACCACCAGATCTGCGATCTCAAACCAACCAGATAACTGGTCGTTCAAAACAAAGAATGATACCTGAATGTATACGAGAAGAAACACAATGACCAATGGCCAAAATCGCTTGATCAGGTCGTGATTTAGATATTGCTTTCCTGTTGTTGTTTGTGACATCTATTTGATTTGCTGACAGGAACATACGCAAAAAAGTCGATGCGAAAAAGTTATCAGGGAAACCGAATAGGCTTTTCAATATACTGAGCCTGCAGTAAGTCAGCTTATAGATTATACAGCGGATAGTTGAAATATTTGGGGTATTCATCAAAGGCTCTGCTGAAATGAATAGAATCGGGCTGATCCGCAAACCCGATATTCCTGAAATAACGATATGTTATTTCATAGAGCTGCGAATCCTGACTGACCTCGCCCATCAGAATGGCCTTGACCTCGTCACGATCTATTTTCATCTCATCTGCCACTAGTAAAACGAAATAAATATAGTCCTGATAGGCTTTGTATTCATAACGGTTATAGATGCGCAGGGATCCCTTATCATCGAAACATACGATCTCGATATTATCAGATTGGATATTGATGAAGATATTGTCAGATTTAGCCAGTCCTTCTTTTCTCAGCCTTTCTATTAGTGCCACACCTGAGTGATAGTGCTCGATGACGCTATATTTAGTATTCAGCACATCGACTATCTCTCTTTGAGTTTCAAATATGAAATTTGCCTCAGCATCCATTATGCTGTTGAATGTAGTGTCAGGGCTAAGCTCATTTTTATCAAAAAACACAGTAGGAATGATCTCGAAATCTGTGTGCCAGCATACCTTGACAGTCGCGAAAGGCTTACTCAGGAAGGCATCTTTTGAAAAGATATTTGAAAGCTGGTCTGCCAGATCTGCTGTGCCCGACATGGATTGAAGTGCATAATCTCCGTAGAAAACGATCGTATCAGATGCTTTCTCTTCAATAAAGTAACGGATGAATTTTGGGTGGATGGCTAATTTGAGATGTTCCGTGCCATTGCCGCTGATATCATCAGGGTTACCTATGCTATTGAAGAAGTTACGTGTATTCGGATTAGTGCTCACTTCGGGCAAAGATAATGGCAATTTGAAGATTCGGTAATCTGAATATCAGAGGCGGAAATGACGGATTGCCATTTTTGCATTTATTACTTAAATATTGCTTTTGTGATTTTTTAGTTTTATACATAAAATTCTTTCTTTACGTTTGTCATATATGCAGCCACGTAACACACAATGGAAGGAGTACATAGAGTACAAAATAGCGCGTAACAAGTTTCTCAAGTTCATCGGTTTGGAGATCGTAACGATCGAACCCGGCCTGATCGAGGCAGAACTCATATTCAATGAGCATCTGGAGCAGCAGAACGGATACCTGCATGGCGGGGTGAGCTCTGCTATCTGCGATATTGTGAGCGGTTTTGCGTCTTATACTATGGTGGAGCAGGATCAGCAGGTGTTTACGGTAGAGTGCAAGGTCTCTTATTACAATCCGGGTATTGCAGATAAGTTTTATGCCAAAGGTTGGGTAGATAAGGTCGGCAAACGATTTCATTTCTCAGCCGCCGAGATATTTTATTTGAAAAATGGCGAAAAGGTGACTGTGGTGAAGAGTACGACCACTATGGCCGTGATCGAAGCCGGTGTGGTGGCTCCAAAACATACTTAATTTATGCTTATTAATATCCTTTTCTATATTCACCGTTCATGTCCCAACTGAAAGCTACATATAAAGAGATCTGGCGTATAGGCTATCCGCTCATGCTCGGCAATATAGCTTGGGCGCTGATCGGTATGTTTGATACGATCTTTATGGGCTGGATACCGGGCCAGCATGAGGCGGAGGTAGCGCAGGGTGCCATCGGAGCCATTAGTATTCTGTATTCCATTTTCTTTATGATCGGTTTTGGCTATACCCGGGGCACGCAGATACTTATAGCGCGCAGGATGGGAGAGGGAAATCCGCACAAAGTAGGTGAGATAATCGACAATACAATAGTCGTGATGGTGGCCTCTTCACTCGTACTTTTCATCAGTGTACAGCTATTTGCAAATTCATTTCTGAGCTGGAAACTGAATGACAAGGAAGTGATAGCAGCCAGTGAGTTGTTTCTGAAATACAGAATATGGGGTGTGCTGGCTAGTTTCGTGAGTTGTGTTTTCATTTCCTTTTATTCGGGAATAGGTCGCACGGGTGTATTGACCGTTTCGGTGGGGCTGATGTCGCTGCTTAATATTGCTTTGAATTATGTGCTGGTCTTCGGCAAATTTGGTTTCCCTGTCATGGGAATAGCCGGTTCGGGTCTCGCTTCCACCATCGCAGAGTGGTTTTCGGTGGTGGTCATGATAGGTGGGGTGTTTTTCAAAAATAGGAGATCAGAATTCAATCTGTTTCATATTCGCAAAGTCAATCTGAAGCTGATCTGGCATATGACCAAAGTATCTACACCATTGGTTCTTCAGTCTGTCATTGCAAACGGCGCATGGTTTATGTTTTTTACCTATATCGAAAAAATGGGTCAGGATAAACTGGATATTTCAAGCATTTTGCGTCAGTTGCTGATCATCATCGGCATACCTGCATGGGCACTGGGTTCTGTGACCAATACGCTCGTGAGCAATCTGGCAGGGCAGAACAATTTCGCAGATGTGCGGATGGCTATCCGTCGTATCAGTCTGGTTAGTATGTGCCTGATAGTGGGTCAATGTCTGATCATGGTGGCTTTCCCGAGGATCATTCTTCAGTTTTTCATGCCCAATAATCCCGGACTGATAGAACAGACCATCCCATCGCTATGGGTGTTGACAGGCGCATTGACATTGATGTCTTTTACCGTTATTATTTTTAACGGGGTGGTTTCTGTGGGTGATACGACCCATCAGGCCCTGTATATTGAGATACTGGCAGTAGTTATTTACTGCATATATTTCACGTTGATCTTCCATATCAAGGGGGTAGACCTGCCACTGGTGTGGACAGCAGAGTGGGTCTATTGGATCACTATGCTCACCGGTAGCATCTATATGCTCAAGCGGAAAAAGATCAGGTTGTATTTTTAAAAATCAGTTCACATCTTTTTGTGTATTTCTATACACAGCATATTGAGGTTTCAAGCATTCAAATCAGTAATTTTGTTTATTAATTTAATATCCGTGTCAGAACCAATTATTTCATATAGCCATGTCGATCTCTATCAAAGCTCCGGCTTAATATTGAAAGACGTGACTTTTGATATCAATGTAGGCGACTTCATCTATCTGATAGGCAAGACCGGCAGTGGCAAAAGCAGCCTCATCAAAAGCATGTATGCTGATGTGCCTATCTCCAGTGGTTCAGCTTTCGTATGCGGATATGATCTGACCAAGATCAAAAAAACGGAAATACCCTATCTCAGAAGGAAACTCGGCATCGTGTTTCAGGATTTTCATTTGCTGGCAGACCGGACTGCTGCACAGAATCTTGAGTTCGTACTCAAGGCTACCGGATGGGAAAACAAGGCTACGATCCAGCATAGAATGGAGGAAGTGCTGAATGAAGTAGGTATGCTGGGCAAAGAATCAAAAATGACCTACCAGATGTCTGGTGGTGAACAGCAGAGGCTCGTGATAGCCAGGGCCATGCTCAATAACCCTCCGGTGCTGATAGCAGATGAGCCTACCGGCAATCTCGACCCCGAAACCTCAAATGAGATCATGAACCTGCTGATTCGCATCAATCGCGAACATAACACGCCTATCATGATGGCGACGCACAATTATTCCGTGATTGAAAAATTTCCCGCTAAGATATTTAATTGCACAGGGGGCACCATTCTCGTGGAGAAAGGGATTGTTTTAAAATAATACTTACTAGCTTTTTACTTTACTAAGCCTTTGGGATAGCAAAGGTAG
>CAIXBT010000172.1 GCA_903917755.1 uncultured Bacteroidota bacterium
ACTCACAAGGTTTGAAACAAATGACATCCATTGGAGATCTTGGCATTTGATTGCTTTTACCATAATTTTACTCAGAACCATAAAAGTTTAAACAACTTCAATGAAAGCAACAAACAATACAAAAAAAATGATCGATCAGGTGGGAGTTTGCGCGCAGGGTTCACTATTTTGCGCAGGCAAAAACAAATCAATATCACATGGCAAAGACAGCATTTATCACCGGCGCGAGCCGCGGCATAGGCAGGGAGATCGCCCTCACATTGGCAAAGAAAGGCTACAACATAGTAGTGGCCGCCAAGACCACTGACCCTAACCCCAAGATACCGGGCACCATATACTCTGTAGCCGAGGAGATAGAAGCGCTGGGCGTGAAAGCGCTACCGCTCAAAGTAGATATTCGCGATGATCAGAATGTGGCCGATGCGGTGCAGAAGACCAAGGAGGTTTTCGGTAGCATAAATGTACTGGTCAATAATGCATCTGCCATCAACCTCTCTACTACAGAAAACTTAGACATGAAGCGTTATGACCTGATGTTTGACATCAATGTACGTGGCACTTTCCTCGTATCGAAACTATGCATACCACTGCTCAAAGGTGCCGAAAATCCACATATACTAACGCTCTCGCCGCCGCTCAATTTCAACCCTATTTGGTTCGCCAACTTCACGGCATACACCATGGCCAAATATGGCATGAGCATGACAGTGATAGGCCTCTCTGAAGAGCTGAAACAATATAAGATAGCCGTCAATGCCCTCTGGCCGCGAACCACTATTGCCACTGCTGCGGTGCAGAACCTGCTGGGCGGAGATGGCCTGATAAGCCAAAGCCGCATACCTGCTATCATGGCCGATGCTGCCGCGGTGATATTTGACAGGCCCTCTGCCACCAATACAGGCAATTTCTATATAGATGAGGATGTGCTGAGAGAAAGCGGCATCAGTGATTTTGACAAGTATGCTGTAGACCCTACGCAGAAGCTGGCGCCTGATCTATTTTTGGACTAGAGACCCAAAAAGGAAAAACAAGATCCTTTATGGAATAATTTACGGATCGGCATCTTATAAGAAAAAATATGAGACCGCTTTTGATATTCCTATTGATCGCGTTTAGCCTGTTAGCATCTGCGCAGGATACGGTATTAACATATAGAGTTTTCAAGCCTGTCACATCTGAGCAGATATATGAGACAGTAGGACAGATGTCCGATTTTCCGGGTGGTGAAGTGGCACTGATCAAATTCCTACAAATGAATATTGAATATCCTGATTATGCTCGTGAGAATTCTATAAAAGGCAGAGTAGTGGTAGGATTCATAGTCAATCAGGATGGCAGCATATCAGATGTCAGCATAAAAAAAGGAGTTTCAAAGGAACTGAATGCTGAAGCGGTAAGAGTTGTGAAACTATTGCCTCGATTCAAACCAGTTATGCAGGGAGGCAAGGCCGTGAAGGTCCAATTTATGATCCCGATAGAATTCAAATTATCAAATTGACATTGCTCATTCGCCGATGTTTTCATCCGCTGCTTTCATCTGGCCACCATTCTCATCCCAGCTTTTCCAAACACCCACTTCTGCATCATTTTCCATCATTCCTTCTTTCTCTTTCTGCCCGTTGCAGTACCACCATGTACATAGTCCGTTCAATTTCCCGTTCACATAGTTTCCTTTGAAACTAATTCTGGTATTCTTGCACATCTCAATACCGGGGCCATCTTTCATGCCTTCTTTGTAGCTGATCTTTGCACTGGTATCGCCATTGTCATACAGACGATATAAGACTCCATTTACTTTGCCATTAGCATATGGCACCAACCTTTCTTTGGGCTCCTTATCCCAATTGAAATCTCTGAAATAATAGGTTTTAGGATCATTGCCATTGAGTTCGAGCGCCAGATCTTTATTCTTGTTGCCATACTTTTCTCTCCACTCATTTGCAGTAGTGGGCGCAGGGTCGTTTGTGCTTATCCATACATGTTGAACTTTCAAATCCGTATTGAGTTCGAAATATGCCACTACAGTATCCAGTGAACCTGATTTGCTTTTCAAAATATGCTTGTGCTTCAGAAAATAAAGGGCATACTCATATTTGTCAGGGTGCTCTGTTATATAATAGCCTATTGGCTCAGGATCATCAGATTGAGATCTTATAAGGGGCCTGCTGGCCTGAAAGAAACTAGTGGGATCTGCGGTATCAGTACAGGCAATATACGAATCGGGATATTGGGCATTTTCTTTTATCCATTTGCTCACCGCTTTATCAATATGCTTTTGCTCAAGTTCCCATTTTTCAGAATTGGTCAATTTCACATTAAAAGCTACACCGATAAAAAGCCCGATTATCAATATCCCGATAATACTGAGTGTATTAGGTAACCATTGAAGTTTGGATTTATTTTCGGCATTTCTGAAAATCAATTGAAATAAAAACGAGAACAGGAGCGGGGTGAAAATAATGAGCCCAAGGAAAGTAAAGAACCTCAATGTAGTAGGTATGCGCTCATATTTATATAAACATATGACCAATAGAATGACAATGAGACAAATTAAAATGCCATAGAATATCTTGCCGATTCGGGTCATGTTATAATGCTTTATCCTTCAAAAATAATTGAAATCCTCAATGACTCGATATTGATATTAAAACAATAGATTTAGGTAAAAGTATATTAATGTATCGGGCTTTAACAACCTTGACAGACAGATAATACTGCTATAAGGTCGGATTAATTAAGTGAAAGTCATGCGGAATTATTTTGATTATCCTACATTCGCGCTTCCAAGTAATGGCATCTCAACCCAAAAACATCATACTCATAGTAGCGGATAGTCTCCGTTTTGACGCTGTGTATCGCGGCGAGGACCTCGGCGTGCCGTACATGCAGCAAAACGCTGTACAGTTCACCAATGCACGCTCTGCGGCCTGCTGGACACTGCCGGGTACTGCAAGTTTATTCTCGGGACTGATGCCGCATGAACACGGTGCCTGCACGCAGAGCCGCTGGTTTCAGGATCAGATACCCTCTCTGGCATCGAAGCTCAAAACAAAAGGATATAAGCCTATCATGGTCACGGCTAACAGCGTAACGACTGAGGTGTTCAATCTTTCAAAAGATTTCGATGAGATACACAAGATATGGCTCTACGTTCAGTCGCGCCACCCCATGCTGCTCAGGATAGTATTATCTCTCAATAGGCCCAGGGTGCGCAAGATGGTTCTCAAGCCAAACGATGAGATATTCAGCAAACTGTCTGAAGATCTATCGCAGGGGCTGGTATATGCGCAGAAAACATGCACCGACCTGTTTGACAAGACCCGTGAACTGATGAAAGCCAATAATGAGAAGGGGCAGCCTGCTTTTTTCTTTATCAATATGATGGAAACCCATTATCCATATCATGTCAGCGATACATTTGAACTGCTTAGCTCATCTCTGATCAATAAAATGCGCGAATGGCAGACATTGTATCATCTCTTGTCTCAATCCTTTCTCAAGACCGAAAAGGAAGTTATCAAAAAAGATATGCTAGAGCTTTTCAGAGAGCGTCAGCATCGCGCATGGCTTCTGGTGAGGGACAATCTTAATGCATTCATCGAGGAACTGCATAAGGATGAGAATAATCTGGTCGTATTTTGTTCTGATCATGGAGATAACTTCGGCGATCAGGGCTGGCAGTACCATTTCAGTAATGTGACTGATGCCGGTAACCGTGTACCTGTATTCTGGTTCGGGCATGATCACCCTACACCTCAGACACTGTCTCATAAAGTGAGTTCGCGGCTGATCCATCAGTCGATACTAGAAGCGGCTGGATTTGAAAAACAAACGGCTAATCTCTTTGAAGAAACGCCATACTCTCTGCCATTGCTGCAAAGCTATTGGTACAATAATGACGGCAAAACCCTCGAGAAATACAAATACAATCAATTCTGTTTTATCAATGGTCAGGATCGCTTCGTACTGCGAGGCGGGGAGTGGATGCAGGCACCTGTGTCTGATGGTGGCCCAGAGCCCACATTCCAGTATCTGGGTAAAGATGTAAATCCGATAGAAGAACTGGGTCTGGACACAGAGAAACGCAAATATGTCTCAGAGACACTAGATAAGTTCAGCAAATTCTCTGATGATATCATGAAGAAGAGCCTGAAATAATGTGCTGATTCGGCAATTTGACGATTTGAAAATGAAACAGCCAATCCAATACCAATAATGAATTACAAAGAACTGCACCTGGAGGCTATCATGATACCCGATAACGTAAGTGAACTGCTCAAAGATGAACCCATCTGGGATATCGAAATGCCGCCATTCTCCATCTGTGCCGTCACCACGCAGCATAATGGACAGGAGCGAATGACCTGGTCCATCGAGTTTTCTCCCGCCTTTGATCTTGATGAAGTAAATGAACTGCTGGAGGAGAAGGGCCATGATCCCGATGCTTATGGCTGGACGGATTATCTCATGCAGTATATCGTATCTAATTACCCAAAAGCCGCTGACAGAATCAATGAGGATGGCGATGAGGACACTGTAGTGTTTTATACATTTAGCAAGGCTGATTTTACGGGTATGCTGAAAATTATGTCGGAGAGTATTCGCGACCTATATCTTTAATCCTTCTGATAATAGCAGCTCCTGCATCTAGGCTCGTAGCTTTCCTTTTCACCCAATAGAATCTTAGATGTATCTGCACTCTTGCGATAAGAAAAGTGTGCAATATCACCGCATTTCACGCATATAGCATGGACTTTGGTAATGTAATCGGCAATACTGAGCAGGTGCGGCATCGGTCCGAAGGGCTTTCCCTCAAAATCCATATCCAGCCCCGCCACGATGACCCGGGAGCCGCTTTTGGCCAGCTTTTCGCAGACATTGGGCAGCTCCATATCCAGAAACTGCGCCTCGTCGATGCCCACTACGCTTATATCTGTGGCCATCAGCAGTATGTTCTCCGAGTGAGTGATAGGAGTGGAGCGTATCGAGTTAGAGTCATGAGATACGACCATCTCTTCATCATAACGCACGTCTATGGCGGGCTTAAATATCTCTACCGACTGGTTAGCTATCTGGGCACGCTTCATACGACGGATCAATTCCTCGGTTTTGCCCGAAAACATTGACCCGCAGATCA
>CAIXBT010000173.1 GCA_903917755.1 uncultured Bacteroidota bacterium
CTGGCGGGTGTAGGCTGCTTCGTGGACTCATGCCGTACATGCCCTAACTGCCAGGAGGGCATAGAGCAGTATTGTGACAATGGTATGACGGGTACCTATAATAGCGTCGAGCGTGTATCTAAGGCACCTACTTATGGCGGCTACTCTACGCAGATCGTAGTAGATGAAAACTATACACTAAAGGTGTCTCCGAAGCTACCTCTGGAGCGTGTGGCTCCGCTGCTTTGTGCAGGTATCACCACCTACTCCCCACTGCGCCATCTGAACGTGGGCAAAGGACACAAAGTCGGTGTGCTGGGTCTCGGCGGCCTTGGGCACATGGCTGTGAAATTCGCTGTGGCATTTGGTGCTGAGGTGACTATGCTTAGCCACTCTCCATCTAAGGAAAAAGATGCAAAGAGTCTCGGTGCGCATCACTTTGCGCTGACATCTGATGCTGACAAAATGAAAAGCCTGACCAATCATTTTGATTTTATTCTGAATACCGTTTCAGCACAGCATGAGTATGGCACTTATCTTAACCTCCTCCGCACTAACGGTACAATGATCGTGGTGGGAGTACCTCCTACGCCATCTGCTGTACCTGCTTTCCAGCTCATCGCCAAAAGACGCAGTATCATCGGTTCACTGATAGGTGGCATCAATGAGACTCAGGAGATGCTGGATTTCTGTGCAGAGCATAATATCGCATCAGATGTGGAAGTCATAAAAATACAGGACATCAATGAAGCGTATGAAAGGATGATAAAAGGAGATGTGAGGTATCGTTTTGTGATCGATACTGCTTCGCTGAAATAAGGATAGTCAGCTTTTGCCCTCCCATTCTCTATAGAACTGCTCCAGATATTCCACCATGAACTCATGCCTTTTTTGAGCCATGGCACGGCCTGTAGCTGTATTCATTTTGTCTTTGAGCAGCAGCAGTTTTTCATAGAAATGATTGATAGTGGGAGCCGAAGAACTCTTATATTCTTCCTTGCTCATCTTCAGATCAGGTTTGATCTCAGGGTCATAGAGTGCACGATCTTTATAGCCGCCATAGTTAAAGGCTCGTGCTATACCTATCGCACCGATGGCATCAAGCCTGTCTGCATCCTGCACTACCATGAGTTCTTTTGAGCTGAAGTCCTGATCGAAATTGCCGCCCTTAAAAGAAATATTCTTAATGATATTCACTACATGGGCAGTAGTATTTGTATCAACATGGATCGAATCGAGAAACTGCTCCGCTTTGATCGGCCCTATGGACTCATCACCACCATTGAATTTTGAATCTGCTATATCATGAAGCAGCGCAGCGAGTTCTACAGTGAGTCCATCACATTCTTCTTCTGCGAGGATCTCCTTGGCCGTATGCCAAACCCGGTAGATATGCCACCAGTCGTGGCCTCCTTCTGCGTTAGCCAGTTCTGCTTTGACATAGGCTATGGTTTTCTCTATGATCTCTTCTCTATTCATTCTTTGATATTTGAGATCTCTTTGGCTTTATTGTATTGCGCCTTACCAATATCGATCAGTTCGGCAGCTCTGTAGAACTCAAACACTGATGCGGCATTGCGGGGGATCTGTACGAGTATATCGGGCGGATAAAATTGCAGCATGACCTCTACCAGCCTGTCTAGAGTAGCATCGTATGAAGCGTCAAGTATCTCAAACATAGAGAAGCTCGGTGGCGCAGGTTCTTTGTCCTGTTTCTCCGGGCTCATGGACAGATACCTACGCAACTTTGATACCATCTCCCATGTTTCACTTTCTATTTCAGAAGGTACCTTAGTCTCAGGTACCACTGTGGCGGGCTTTGCCTGTGAGGGTCCATTGATATCGACTGCTACGATTATCGCATCATCCCTTCGCTTCACAAGGCTGACAGGCAGTGGATTCAACACACCACCGTCCACGAAGAGATTATTGTTTTCTGCCACGGGTTTGAATACACCCGGTATGCCGGTAGATGCTCTCAGTGCCTTGTACAGATCTCCCGTGTTGAAGTGCACTTCACTGCGACTGAGCATGTCTGTGGCCACGGCTACGAATGGTATGGGCAAAGTCTCGATCTGCTGCTTGCCTGCTATCTGCTCCAGTACGCTGAATATGCGTTCACCTTTTACAAAGCCCTGCATGGATAGTGTAATATCAAACAGACCGTATATATCGGGTTTGGTCTGGCGTACCAGCCAGTCACGGTATTGAGGCAGGAAACCCGCACAATACATACCACCTACCACGGAGCCCATCGAACAACCATAGACCTCCACGATCTCGTAGCCGTCTTCGAGCAGTCGGTCTATCACACCGATGTGTGCGATGCCTCTCGCACCACCGCTTCCGAGCACCAGTTGAACTTTCTTTTTCATGGTCAGCTAAGATATATCAAAAATGTAATTTAAGGGAAATGTTCACAGACTATTACCGGTGGGAGCGATCAGCAGATTCAGGCACTTACGCAGTATATGCCCCATATTTTTACAATCACTGAAATCAAGTTCATAGTGTTTGGAAAGTTCAGCAGTGAGCTGATCGATCTTTTCCTGAGGCGCAATCTCATCCTGCCCCATCACTGCCAGCAGGGCCTTAAGCTGATTGAGTGAGGAGAGGATACGGCGGGCTATCAGCGTACGTTCCTCACTTTGATATTGCTTGATCACCTCCTGATTGATGTGTAGCTTGACCAGATCGACGAGTTCCTTATTTTCTTTGAAAAACTGCGGCAGATACAGATTTTTCCGACCTTCATAACTCTGCTGATCGAAATCAATGGCACGTATCCTGAACTGCACATCTTCGAAATCAGGTGTGATGTCAAACACGTAGTTGTAAGACCGCATATCGCCGAGCAGGCGAATAAAAGAACGTTCATTGAATTTTACAAATTCTTTGGCTATACGCTTTTGATTGAATTCGGGATTATTGAGATGCAGTTTGATAAAAACATCGCCGGGAATGCCTGCGATATGTTCCTCCACCAGAGTAGCTGAATCGACAAAATAATTGATGCGTGACGGAGAAAGTATGTGCTCCAATTCGAGGCCGTATATACGCGATGCATCCGCCTGTTTGATATAAAAATAATCGTAGACATCGTTGAAGGTGTTTACGATCTTGATGCGAAAAGGATTTGAATTGCCGAAAGTGCAGAAGTCCACACGCTCGATGTGCAGGTGCTCATGCACGCTGCTGTCGCCTCCTGTTTTGAGAATGGAGTATATCTCTTTGAGTCCCTGATGAAGCTCTGCCGTATCGCTCTGCGGATATATGGTGGACACCCAGAGAGAATCCTTGCCGTATTTGTCGTAGACCACGAGCGCATTGTCAAACCGCTTTAGATCAGCATAAGCCAATGGTAGCGGGCGCTCACGATCATAGGCCCGGAGGTAGGCTCTGA
>CAIXBT010000174.1 GCA_903917755.1 uncultured Bacteroidota bacterium
ATGACATCCATTGGAGATCTTGGCATTTGATTGCTTTTACCATAATTTTACTCAGAACCATAAAAGTTTAAACAACTTCATAGCATAATAATGATCTCTATCCTTTAAAAATTGATGCGGCTTTCTTGAGTTTGTTCAATCGGACAGATGCCGGATCTATTTTTTCCACTGCTCGGATAGCAGAGATTATTGCATCTTCATGAGACCCTATATCATGAGTATAATCCCCTCCGAAATAAACATTATTGACACCCTGCACTGTAGCCAGTTCTTTCTGCAATTCATAAAACTCCGGTGTCTCACATGGCAGCCACCATTCGGACACATGATGGAGATCCTGGGGTTGTGCCTTTTCTGCATTGATATAACTGCAAAAAATGTCAGCATTGGTTTTTGACCCGTGCCAAATAGAGGCGAAAGAATCACTGCCATCGAAAGTCACATTCACAATAGACCAGTCTCGCCTGTCGGGCGGCATGAAACTCAGATCAGAATGAGTGGCCAGCGTAGCTTTATAATACTTGAACCGCATCAATATATCTGATGCCCTTTGATAGTCCGGACTGTTTTTCAGGATCATACCTGCATCTCTGGCCCCTCCGGTTATGATCAGCTTATCAAAATAATATCGCTCATCGTTAGTATGTACCACCACTTTGCCGTCCTTATCATATTCTACTTTTTGCACTTCGCTATTCAGTACTGTTTGCGTTTGTCTGAGAGTGTTACGCACAGTGGCGATATAATTCATGGTACCACCTTTCATAGTTTTCCATTTGTAATATTGGAGACCGGAAGGTTTGTGATATACGATATACTTCATCAATGGATAAATTGAAAACCCGTTTGTCTGCTCGAATGGTGCACCCCAGATACCGGATAGCAACGGTTTGATAAAACCATTCTTTATTTTATTGGACAATGATACACCATCGATAAAGGTTTTAAAATCAACTGAGGTCTCATGTTCTGCCACCAGTTTCTCTGAAGCATTCACTACCTTGTTGAGTGCTAATAATTGCCTTAAGGTGTCTTTTTGAGTAAATAGTTTCAGAATATTTCTCGCAGTAATGGGAGGCATACAGTTAGCATGCTTATTTTCCTTATTATAGAAAGTGAGAGACAATGGCAGCCAGTCATATTTCACTCCTACAATATCCAAATAAGCGTTGAAATTGGGATATATGCTAGGCGAAAACCATGCAGCTCCGTCATCAATGATGTACTTTTGGCCATTGAGTTCGACTTCTACGCTGTGCGTATGCCCACCAGTATAATTTCTCTTTTCAAAAAGTGTAATATCATGATGTTCGTCCAAAAGCCAGGCAGCACACATACCAGCACCTCCACTTCCGATTATCCCTATTTTCATTTAAATGAATGATTTAAGATGCCTTACTTTGAGATCAGCCCTATTTGATTTAATGTCGGCAAGCTAAAAAAAAAGAGCCTTTTATTTGGCAAAGCATCAAGCATTTAAACTCTTTATGTTGCAAAAGGCATCATTTCTAATAAAATTTGACTTAAAAAATAACAGATAAAAGACAATGAGATAAATCATGTAAGGGAATAACAATTATTAGAAGATGGCATTTGCCGTAACTGTATTTTTATTATATTAGCTAACAGTTAATAAAGCAAAAAACAACAACTTTATTTCTTTCAAACCCATTAAACAAAAAATAATTATGAATAGAAAAATTTCATATGTGATTTTAGCTCTTACAGGTCTTATTCTTGCTTCATGTAATAATAGTCCTAAAGAACATAGTGATGCGACTACAACCACTAAAACTGATACCGTGACTGTTTCGCAAGGAGTCAACTCGAAAGGAATAGGCAGATTCAAAGATGTACCTCTGACACATCCATTAGATACGGTAATGGTAGCAAAAGGCCAGCCGCTTTATGAAGCGAAATGCGCTGCCTGCCACAAAATTACTGCCGAGAAACTGGTGGGTCCGGGATGGAAAGGAGTAACAGACAGACGGACACCTGAATGGATCATGAACTTCATAACTAATACAGAAGTGATGCTGGACAAGGATCTCGCTGCACAAGCTGAAGTGGTGACATGTTTGGTTCGTATGCCTAATCAGGATCTGACTGATGAACAGGCTCGTCAGATATTAGAATACATGCGTCACAACGACGGAAAGAACTAAGTACAAAATCGATAATACAAAAAAAGGGCACCTCGTTGGTGCCCTTTTTTATTGCATAAAATTTGTGTGTCCGAACAATTTTGGATTACCGTAATTTCATTGACTTTCAGAAGTAGCAGATTTGATCCGTGCCAAGCCTACCAGCAGCGCACCACCAAATAGAGCTATACTGATACACCATAGCAGCCAGGGGAATATTTTGCTGCTGATGATGAACATGGCCCCGAGACCTTGTGTCATCAATACAACTTCATTGAAAATAACCGCCATAATAAAAATGACAAGAGCAAATCTGGTGTATCCGTATTTCAGATCCAGAAAACCGTTATAAGCAAACCATGCCATTATAAAAAGTGTCACAAACCCTAAAAATACTAAATGTAAAAAGCCTATGATCACAGGTCTGTCGCCAAAGACAGCATTGCCGACTGCAGGAAACAGGGTGAAGCTCTGAAGGAATATTTTTAACGCAAATGAACTCAATGACAGGATACCCATATTGCGGATCAAGGGTCTTAACCCTTTACTGACATCGATTAATGAAAGACCAAATCTGACCAAAAGTATAAAACTCAAAAAAAGTGTGATGCTGCCGCAGATAGCTATGATGCGATAGATGTCATTGGGATCGCGCCAGAGATAAGTGAGAAATAATGAAGGTATAGTAGATATAGTAAGCATCACTGCAAATTGATAGGCCTTCTGTCTTGATGCCTCAGTCATTTTGCGTTCGAGTTTATGAAAGAGAATGGCAAAAACCGCAAGTGTGAAAAAACCGTTGTATTGTAAGTGAAGGTATGTGTATAAGGCATCACGATAGGCATACATATTGAGCGATTTCACTGCAAACAGATAAGCCAAAACGAATATCCCGACAGATGACAGCACCAAACAAACCAATGAGGAGATAGCGAGCAGTTTGACTTTACGGCTTATTGCCGCCTTTCGGATATCGGGGATCAGAACTCCGGCGCAAACATAAGTGACGAGGATAAAAATGGTAGAGCAAATACTGGCGCCAGCACTATTGGCAGGCAGTGGAGAACTCACCAGCAGTAGCCATGATGCAGCCAATATCGCTATGGGCATCCATTTATAGGCTGATCTGCCGTTTAGCTCAGACGGAAGCACTTCGTGGATGAATAAAAAAACAAGCGCAAGAGTGACCCAACCTCCGAAGGCAAAATGAAAATGCGCATCGAGCAGACGATTGTAATCTAAAAAGGGAATAGAGAAAAGTATCTTACTCCTCAGCAGAAATCCGAGAAATGCCACAACACAAAAATTAAAGATCAAAATATTGACCCAAATGTTTTTGCTTTTCATATCTGTCATTATATTTTCTATTGAGATTTTCCAAAGTTGCAAAGTTGCACAAAATAAAAACACCTCAGGTTAATACGTGACATGTATCTGACCTGAGGTGCTTGACTAATATTATCCAAGATCTAAACCTTATTTTTTCTTAGCGAGGGTGCGGATATAATTCACCAACTGCCATCTTTGAGTATCATTATATATTGCCTTGTATGATGGCATTGGTCCCTTACCCTCAGTTATCTTCCAGAACAAAGCACCATCACTCAA
Source organism: uncultured Bacteroidota bacterium (assembly GCA_903917755.1). GTDB lineage: Bacteria > Bacteroidota > Bacteroidia > Chitinophagales > LD1 > UBA1941. Next base: position 3,753 of record CAIXBT010000174.1, read on the forward strand.
TCCCTGTACCGCTGCTGTTGTGTGATTTGCAGGTGGCTTTGATAGACCTGCTGCTGCTACTCCGTCGCCTTGTCCTTTTGCTCCATGGCATATCGAACAATTGATATCATACAATTTTTTTCCTGCTGCTGTAGCTGCTGCATCACCTTTCAATGGGTTAACTTTGCTATCCGCTGAAGCTGGAGCATTAAATCCGGAATCCGCGATCTTAAAAGACATTACTACTGAGACTGCCATCAGCATGACAAGTCCGATAACTAATTTGGTTGAAGTTCTATTCATTGCAATTATATTTTTGTTAAAAATCCGTCGATTCTTTGAATCACTTACTGCCTTAATTCATGCAATCAACTGACATTCGTCAGTTTTTGTTTCCGACTATTTTATATGACTGGTATCTGATTCCCACAAGGCTAAAGTAGGGCTTAGTCTTGGATTTTCAAAATTTTAAGATGACATTCAATTAGTTGTATATTGACAAAAGATGTCTTTTGCTATAAAAGCCTTTTGCATAATACGGTTCTGCGCAAAGTTGATGACTGTTTTATGATTACATTTGGGCATCATTCAGGGGGAAATTAAAGGTCATGAGCGGAAAAAGAAGTTTTATCATTATAGGAATACTGATCGTTGTTCTAACAGTATTTGTTTATCATTTCAGCACACCTGACAGGCCTATGCATCTGGCCCCGGTAGTAGTGCAAAGAAGCTAACGAGAACTTGGCATACTTCTCAGTTACTTTCACGCTACTATGTACCATAACCTTAGAAAGTTTGTAAATATCCGCCCCCTTAGATACTGCAATAGAAGCAAAAGAGTGCCTGCCAATATGAGTAGTAACGTGCTTATTAATCTTAGCTAGTTTACAAACCTGCTGCACGTATGCATTTAATTTCTGATTAGATATAGGATCAAATACATATTTACTGTTTTTACCTTTGCGCCTCTTTATTATGTCGAGTGCCTTTTTATACAACGGAATGATTGCAGGAACTTTACCCTTTTCAAGAGTCTTCACCATATATTTTTTGCCATCAATAGTTTTTATATGATCCCATTCTAGTGTTACGACATCACTGTATCTCAATCCAGAATAACATGAAAACAAAAATCGTTCTCTCGCATTAATAAGGGAAGTCAATTTAGCGGGAATATCAACCGACTCAATTAAATTAACTTCTATTTCGTTTAGCCAGACAGTTCTTATGACCCAACCTTAGGCATTTCAAAATCTTCGCTATATGGATTTTCACTAATCCTTCCTTCTCTGACTGCTCTTTTTAATATAACCTTCAAATTCTTATGATGCCCGAATCTACCACCTTCGGCAAGATTTCTTTCGGCTCTAAGAAATTTATCAAACCTATATAAAAAGGCCAAATCAATTTCATTAAATGCTATTTCTGCTTTAAATTCTCTCAGAGCGTTGATGTTAGTCCTATATCCTTTAAGTGTACTTTTTACCCATCGCTTTAAATTTTCAGCTAATACATTCTCATAAAACTCAAAGAAATTGCATTCTATATTCCCACTAAAAAAATCCTTTATCAGTTTAACCGAAATAGGTCTTTTCTCATTAACCATTTTCATGACCCAATCGTCAAATTCAAGTTTTCTTTTCTGCAATATATTTTTCATGGATAAATTCTTTGGCGCTTTCTCTTTAGCGTTCCAGTCATTTTCCTTTACTGAGTATTCCGATGGGAACTTATAGTCTCAGAACATGGATGTATCGAAGTGGCTACGCGATACCTTAGAGACAGTTTTACAACCCAGAGACAAGCAATTGATACGGCAGAACCTTACTACTGAAATTGTCGCCCAATATGCCAATTACGGGGAAATTGACGCAAGGCAGATGTTAGAGTTAAAGCGATTGATTGACAAACGCAATAAGACCGCAAAAGAAATATTATCCAGTATTGATGGTGAGGAGGGGCTATCTGTTCTATTCAAAGAATACAATATAAAAATATGTAAGTTAGTGGGAGTATAAAGAGAGCAATCAATATGGCAGACCTTTCCGAAGTTGAAAAAAGACTTAGTGTAGTTTTAAATACTAACTATGAACCGCTTTGGAAATATGGAAAGATAACAATGACTGGCACAAGGAAAGGTGCTATTTAATAGCTCGTACATTAGCAGAGCAAAAAAGCTTTGGCTGGATTGTTGAAAGTGTGCGTATATGTTTTGGTCATTTAGAAACATTCAAAAAAATTGATTGGGGTTTTAAAATTGAAAATTCTATAGATGATAATGAACTCCCCAAAGTGATTAATGGTCATATTATTCACTGGACTATTGATAAGGATAAAATCAATACTATACTTGATTATCTTATAGGTAGTAAGAAATACATTGTCCTTCCTGAAAATCTAACGCAAAATGACTTATGCGAATTACTTATTGGCGCAGGGATGCCGAGGGAGAAAATAAGTTGGACTGATACAAGTAATAATTTCGGAAAACTATTTCACCTCTTATTTGAAAATAATTGCTTCAAAGACACAACTAAAAAAGTATTGAATGAACGACTATTAGAGATTTTTAGTGTAAAAAGTGCTAAGGGGGATGAGCCAATAAAATTCAATACATTAAAGGAATATCTTAGTGGCAATTCCCTAAAAAATACGTTTGACTTTGACCGCATAAGGGCTATTGTAACAAAAAGGTAAAACGATTTTAAAGATCAGGACGAGAGTGTGGAGGCACATCCTGTGACCTTTATTGACCGCTTTTCACTTAAATTTGATAGTTCTTTAAAGGGCTTTATTAATCCTTTGAAACCGTTACCAGTATTATGTTACAGGGCCATTTTAATGTTCCTTTTGGTATGGTGTAGATAAATACCCTCAATTTGATACAAACTCAAAAGCATACATTGTATTGATTATTTGTTATTTGTGTATTTATTGACAAAATGAAATATGTACAATTTGATGTATAAAAGCCCCTTTTTACCTACAATTTTGACGTGTTTTCAACATAAAAAAATCATTAGCGCAAGAATGTGTGACCATGCCCTGCCCCTGCCCCCTTTTAAATCGCTTCCCCCCGTGTACCGGGTATCGAAAATCATAGCCAATTGATGAAAACCTCTTGTTATTTCTAATGAATGCTATAAGCTAAAAGCAGGGGATTTTTTTTAGGTTTGGGAGATGAGCGCACTAAGAAAAGAAACAGAACGACTGAATGCTGCCTTTATGCTGCCATACGAACCGTATAACCATTCCAGTATCATTGGGGGCACACCACTTACTACTATTTACAAATCTTGGGGTGCGCCCGACCCTTTTGAACGGTCTTGGAGATTCAATGTGTTTCTAAATGTAGCTAAAGAACTATTCCTACAAAGGGATGTGGATGAAATGGAGGCTGTTTATGAGTTGGCTTGTGCTATAGCTATAAATAAAGGTTATTCCGACTTCTTAAATGATCTTTCGGCTTTATACGAAAAATGTCAAAGCCTGATTAGTTTTGAAAGTCCGATTGCAAAGAATAATAGGCGTATCTGTGAGGAAGCAAAAAGAGGTTTAGATTGGGCTATTAAAGATGTTTTCATTATTGAAATGTTAGATTACCTCGCTGCCACTAATAAATACATACTATTAGAGGACAATATGACGACTAAGCGGTTATGCTCATTTCTAAAGACCATAAGACAACCAGATAAGAAAATAGTTTGGAGTGAAACAAGTACAAAATTTGGCAAGTTATTTCAGGTTTTATATGATAACGGGTGTTTCAAAAATACAACTACCAAAGAGTATTTAGCTAAACGGATACTTGAAATCTTTGATGTTAAAAAGGGCAAAAGTAAAAATCAGGTAGGGCATAATACCATGAGGAATTATTTGAGCGGGGACAGCCTTGAAAAGGTCAATTCTGATATTGCCCCTTTTCCCCGTATAAAAAAAATTGTTTCAAAGGCTTTACGTCAAAGCTGATCTCCCGGCCTGATTCCAAAAATATTCAATCCTTCGTATCTTCTCTTTTCTCGACTAGCTAAGTTATTGCGTTTATTGCTGTCCATGTTTCTACAATGTCGAGCTGCCTTTTCTCCCACATACTTAGCACTGCAAAAAAGGCTATTCCCTTTTTGCTCTGATATATCACGGCAACAGGTTTTACAAAATCTTTTTTCTGTGGTAAAGTTTCCCTGATGTAACCTACTATTTGAAGTCTTATTTTGGGGAAAGTTCGTTTCTATTGTCAGAAGCTCTATTTTGCGAGTAGGGCGGTTATTTTGGGGAAAGATTTCAGGTTGTATGCGATTTAAGAAGTCGTTGACTTTATTCAATTGATGGGGTTCTATCTTTGTTAGTTGAGCCCACTTAATTTCAATCAAATCCAAAACGACTTTTTGAGGATTAAGTTTGCCGTACTTCATCGAGAGTTCCCGAAACCTTTTTAAACGTTTTTTATATAGTTCGTGGTTTGTTTCCTTTAGCCCTTTCCAATATTTAGCGTTTTGCCCATCTATCAAATTAGCCTTCTCTTTTGGCTTTGCGCTCTCAATTTTTATTGACCAATCGTATATAACTAATTGTCTCCAAAAATCAACCAAAATTTCGCCTAACATTTTATGTATATCAGCATTTAGCAGGTCTGCGGAGTTAAAGATGTTTATTCCTTTTGCCCTAAGAAATTCCATTGTGGTTACTTTAATTTCAAACCTTAACAGATGCTTCTTTAGTCCTTTCTGATAACCTTTATTGTATATTTTTAATTCGTACTGATCGAATGAAAATTTAATCATGTATCCTCGTCCCCGATACTGCCTTAATTCGTATTCCTTTCCTTTAAAGAAAAGAATCGCATTTAAGAGTGTTTGAGTATTAAATGGTAGAAGAACATTAACCCCGACTTCAACGTTGTGTAGAATGTCTAAAAAGGGGTTTATTTTGAATTTTTCGTGTAGTTCTTCGGTTACTTTGAATAAGTCATAATAGTTGAAATCTGAGGAGTTATCTCCATCGTTGAAATATTCATGAACGCTTCCCGAAAAATTGATGTACTTGCCGTTAGTAACACTAAAATTGCAATGATTGTATTTAGCAATTTTTTCCTCAGCTGGTGTATATCCCCTTTTTTTTCGGTCAGCATTTTTGAAATAATCAAGTTCAGCAGTGACTAAATTTACATTGGCGTAAAACTCCAATAGACAGTTAGATAATAAATCTACTGGTTTGATTCCTCCAATGTCGCTATATTTGTAGTCGATCATTTCCAGTTAGCCCTGTGATTTGATATTTGAACAAAAGGGAGACTGCGAAATCAGCTCCCTTTTTCATTTTTATTATTCTGTTTTCTCATTACCAAAGACCTTTTAAACCGGGGCTTACTATTAAAGTATTCCACTGCTATGATTCCTTTATGAATCCATTTGTAAAGGGTAGTCTGTGAAATTTTCAGGGTACTTCGTACCTCTTTAGCCGTCATATAGTCATCTGTGGGAGCATTACTTTCGACAGTTTCTCTATTCTCCAATGCTGCCTTGACAGATGCTGTAATCATTGTTTGAAACTGCTCAGGCGTTATCTGGCTTAATAATATTTGTTGTGTTTCTGTCATGGGAATATCGTATTTGAACTGCAAGTTACAGGAGCGTATTCCGTCAATTTGTAGTGACGGGTGTTGACGGAAAATAAATCTTGAAACTCTTTATTGACAAAGGTTTCAGCGAATACGAAAACTAATCCGTCACGAGACTTTGACGGAAACGGGTAATAAAACGTGATTTTTTCCTTTCATAAAGGAGTCCCCTTTCAACCCGCCGCCTCTTTTTATTTGGGGAACGCGCCTAAGTCAGGCCGGGGGGCAAATTTCAAAAAAGGATTGTTTCTTATTCAGGGGTACTGCCCTGTGATACTTATGAAGTATCTTTACATAACCTAATAAAGAAACAGCGCACGAGTGAGTAAAGGTAGAAAGCCATATAAGCTGACAGATATAAGCAATAGTGACATAACTTCATTAGCTACACTATACGCCTTTAAAGGTGCTCAATTGGCCTATAAATGCACTACATTCGATATGCAGGCTATTACAGTCATTGGGCAAAATAGCGGTGTCACGGCAATATCAATTTGTCACTTCACTGGCTATGCTAAAGGTAGGATATATCAAAGGCTAAATAAGAGCATTGAGCGGGGATTTATAGAACAGACAGGAAAAAACCCTAATAAATATAGGCTTACCACTAAAGGCAGTTTTGCATACTATACTTTCACTTCAAATCTTAAAGAGAGATTGGATAGTATAAACAAAATGTATTCCGATCAAGAAGCAGATAACCGATTAAGATATGGGTAATAATGGAGTGAATTTCCCCCATTGTTTCCCCCTTATAAAATAAAACAAGCCTAATGTATTGATTAACAAGACAAATAGGCTTATAAAATGTGGTCGCGTCAGGAATCGAACCTGAATCTGAGGCTCCGGAAACCTCCATACTATCCGTTGTACTACGCGGCCTGTCTGAAAAATTGCTGCGCAAATATCAAAGTATACAAGCACAAATACAAATCTGATCGAAAAGAGACTATCTGATGAGTGTGATACTGCCTTTGCGATGATCATCTTCCAGGTGCCCGAACAGGCCTACGGAGAAGAGATATACATAAATGCCCGGCTGACAGAGTTGACCCTTATAGGTGCCATCCCAGGGATAGGTGCCATCATGTACCTTCTCGCCCCACCGGTCGAAAACTTTAAAATCATGAACCGTCACCCCGCTCTGTCCATACAGATAGAAGGAGTCATTGATGCCGTCACCATTAGGTGTGAATGCATCAGGTATGTAATAATGATCGGGCAGGATAACATTGATCAGTGTCGAATCCGATAGTTTACATCCTTGTGTATATACAGTCAGAAAATAGGCCTCTGCTGCTAAGGGCGCGACAGAAGGGTTAGCACAGGTGAGGCAGCTGATAGTAGGATCATTGGGTCTCCAGAAAAAAGAATCTACTGCAGGTGGGCTCAGACTGATATCGGTATATAGTTGCACACTATCACCGTAAAATATCAGCGTATCGGGATAGACATGGATATTGGGAACCTGTATCTGAGATATGGTGACCGATCTGCTCGTATCTCGGCAGTTATTGGCATCTGTCACTACCACATAGTAGCTGCCCGGAGTAGATACAGTGATGGACTGACCGGTGCTGCCGGTGCTCCATAGGTATGAGCTAAAAGGTCCGTTGGCATTGAGCGTGACTGACTGCCCGTTGCATATTTTTGTAGCACCATTTGTATCTATCACTGCTACGGGATCAGGCAATGAGAAAACATATGCGGTATCATAACTAAAGCAGGTACCATCATAAGCACGTACTATATAATAGGTCGTATCTATAGTACCGGGGGGAATGATGACAGTAGGATTGGGTACTGTCGGGTCAGATATCCACGACAGCGCCTGTGCGGAAGAGGCCGTCCATGTAGTGGTATTAGATGCTGCGGTTGTAGGATTGCCACCCAGTGTCACAGTGCCGCCTTCACATAGCCTGGCATCGACACCTGCTTCGGATGAGGGTGAAGGTATGGCATTGATCAGCAGGTCAGGTGCCAGTGGTGCCACAGGGTTATTGCAAGCATCATAAGCTGTACACACCACATCTACACCTACTAAGGGCGGAGATATAGTAATGGTCTGAGTGGTGTCGCCTGTGCTCCACATATAGTGGTAAGGAGGCACACCGCAGCTCGGATGGCAGGTCACTGTAGTAGTCTGCCCCAGACAAACCAATGAATCTGTAGAAGTGAGATAGGCATCTATCTGACATGCCTCGATCGTCATGCGCCACATATTTCCTATAGCACATAGTTGTCCGCAGGCATCTTCGCAACTGGAGTCGCTATTCTCCAGCGTGAAACCTAAATGATAATCGGGACACTGGGGAGGCAGGCATGACAGAAAAGGCGCATAGCCGATAGGTATCGGCCCTCCATGTGATACTACTCTGGGATCTGTGGTGAGTGTGCCGGGTGTATCGCAATTAGGAGAATAATAACATGAATAGCGATTGGTGACATTGCAGGTATCGCACCTCAATCTGTATATTATTTCCCGCTTAAGACATATATGCCCGTTGAGACCGAAGAGCGTATCTCCGCAAAAGGGATTGGATGTGGTCTGCGCCTCGAGATCTACTTTGGCCCCTTGCAGCTGGCTCTTGCCGGGCACTGTGACCGTCATGTGATAATCACAATGTCCGGGCAGTGTAGTAAAATCCATATTAGCCGAAGGCAATCCTGACTTATAGAAATTGCCCAGAGAATCATAACCCGACACGATCGGATCCACCACTATCGGGTAGCTTGACTCACTCACATTGAGGAAAGAATAAGGTACGAGCATTCTGATAGTATATCCGTCTTTGACTTTTTGAATGATGTACTCGGTGACAGTCGCCATGTTTTCTTCATTGCGCATACGCACATGCTCCATACGTGCCCTTACTCTGCCTATCTTATCTCTCAGCAGCAGGTCTTCATTTATCAGCCTACCGAATCCCCCTGCTTTCTCCAGTGTATAACCCTCCGGCACGCTGACATGATCTTCTATCACCATATAGCCTTTTGAGATCGGCATTTTGGGTTTAGATGTTATGATGAAATTGGTCTCAATCTTCCCTTCTTTTGCGAAGGCCTCCATGTCTATTCCCTGCCAGATATTATACACCCGGGCACCGTCATTTCCCACTGTATAATGGCTGTAATCTGCCTTTGAAACATTTGCTGCCGCATCATTTTTATCTTCTACATAATACATTTTCAGGTCATGATTATAGATCAGTTCAAATGAATGCAGATCGATAGAGGTATATCCTGTGTGCAGGTCGAACCTGACTGGCAGCGGCTGCTGAAGCGCACTATATACACCGGGATGTGCTGCATCGGGCCTGAGCCGATGATCTATGCTGCGCCATGTGCCGGTCTGGTCCTTGTAATGTAGCGGGAAATAGGACTGCTGTGTATAGATATGCCCCTCACGCATCGGGTCGATGAAAAACCTCGTGTACATGGTCCGTTTATCGATCAGTTCCACACATTCATCACATTGGGCATTGTATGGCAGCACCCCATATTCAGGATGTTTCTTAGCCTCTGCCGATGAGCGTTGATCCTGTAGTGCGGAGTTTACTTTTTTATCTTCTATGAATGAACTAAAGTTAAAGATCTTCGTTCCCATACCTTGCGGAAACAACAGCAATGACTGACAGCAACATAAGATCAGGAGACAAAATCTTTTCATTGAAACAGGGCGACCGATTTTCACATCAACTGGCACTTTCGTATTTTTTTTCAAAATAATTTAAAGCAATATATTTTATCGAAGCAAAGTGATATTGCCTTTTTTAGAAATCTTCTTGTTGTAGTCATCTGTAGCAGTGAGATAGTAGACAAAGGTTCCCACACTTTGCGGTTTGCCCTGATAGGTACCATCCCAGCCCTTGCTC
>CAIXBT010000175.1 GCA_903917755.1 uncultured Bacteroidota bacterium
GCCTACACCTCCCGGCGAGGACGGCAGTGCTGATCTGAAATATATCCTCAATGTATCAAAAGAACTCGGACCGCTGCTCGACCACTGGTACTTATTACTTGACTGTCGGCACCAAACCTGATGCTGCCAAAAATGACAGGTCTGAAACCCAGGCGCTAAAAGGCAATATGAACCTCAAAGCCTGGGATTCAAAAGAACCGTATATGGCCGAACTCAAAACTGCCACCGGAGACATGATCTACAAAAAATATCTTGATCTCAAAAAGAAATACAAAGACATGCCATCCTACTATATTGATGCAGCAGACTATCTGGCATCGGCAGGCAAGCCTGATGAGGCTGTCCGGGTCATATCCAATCTCGCCGAGATCAAACCTGATGACAGCCGCCTGATGCGTGTCATGGCACACAGACTGCAGCAGTGGAAAGAATATAAACTAGCCACTGCCGTATATACTGAGGTACTGAAAATGAAGCCTGAGGAGCCGCAATCATATCGTGATCTGGGGCTCTCGTATGCAGATGAGCAGCAATATCAAAAAGCTGTAGACATGCTGGCCAAAGTCGTGAACAGAAGCTGGGATAGTCGTTTCCCTGAGATCGAAGCTCTCACAGCCTGCGAGATCAACTATCTGGTCTCGAGATCCAAGACACCTCTCCATCTTGATTCGCTTGACAAGCGCCTCGTAAAAAACATGCCGGTAGATATCCGTGTAGTGATAGACTGGGATGCAGACAACTGTGACATAGACCTATGGGTCACCGATCCTGAAGCCGAAAAGTGCTTCTATGGCCATTCATTAACAAAAGCCGGTGGCAGAATATCAAGGGACTTCACTCGGGGCTATGGACCGGAAGAATTTAAACTGAAAAAAGCACTGGCCGGAAAGTATAAAGTGGAGGTCAATTATTATGGCAGTACTCAGCTCACACTGGCGGGGCCTACCACCATCCATGCTCAGATGTATACTAATTACGGCAAAGCTAATGAACAGAGAAAAGAAATATCACTACGGCTCACTGACAAAAAAGAAGTGGTCTACGTAGGAGATTTTGAATTCAACAAATAGCGTTGATGATCATACCTCTGATTGAACTGCTGATTATCCTGTCATTTCCATTTGGCTTATATTTTTTTGCCAAGTGGGTGGTTCGCTCATTCGATGTTCAGGCTGATCTGTTGCGCCGTATCTATCTTATTTATCAACCCCTTCTGGCAGTAAGTTTGTTCACTACCCTGCTTATTCACGCTCAGTATTTTAAAAATACTTTTAGTGATCGGATCTTAGGCTGCGAATTTTTTGTGTTCTACTTTACATGGCCATTATCATGCGCTATATATCATGAAACAAGAAAGTATCACTGGGAGAGATTGTTCTTTTGGTTCTGTGCAATATTGATCATGCCCTGGCTATATCTCCTGCTGGCATACTCTGCAGAATAATATTGATCAGGGACGGCTATATTTCAAAATGCGCCCTTAAACTAAGTACATGCACAAGCTAATATGCTACGGGCTCTATCATAGAATATTGCAGCGCTACATCGAATATGGTACAGTTTATAAAACAGACTGGTTCTGCACCTTCAGTTGCAAAATACCTCACCTTATTAAGAGATGAATTTGAATATTTTGATAGAGGTAAGTAGTACGGAACAAAAAATAAATTTCTTTAGCATTTAGACTTGTGTAAATTAGGGCAAAAATAAATTCATGAAAAAGATAATACGCTACTTTCTATATCTAATTCTATTTGTAGCTGTCCTGATCGGAGGCTTTGTTTCATTTTTGGAGATAAGGGGTATTCCTAAGTATGCAGTACCAACCATACCTGAGTTTAAGGTAGAGAGTACACCTGAGCGTGTCGCTACAGGGGCCAAAATAGCTAGTGTGCAGTGTATGGTTTGCCACAAAAAAGAAACTAAACTATCAGGCAGATTGCTATCTGAGGTACCCGCAAATTTCGGTAAAATATACTCTGCTAATATCACACATAGCAAGGAACATGGTATAGGTGGTAAAACTGATAGCGAGATAGCCTACCTTCTCCGCACAGGGTTGAAAAAGGATGGTCAATATGTGCCGATATTCATGCCTAAATTTGCCCACCTGAGTGATGAAGACTTGAAATGTGTAATAGCATGGCTACGTTCTGATGATCCTCTACTCGTAGCCTCCGAAGACGCCAGTATTCCCAGCGAACCCAGTCTTTTCATGAAGTTTCTTTGTCTGGTCGCTTTCAAACCTATTCCATACCCTGCAGCTCCGATCCCTGAGCCTGATACTACTAATGTAGTGACATATGGGAAATATCTGGTGACGGGGCGTTATGATTGTTATACTTGTCATTCATCAGATTTTGCTAAACTGGATATGGCTGATCCTGAGAGATCTGCGGGCTACTGTCAGGGAGGAAATACTATGCTAACCCTTGCATCTAATAAGATATTTACTGCCAATATCACTCTGGATGAGAAAACCGGCATAGGCACATGGACAGAAGATGACTTCAGAAAAGCCATGCATGAAAGCAAAAACAAGGCCGGCAAATCA
>CAIXBT010000176.1 GCA_903917755.1 uncultured Bacteroidota bacterium
ACGATCTCCCCGCCCTCATAAGAGGTCCTGATATACTCCTGATCCTTTATACCAAATCCATGGTATAATAAACTTTGCATTCCCATATCTCTAAATTAAAATATTTCTATTTTCCAGGTATGCATTATTACGATGAACCAAATATAGACAAATAACCAAAAGTGTATTTGGACGCAAGGTCAGCGTCCTCTGATCGTTAGCCGACACAATATTTTATTGCTTCAGATGTTATTATTGCCGTTTATCTGCCCACTTGCGGGGGCGGAGGTGGATTTGGGGTCTACATCCCTTTCATCCCTGCCCTTCTTAAGTTTATTTGGGCGTCTCTAACCGGATAAAATTATTATTTTGCAAGCCTTATCAATATGAATAAATTGAGAAAAATAGCAGTTTTTGCAGCAGTTTTGATACTGAGCCTGAGCCTGTCTGCCCAAAATAGTAATGCCGACAAGGTGATAGCCATAGTCGGTGATAATATTATCCTGAACTCAGAGATCGAGATACAATATTACCAGCAGCTTCAGAATGCTCAGGGCCTGCCGCTCGAAGGCGATGTGCGCTGCCGTATCCTGGACAATCTGCTGCTCGACAAAATGTTTCTCGCACAGGCCAATCTGGATAGTTTGGTTATATCTCAGGATGAGATCGATGCCGAGCTGGACCGCCGTGTCAAATACTTCATGAGCATGTTCGGCTCCAAAGAAAAGATGGAGGAATACTATGGCAAGAGCGTGATCGAGATGAAAGAGGACTTTACCGATGATATAAAAAATCAACTCCTCAGCGACAAAATGAAAGGCAAGATCTTCGCCGGACTCAAAGTGAGCCCTCAGGAGGTCAAAGAGTTTTTCTCAAAGATCCATAAGGATAGTATCCCTTATTTCAACTCTGAGCTTCAGATAGGCGAGGTGGTGATGTACCCCAAGGTAACCGATGAGGAAAAAGAAGTAGCCAGAAAGAAGCTCGAAAAGATCAAAAAAGATATAGAAGGTGGCGCCGATTTCTCTCTTCAGGCCATCCTCTATTCCGAAGATCCGGGTTCCGCATCTGACGGAGGAAATCTCGGTGTCATAGAGCGTGGCGAGCTGGTGCCTGAGTTTGAGGCGGTGGCCTATAAGCTCGATGAGCACAAGATGAGCGATCTGGTAGAGACGCCTTTTGGTTTTCACCTCATCATGGTAGATGAAAAAAGAGGAAACAAACTTAAGCTGAGGCATATCCTCATCAAACCTAAAACCTCCTATGCCGATCTCGTGGCTGTGAAGAACAAGATCGATAGCATACAGCACGAACTGTCAGTCGACTCGATGACATTCCGCGAAGCGGTGGTGCAGTATTCTGATGATGAAGCTACAAAGAACAATGGTGGTCTGCTCACCAATCCTAAGACACAGAGCCCTTATTTCGAAAAAGGCGATGTGGACGGTACGCTGATCTTCACCCTCGACAGAATGAAAGTCGGCACCTATTCTGAAGTGCTGCCATATAGTTTCACCGATAAGACCGGCGAGAAAAAGGACGGCTACCGGGTGATATACCTCAAGTCTGAGTCTAAACCTCACAAGGCGAACCTCGATACAGATTACTCTAAGATCCAGTCTGCTGCCAAACAGAAAAAACAACAGGAAGAACTCAACAAATGGATCATGCTGAACAAAGGCCACGTCTATATCAAAATAGATGACGCATTTAAAAATTGCGAGATGATGAAAAAATGGCAGGGCGCCGACAAACAATAGTTCTGCATAGATTGTGATCTGATATTTTTTAGTTTATTTTGAGAAAAACCAACCGATAGAAATGTATAAATCAGATGTCGAAGCCTTAGATGCCTTTGCTCAAAAGTACAAAGACCTCAAATCTGAGATCGCCAAGATCATAGTAGGGCAGGATGAGGTCGTATCAAATATTCTCATTTCCATATTCAGTGACGGGCACTCGCTTTTGGTCGGTGTACCGGGATTGGCCAAGACACTCACGGTGCAAACCATAGCGCGTATCCTGGACCTGAGTTTCAATCGTATCCAGTTCACTCCTGACCTCATGCCTTCAGATATCATCGGCTCTGAGATACTCGACGAGACACGAAATTTCCGCTTCAATCGCGGCCCTATATTCAGCAATATCATCCTCGCAGATGAGATCAACCGTACTCCGCCCAAAACACAGGCGGCGCTGCTCGAAGCCATGCAGGAGCGCAGTGTGACAGTGGCAGGCACCAGACATAAGCTGGATCTTCCTTTCTTCGTACTCGCTACGCAGAACCCCATCGAGCAGGAAGGTACCTATCAGCTCCCTGAGGCGCAGCTCGACAGATTTATGTTCTCGATCAATCTTGACTATCCTACATTTCTGGAAGAGATCGAAGTCGTCAAAACCACCACTACCGGCCGTGTGGTCGAACTCAATAAAAAACTCACTGCTACAGAGATATTATACTTTCAGCAGCTGATGCGTAAGATACCGATAGCAGACAATGTATTGGAGTATGCTGTCAAACTCGCTGCCAAGACACGTCCTAACCGTCCCGACTCGCTGCCGATGGTCAATAATTATATCTCATGGGGTGCGGGCCCGCGTGCCTCTCAGTATCTGGTGCTCGGTGCTAAATGTCATGCCGCCACAAAGGGCAAATATTCGCCGGATATAGATGATGTGAAGGCTGTGGCGCTGCCTATCCTCCGCCATCGCGTATTTAAGAACTATAAGGCTGAGGCCGAAGGCCTGACCATCGAGAAGATCATTCAGGATCTCTTCTAAAAGAATATTTAATGGGTCTTGATCACAGCAAATTTGTCTTTTAGCGCTAGGAACTTCGACTCAAAATATTCATAGCTCACCCAGCTCATAAACAATGTGAGAATGAATCCTGCCACACCAAAAGCTAATGATCCAATAAGATTACTGTAGGAAACATGAATGACACGTGTCACTACATCGAGTATCGTCAGCGCTATGGGGTGGATCAGATATATGCCATAGGTGTACTTTCCCCACTTATTGCCAAAAGAAAATCTTCCGAGATTCAAGATCGAATCCTGTGTGGTCATGGCCTGAGCAGCTATGATCAAAGCGAATGACAGGGAGAAGAATATTTTGTTTAATGCCTGTGAATATTTGAATACTGGGAGCTGGTCGCTCCAGAGTAGCATACTAAAACAGGTGATAAATAAGATCAGGTGTGTGCCGGTAGAGGCAGACACAAAAAATCCTTTTATTTTCTGATTGGTTTTGATGAGATAGGCCGTCAGTCCGCCGATACCCAGATACATCAAGACCGAAAAGGTATGGAAATAAAGAACTATGATATCATTATAATGATAGACACGGAATGCGATAGAACCGATGATGACCATTGATATGGCATAGACCCAGCATCGTTTGGGCAAAAAAGTAAACAACACCGGCCAAAATAAATAGAACTGCTCCTCTACAGATA
>CAIXBT010000177.1 GCA_903917755.1 uncultured Bacteroidota bacterium
GCCGTTAGTACCTGTAGCGCCCGTTGTACCATTTGTTCCATTCGTCCCGTTAATTCCATCAGCTCCTGTTGCTCCTGTTGCCCCATTAGTGCCGTTAGTGCCATTTATACCATCAGCACCTGAAGGTCCTGTAGCACCGTTAACTCCATTTGTACCGTTAGTGCCATTTGTGCCGTTTGTACCGTTTGTTCCGGGATTACCGGGAATCCCTTGTATCCCTTGAATACCCTGTGCGCCTGTAGCACCTGTGGCTCCTGCTGTGGTGCCTCCGATCGCACAGAGGTTTCTCCACGTAGCGATGACAGAGTCATAGGCCACCACGCAGCCGGTATCTATATCAAATACCAATAATCCGTTAGCCAACGGTGCCGGGATGGCTATTCTTTGCGCCGCACTCATACGCGGGATGAGGAGCCCCTTGCTGTTTGAATATACATCCAGTATCGCCGAAGGATGGGGGTTGCTTAAACCTATACCCACATTATTCTGGGCAAATGAGCTAAATGCAAGGATCGTCGCTGTGATGCAGAGGCAAATTCTTTTCATCTTCGGGGAGCTTTAGGAAAGGGGATTTTAATATTATCCTAAAGATATAGAATACAAACTATTTATGAAGTGTCCGGGCGGATATTATATAACTAATTTGTTAAATAGCTAATAAAGTCAATTTGAGTTCCATATCGCCCAGTTCTTCTCGGCCTGCAGATACAGCATTTCAAGGCCGTTTTGGGTATGTGCCCCATGCAGCGCCCCCTCATGGAGAAAACGGGTTTCGCCGGGATTGTAGATCAGATCAAACAGAAAATGTTCTTCCGACAGATGTCCATATGGCAGCGCCGGCTCCGAACTGATGTCGGGAAACATCCCTATAGGCGTAGTATTGATGATCAATTTGTATTGACTGATGATATCGTCTGTCAGGTCGTGATAGGTGAACCACTCGGCCTTCTTGCGGCGGGAGACAAACTTATAGCGGATATTCAACTGGTCGAGTGCATAAGACACGGCCTTTGATGAGCCGCCTGTGCCGAGAATCAGCGCCTCAGGATGTGCATCGCCGATAAATTTCTTCAATGACTCACTGAAGCCAAACACATCGGTATTGTATCCGATCATTTTTCCTTCGGAGAATTTGATACAGTTGACCGCGCCGATGGCATCTGCTGTGGCATCTATTTCATCGAGATATTCGATCACTGACTCCTTGTATGGAATGGTGATATTCAGCCCCGAAAGTTTTTCGGTTTTGATCAGCGTGCTAAACTCTTCGATACTCTCTATCTGGAAGTTTTTATACACACATTCTTCGATACCTTCGCGGTTAAATTTTTCTGCAAAATACCTTGCCGAAAAGGAATGTGTGAGGGGAAAGCCTATGAGACCAAAGGTTCTCATTTTTTTGATCTGTTGCTGAGTGCGCCGATCACGATAGGCATGAGCGACAAACCGATGATGGCAAATACCACGATCTCAAAATTCTTTTGTACGATAGGTATATTGCCAAATAGGTAACCCAGCGTAGTGATGCCGCATACCCACAGAAAGGCACCTGCTATACAGTTGATGATGTATTTCGAATAGGTCATGCTGCCTGCTCCTGCCACAAATGGTGCGATGGTGCGGATGATA
This sequence comes from uncultured Bacteroidota bacterium, assembly GCA_903917755.1. Lineage (GTDB taxonomy): Bacteria > Bacteroidota > Bacteroidia > Chitinophagales > LD1 > UBA1941. Next base: position 1,630 of record CAIXBT010000177.1, read on the forward strand.
GGCACGAAGCGCGCCATGATGACCGTCTTGCCTCCATTCTTTTCGTAGAACTCATGTGTCTGCTCGATATATTCCCGTTTGAAGAATAGGATACGCTCTTTGGATTTGATCAGGTCGCCAAAGAATTTTCCGACGAAGTAATTCACATTGTCGCCGAGCAGTGCAGCTACGATGAGCAGCGGTATGATGACCCAGATATTGAGTTCACTGTTTGGTGCGGCGGCTAGTGCCCCTGCGGCGAATAGCAGTGAGTCGCCGGGCAGCAGCGGCATCACGATCAGTCCCGTTTCGACAAAAATGATAGCAAAGAGGATCGCATAGGTGAGCGTGTGATATTGCGCTACTATATCCTGAAGCAGCCTGCAGAAACCCAAAAAAACGATCGTTAGTATAAATAATTTCCTCATGGCATTAATGATTTCAGTAGTTTACTTTGTTCTAAGTATGTCACTCCTTTAGGTGTCAATATTCCTCCTAAATGATAATTGACAAATTCTTTATATAAAACGTAAAAATGATATTTTTTTGACGGAAACCGCTGTTGGTCTATCAGTATATCGAGTGCCGACACAAATATTCTGCTCACGATCTCCGTATTGATGTCTTTGCGATACAGCCCCTCTTTGATACCCGCTTTCAGGTTATTGAGAATGTTTCGCAGCGCCACCTTTTCCCTATGTTCGTTAAATAAGGCGAATGACTCCGGATAATATTTTTGAAGATCAAAAAATATCACAGCATTGAAGCCCTGCAGCTCCTCACTCATGAAGGTCATCATCCGCAGGTTCTCCTCCAGTGCATTCTTTGAGGTCTTTTGTACCTCTTTGATAAAAGAGACTTCTTTATTGAGATGCGCCTGCATGACCTTCTGCACTAGGTCAGATTTATTGGTCACATACTGATAGATGGTCTTCTTAGACATGCCTAGTTGCTTAGCTATTTCATCCATAGTGAGGTTTTTGACCCCATAGCGGAGAAACAGTTCAGCACTTTTGCCGATGATGTTATCCAGTTGACTCATTATTCCTGTTGCGGGCGCAAATGTAGCATCAAAAAACTCGGGAAACAAAATTTGTTTTGAAAGTTTCCTGATTTCAAGCAAACCATTGACAAACAATCACGAACAGAAATAAAGTTGTGTTATGAATCAGAATGAAGATGGGGCGAAATTATATTTTGACTACTGATAAGCCGACGAAAACAGCGAGCAGACCCAAGGTAAAACTGGCTATGCTGTATAAAGCGAAGGTGAAATAATTTGATTGCTGCAGGAGTTGAACATTTTCGATGGCGAATGATGAGAAGGTCGTATAGCCTCCGCAGAAACCTGTGGCCAAGAAGATCCGCCAGTCACTCGTAAACCAGCTATAACGTTCAGAAAGACCAAAAATAACACCGATAGCCAGACAGCCGATGATATTCACCGCAAAGGTGCCATAGGGGAAAGCTGCAGGTATCAATCTGGTAAAATAGGTGGCAGTGAGATAGCGTGCTATGCTGCCAGCCATCCCGCCTATACCCACCAATATTATGTATTTTTTCATGTTACCCTTTTGAACGTAAATTTGCTGAAACAAAGGACGTAATATTTTGCGTCTCTACTTCCCGAAATACTTCTGCGAAAACTTCCTGTACAATTCCTTTTGCTTATTGTCCAGACTGATCTGGCGGCCCTCGATGAATGCCAATGTAACATTTGAACTGCGCATATCCAGCAGATCGCCTTCTGATATCACAAAGCTGGCATCTTTTCCTTTTTCTATGCTGCCGATACGGTCATCGAGTTTGAGGATCTTAGCAGAGTTTGAGGTGATAGCTGCGAGTGCCTGTTCTTTGCTCAGGCCATATGCCGAGGCTGTACCTGCTTCAAACATCAGATTGCGCTCCTGCCAGAACCCGCCTATACTCAAGGCATACAAGACCCCCGCCTGCTGAAGCATAGCCGGTGTTTTGTATGGCTGCTGTAAATCTTCATCATCGTAAGACGGCAGCTCGTGGGTCTTCTGAAGGATGACAGGTATTTTTTTCTGAGCCAAAACATCTGCTATCATATATGAATCTGCGGCACCCACCAAAACGATATTCAAGCCGAGACTTTTTGCAAAGTCGATCACATGAAGCATCTCTTTCACATAGTTGACACGGACATACAGGTTCCGATTGTCAGTGAATAATTTTTTCATGGCCTCAAATCGGAGGTTTTTCTTTTCGTGTGTGGTGGTAGCATAAGACTTGGCTTCGGTGAAATAGTCCTTTAGCTCCTGCACGTTCTTGTCATAATCTTTGTTGAGTTCAAAACCCTCACGCTCTACTTCGCCGAACTTCATCTTATACATACCCGGCCAGGAGATGAATACTCCGTCTTCTGCTCTGATGGCAGCGTCTTCCCAGTTCCAGGCATCTAGCTGCACCACGGCAGATGTGCCTGACACGCGGCCTCCCTGTGGCACTATCTGAGAATACAGAACCCCATTAGAACGTACAGTAGGTGTGACCCTTGAGTCGGTATTGTACGATGTGACCGCACGTGAATCTGAGTTGAGATAACCCACCTCCGCCACATCGTTGGTAGCTCTGACAGCCTCTATTTCCAGCAGCCCGATGATGCTGTTGAGAGAGATCAGTCCCGGATATATATGTTTGCCGGTCACATCTATCACTCGGCCCAGGGTCGCATCTGTCTTGAGATTGGTAGCGGTGAAAACGTCCGAGATCTTTCCATTCTCAAATATCAGGTATGCATTGTCGATCACGCTGCCATTGCCGATATGTACCGTGGCCCCTTTCAGACATATCTTTTCTGTCTGCTTAGGTGCAGGAGTTGGCACATCCGATTGGGCAAATGCAGAGAGAATAGAGAATAGAGAA
>CAIXBT010000178.1 GCA_903917755.1 uncultured Bacteroidota bacterium
CTGAAAGTTGTGAACGGAAAAGTAGCTCAGCACGAACCGGTAGTTTATCTGAGTGCAGAAGATGAAGACGGCAAAACAATTGCTCAATCGAATGCGATGTATGACGATAAAGGAAATTTTAAAGATGAAAAAGTAAAAGCCATAGTCCTTCGTATCAATTCTCCGGGTGGCAGTGCGCTGGCTTCAGATGTGATGTGGCGCGAACTGATGCTTGCCAAAAAAGAAAAACCGCTCATCATATCTATGGGCGATCTGGCGGCTTCCGGGGGCTATTATATAGCCTGTATGGGTGATCGTATCTTTGCGCAGCCCAATACCATCACGGGTTCTATCGGTGTTTTCGGTCTGATACCTAATGCTAAGAAACTTCTCAATGATAAACTGGGCGTGACCACAGACCAGGTCTCTGTCACCAAACACGGGGCGCTGACAGTAGGTACCAATCCTCTGGATGCCGAAGAAAAAATGATGATACAGCGTAGCATAGAGCGCACCTATCGCGAGTTTAAACAGCGTGTGGCCGAAGGCAGAAAGCGCGATGTGGACTATGTCGAGAGCATAGCTCAGGGACACGTATACACCGGTACTCAGGGCCTCAAGATCGGTCTGGTAGATGAGATAGGGGGCCTCGATCAGGCTATAGCCTATGCGGTCAAGCAGGCTAACCTGAAAGACTATAAGATCAGAATGTATCCTGAAGAAAGACCATGGAAAGAAAGACTGTCACAGCGTTTCGGAGATATGAAGCAGGATATGGTGAAAGAAGAAATAGGAGAGGAGCAATACCGTATTTATCAGACGCTGAAAAGCATTTCATCATACTCGGGTGTGCAGATGCGTATGCCTATGGAGCTGAATTAATTTGAAAATTCGGCGATTTGAAATTGTCTTAATACTAAATACTCAATACTAAGATTTGATAATAGTAGGAATAACAGGGACTCTGGGCGCAGGCAAAGGCACGATAGTAGATTATCTGATCTCTCATCATGGTTTTAAGCATTTCTCCGTACGTGGCTTTCTGACTGAGATCATAAAGGCACGTGGACTGGAACTGAACCGCGATTCTATGGTTCTTGTAGCTAATGAACTAAGAGCTGATCATAGTCCCAGCTATATAGCCGAGCAGCTTTTAACCCAGGCAGAACTAAGCGGGGGCAATTGTATCATCGAGAGTATACGTACGGTAGGAGAGGTCACAGCCCTGAGAAAAAAAGGCGGTTTCTATCTCTTCGCAGTAGATGCCGACCCGCAGTTGCGTTATGAACGTGTGGTCCAGCGCGGCTCTGAGACCGATAAGGTATCTTATGAGACCTTTATCGAAAATGAGCAACGTGAAATGACTTCTACTGACCCTAATAAGCAAAATCTGGCCGCCTGTCAGGCATTGGCAGATTTTAAGTTTGACAATAATCATTCTTTTGAGGAATTGTATAAGCAGGTAGAGGATGTATTGGGAAATTTGAAATTTAAGAATTGATAGTAGTCGATCGTATTTTATCTATTGTCTCAAGTCTAATGTTTAAAATCTAGTTTAATATGAGCGAAAAATATGTAAGACCAAGTTGGGATGAATACTTCATAGAAGTAATGGATGCCATCAGCAAGCGTGCTACCTGTGGTCGTGGACGCAGCGGCTGTGTGATAGCCAGAGATAACCAACTGCTCGTCACCGGATATGTCGGCTCGCCTAAAGGGCTTCAGCACTGTGATGACATAGGCCATCAGATGAAAAGTGTGATACATGAAGATGGCTCAAGGACTGAGCATTGCGTTCGCACGGTACATGCCGAGCAGAATGCCATCTGTCAAGCTGCCAAAAACGGTGTAGCACTCGATGGGTCGACGCTATACTGTCGCATGACGCCCTGCCGTGTATGCTGTATGCTGATCATCAACTGCGGCATCAAGCGGGTGGTCTGTCAGCGCAAATATCAGGCAGGCAGTGAGTCTGAGGCTATGTTTCTGGAAGCCGGTGTCAAACTGGAGTATATCCATGATGAAGTTCAAACTTATGAACCGCAAAAATAAGGTTGTAAGTAAAAGGTTAAAGGCAATACAGCCGCAATCAAAAAATCGAGATCAACAATGACTTTGCCTCCACTTCCTGAGCGTATGCGCCCCAAGACCTTTGATGAGTTCGTGGGGCAGCAGCATCTGATAGGAGATGGCAAGGTGCTCAGACGGCTCATTGAGTCCGGTAATGTTCCCTCGATGATATTCTGGGGGCCGCCGGGAGTAGGCAAAACCTCACTGGCGCGTTTTATTTCTGAAAAAGCAGTACTTCCTTTTTATCAGCTTAGTGCTATCGACTCAGGTGTGCGCGAACTCCGTACCGTGATAGAGAAAGCCACACAAGACGGGCGTGCCATTCTTTTCATAGATGAGATACATCGGTTTAATAAAGCACAGCAGGATGCGCTGCTGGGGGCTGTAGAGAAAGGCATCATTACTTTGATCGGTGCGACTACAGAGAATCCATCCTTTGAGGTCATTTCGGCTTTGCTTTCGCGCAGTCAGGTATACACTCTCAAGGCTTTGGAGCGCGAAGACCTGGAGAAACTTCTTCAAACGGCCATCACGACAGACATAGTTCTCAAAGAGAAAAAAATACTGCTGAGAGAGTCAGAAGCACTCCTACGATACTCAGGTGGAGATGCGCGCAAGCTCCTCAATGTGCTGGAGATCGTGGTCAATAATGCAAAGAGCGAAAACGGCGAGATCGAGATAGACAATACTACCGTAGAGCAGGTCATACAGCATAAAATGGCCCTCTATGACAAGTCAGGTGAGCAGCATTATGATATTATATCCGCCTTCATCAAATCCATAAGGGGAAGTGACCCCAATGCTGCACTATACTATCTCGCGCGTATGCTGGAGGGTGGAGAGGACCCGAAGTTCATAGCGCGAAGGATGCTCATACTCTCATCTGAGGATATCGGCAATGCTAACCCTACTGCCTTTGTGATGGCCAATAACTGCTTTCAGGCCGTGGATGTGATCGGATATCCCGAGTGCA
>CAIXBT010000179.1 GCA_903917755.1 uncultured Bacteroidota bacterium
ATATCTGCCTGAATGGTCACGCCGATGTGGTTAGCCTGACCTGTCAGGTCCGCCGAAACGCTATAGTCCACACCATCTTTTTTGAATGCATTATTGCGGGTATAGCACCACAGGATGGTAGCCATACCGAGCTCGTGTGCATATTCGAATGCCTTAGACACCTCGATGATCTGGCGTTTTGATTCTTCAGAACCGAAGTATATAGTAGCACCTACGGCCACTGCGCCCATATTCCATGCATCCTTGATAGTGCCAAACATGATCTGGTCATAGGTATTAGGATAGCTTAGAAATTCATTATGATTGATCTTGACGATGAACGGTATCCTGTGAGCGTATTTGCGTGCTACTGAGGCCAATACACCATAAGTAGATGCAACCGCATTACAACCGCCCTCTATGGCCAGTTTTACAATGTTCTCCGGATCGAAACATGCCGGATTTGGTGCGAATGAAGCACCTGCAGAATGTTCTATGCCCTGATCTACAGGCAGTATAGATACATATCCGGTACCTTTCAGACGGCCTGTATTAGCCAGGGTCTGGAGGCTGCGAAGTGTCGGGATATTACGGTTGCTGTCTTTCCAATAGCGCTCGACGAAGTCCTTTCTGGGAAGGTATAATGAGTCTTTAGGAAAAGTTTTTGATTCATGGGCCAGCAGATATTCTGCTTTTTGCTCTCCGAGCAGTTTTACGATTTCTTCTTTCGTCATTAGTATTTATTTTATCGAGGCCGACAAAGTTATAACATTTGGCAAGAATAGAAAATAACGAATAAGTCAATTTTTCTAATGAAAATGTGCCAATAACCTCATAATGGGTAAAAAACTGGTCAAAATGCCATGAAAATAGAGAGATTGAACATTCTGGATTATGAAAGGAATATTGCCCGTACCGTCTAAAATAGTACTGATGTTAAATACCAAAAAAGTTTACATTTGCCCATCAAATTTTTAAAAAACACATTATCATGGACGAAGTATATATAGTGGCAATAGCCAGAACACCTATCGGAAGCCTTAGCGGTACATTGTCAGCACTCACAGCTGTAGAACTGGGCAAACAATCTATCAAAGAAGTAGTAAAAAGAGCTGGTCTGACCGGCGAACAAATAGAAGAGGTCATCATGGGCAATGTGATCCAGGCCAATACCGGACAGGCCCCGGCACGTCAGGCTGCCATCGGTGCAGGGATACATATGGGCGCTACCTGCACTACTGTCAATAAAGTATGTGCTTCGGGTATGAAAGCGGTGATCTTTGGTGCGCAGTCGATACTGCTGGGAGATAAAGATGTGGTCGTGGCAGGCGGCATGGAGAGTATGACCAATGCCCCTTATATGATAGACAACGCCCGCAACGGATATCGCTATGGCAATGGCGCACTGACAGATGCTATCGTTCGCGATGCGCTGCAGGATCCATATTCAAAGGAAATGATGGGCAGTAGCGGTGACCGCTGCGCAGCTAAATTCAATTTCAGCCGTGAGGATCAGGATGCATTCGCTATCGAATCATATCGCAGGGCTACTGAGGCATATAAGAATAACTGGTTCGGCGATGAACTGTTCGCACTGGAAATAAAAGGTAAAGAATCAACCTTCGTAAAAGAAGATGAAGAATATAAGAAGCTAAAGATCGAAAAGGTGGCTGGCCTGAAACCCGCTTTTGGCAAGGACGGTACTGTGACTGCGGTAAACGCATCTAAGCTCAATGATGGTGCGGCTGCATTGGTGCTCATGAGCGCTGCTAAGGTCAAAGAACTGGGTCTGAAACCGATTGCTAAGATCACCGGTTATGCAGATGCAGAGCAGGCTCCGGACGATTTCACCACTACACCTTCTATCGCTATTCCTAAGGCCCTCAAGAAAGCCGGCAAGGAAGTGAAAGATGTAGATTATTTCGAAATAAATGAGGCATTCTCAAATGTGGCTATGGCCAATATGAAGCTTCTGAACATAGACCACAGCAAACTGAATGTATTCGGTGGTGCAGTAGCGCTCGGACATCCGGTAGGTGCCAGTGGTGCCCGTATCATCTGTACATTGATCTCTGTGCTGAAACACAAGGGCGGCAAGATCGGTGCTGCAGCTATATGCAATGGCGGCGGCGGTGCTTCTGCGGTGGTGATAGAACTGGTGTAAGATCAATATAAATCACTTTATATCTGACAAGCACGAATTTGCCTGATATTTTGCCCGTGGAAAGAATGGAAGATTACCATACTCACTATATTGGTAAATATGGAGATGGCAAAATGTTCTGGGGCCGTGAATATGATTGGGTTCAATTATATCCGAAAGTAAATCCGGGGAATCCCGACTATCTACGTTCGCGAGGAGAATACGTCGTACTCTATACCTTCGAGAAAGACGGTACACTTTTGAACACACGTTATTGGTATGCGGGAACCTCTGCGGAATGTGATGATGAGTTTATGACCTTTACTCTTCAAAAGTGGATCGACGAATTGGGTGAATGGGAATTTTCTGATATTGCAGTAAAGCTGTTTCAAGTAGATATTGATGGCTTCATTTTCGGTTTAGTGCCTGATGAAGAGACTTCCTTTATTAATTTACAACCTTATTCCTCTATCTCCTTTTCTGAACCTTGGGATGGGGAATATGATACTTGATAAGCTATCAAAACTCCCTCAATTCCTGATACACTCTATTGATCGGTAGGCCCACCACATTGTAATAATCACCGTCGAATTTCCTTATAGCTACGGCGCCGATCCATTCCTGACAGGCATATGCCCCGGCTTTATCATATGGTTTGAATTTATCTACATAGTGGGCAATCTCCTCCTGAGTGAGCTTGTTGAAAGTCACTCTGGTCGTTTCTGAGAAACCTACTTCTTTTGTTTTTGAAGCAATATAAACTCCGGTCACGACAGTGTGGGTATGACCGCAGAGTTCAGATATCATCCTGATGGCATCCTCTCTGTCTACTGGTTTTTCATAGATATTACCATCGAGTATCACTATCGTATCAGCACCTATAACTACGTCATTTTCATCCACTTCAGATAGCACAGCTAAAGCTTTTTTCTTAGCCAGGAATAATGGAATATCTTCCGCCTTAGTTTCTGCCGGATGGTCTTCGGGCACATCTTTAGAACGCACTTTAAATTCAAATCCCGCCATGAGCATGAGTTCGCTGCGGCGTGGAGACTTAGAGGCCAATATGATCTTGTTATACATGGATTGAGGACAAAATTGAAATTAAGAATTCTGCATTTTGATGAACCAATAAAACACAGGCAGCGATGCAATGCCGAAAAACATCAGCAGTTTGAGCAGAACACTGAGATTGTGATAATCCGCTTTGTTTTTTGAGATGATACCAATGAAAATATTGGTCAATAGCTGAAACTGCAGGAAGAAAAGTATATACCAGAAATGTTTCTTCAGATCATTATGCCAGAAGTAATATTGCAGGAGCCCCAGCCCCGCCATCACAGCTATGAGCAGCGACACTATCAATAGATTCACCGCTACACGCGGCAAAACGATAGGCAGCGTCTTCATGCCATAGGCAGCGTCAGCTTCTTTATCTTCGGCATCCTTGGCTATCTCACGCGCCAGAGAAACCACAAAGGCAAATAGAAAATACCATTTGAGCTGGGCAATGATGATCCCTTTGGCCACTTCCTGATTAGCCGTTCTGAAAAAATCCGTGAAATGTGCTTCAAATAGTACCGGCAGCACAAACACAAAGGCCGAGAGCCCTGCCACTACTATATTGCCGATGAGAAAATACTTCTTCAGCACCTGTGAATACATCCACAACAGCGCAGCCACACTCAGAAATACATAACCCAGACGGATATTGCCAAAGTGATATGCCAGAAAGAAACCGATCAGCACACCGGCTATATTGAGTCCCATCTGAAGGCCGAAAGCGGTATCCTGCGAGATATATGTGCCTATGAGGACACGGTCCGGTTTGTACTCCATATCCATCTCATAGTCGAAATAGTCATTAGATACATTGCCTGCTGCAGCTATCAGCACTGTGGCCAGTACCAGGAGCGAAAAGTAGCCCCACCCCATTGTCGGATCCACATTTGCGGCATCGAGATAGAGGTTGACCACACAATACTGAAACAGGTACATGCTCAGTATGATGATAAGCAGATTGATCCAGCGGACCAGTTTAAAAATGGCGAAAACTTGTTTCATGATTTATCTTTGTGCCAGCTCTGTATGGCTTCTGTCATGGTCAAATATAATTTTCTGAGCTCAATATTTTGATCTAAAAGATCCAGATGTGTTTCTATGGTCGTGTCATCATGTCTGATGGCAGGTCCGGTCTGCAATGTGGCCGGAGAAACAAGCTGTATATTGGCGATATGAGCTGCTATGAGGGGCCTCAGATCGTCAAATTTAAGCCCCTTGTCAGCTAAGATCTTCTCGGCCATCACATACATATGATTAGTGAAATTGTGCGCAAAGACCGCAGCCAGATGGAGCGACTGCCGCTGGCTTTCATCCACCATTTTTACATTCTCAGATATAGTTTGTGCCAGTCGGTATAATGCGTTAGAAGTCTCGGCATTGCTACCCTCTATCATAAACAAAGCCTTCTTAAAATCTGTGGCAGAGTCTTTGGTCATCGATACAAAGGGGTAGAAGATTCCGTATGTGGGACTAACACCTGTTAGTATACTTTTAGATTTGATGCCGGAAGTATGTGCTATGATCTTATTGCCGATCTTCAGTTGGCTGGCCACCTCTGCTATCGCATCATCTTTTACGGCTAGGATATAAACATCGGCCTCTGCATCGATCTGCGAAAGCGATGTGACAGCCTCTGCATTAAGCTTTGCAGCCAGCTCTCCGGCTCCCGTTTCGGTCCTGCTCCAGACCTGCGAAAAATCATGTCCGGCCAAGATCAAGGCCTTGCCCAGAGCCGTAGCTGTTTTGCCGGAACCGATAAGTGTGATATTTGCCACAGCCCGAAAATATGAAATGTCGGCTTCTTAGTGCTATATTGAGTTGATTATTGATTAACACTTAATACAGATATTATGATCATGTCTCTTATCATCGGTGGCCTGGCCGGATTTCTGGCAGGCAAAGCATTCAAGGGTGAGGGTTACGGCCTGATATGGGATATTATTCTCGGTCTCGCCGGCGGTTTAGTGGGTGGATTGGTATTCGGTCTGCTCAATATTCATACGGGCGGTCTGATCGGGCAATTGATCACTGCGTTCGTCGGAGCCTGTATCCTGGTCTGGATAGCACGCGTTATCCCAAAGTGACCTGACAGTTAGGCTACTTTATTCTCGCTAAATCTTCTGTACATACTCAGGAAGATGCCCAGGAATGTGATGATACCACCCAGCCAAACCAGCTTGATGTATGGGAAAATGATAGCTTTCATAATGATGAAATCAGATGAAAGATCTTTCTCGGTCACAGCGAAGGTGAACTTCTTATTCTCAGGATTGATCTTCATGATGTTGATGCCTAATGCCAATTGCTCATTCTCATAGGCGGCCGTTGACACGCTATTGTCATCCATATTGATCACATATATCGGCTCTGCGGTGGCAGTCACACCATCGAGAGTTTTGATATCGAGAATAGCGCTTACAGCCACTTTCCCTTTCATATCATAGCCATCCGGGATCGGCGGTTTGGTGTTCAGGGACCTGAATACGATGTAATTCTTTCTTGTGTAAAAAGTATCTCCTACTCCCGCATTATAATTGACGGTCTTATCAGTCAATTTGGTATTGTCAGGCACAGATGATACGTGGGTAAAGACATCTTTGGTCAGATAATGTTTGGTGTCAGGATTGGCCACCATACCCATTTTGGGGTTGATCTGAGCATTGGGAAAGAGCGAAAACTCTTCGGCCACCGTGCCGTCTTTGGCCCTCTTGATATAATGAACTTCATAGAGGCTATTAGGTTTCACGGGTTTGAAGCCTTTATAAGAGACTTCATACTCTCCCATTTTATAGACGGAATCTCTGACCAGCAGAATGTTTTCTGCCAGCTCTTTACTATTGAAGTCCTTACCATAATTCACTCCTGCGGTATTGAGCGAGATCGTTTCCTTTTGGTGCTGAGAAATCAAAACACCCAGTAGAAATACACCGAATCCAAAGTGAGTGATAGTGCCGCCGGACAATTTGAGATTGCTTTTCATTATTGTGACGAGATAGGCCACATTTGCTACAATAGCATAGAGCGAAGCCAGCAGCATAAGATAGTAAGGCGAAATGAATTTGAAATGATAATCCTTGATGGCGGTGTTTATGAGAAAATCAACACCTGTACCATACCCTACTGCGATACTCAGCACAAAGGCGATGCCCAGTGAATACCAGCCCCAGCGGATAGTAGATGGCAATTTGTTGGCTTTATATGATAAATATTGGATCAGAGCTGTGCCAAACCCAGCGAGTATAGCCAGCCAAACCTGAATGCTATTGTAATGGCCTATCACATCAGATGGCGGAGCGATCTTTTTGTCAGTCAGGTGCAGCCAGTCACGAATGAGAAGATTCCATACAGGTATGGAGGTAGTAAATGTCATTTGAACTGCTGAAAATATTAGCACCAGAGCCCCGATGAACATCCAAAATTCACGTGAGCGAAACTCTTCTTCTTTGTCCTGAGCGGGCAGTTGTTTGTATCTATACGCGAGCAGGATCAATGCC
>CAIXBT010000180.1 GCA_903917755.1 uncultured Bacteroidota bacterium
CTCAATTTGTAAAATGTGCTTTTTGAAATTTGACGTAAGGAACAGGAATTATTAAAACAAAGAATAAAAACTTTTAAAAACAACAATTAAAAATCAATAACAATGGCTAAAGAGAAATTCATCAAAGACAAGCCGCACGTAAACATCGGTACTATCGGTCACGTAGATCACGGTAAAACTACGCTTACTGCAGCTATCACTACTGTATTGTCAAAGAAAGGTCTCGCAGAAGTGAGGGATTACTCTTCGATAGACAATGCTCCTGAAGAAAAAGAAAGGGGTATCACGATCAATACTGCCCACGTAGAATATCAAACTGCACTGCGTCACTATGCGCACGTAGATTGCCCAGGTCACGCCGATTATATCAAGAACATGGTTACAGGTGCTGCCCAGATGGATGGTGCTATCGTTGTTGTAGCTGCTACAGATGGTCCTATGCCACAGACACGCGAGCATATCCTGCTTTGCCGTCAGGTAGGTGTACCTCAGCTGGTAGTATTCATGAATAAAGTTGACCTCGTCGAAGATCCTGAGTTCCTTGAGCTCGGCGAAATGGAAATCCGCGACCTTTTGACTTTCTACGGATTCGACGGTGCACATATCCCGGTTATCCAGGGTTCAGCTCTCGGTGCGCTGAATGGCGAACCTAAATGGGTTGAGAAAATAGACGAACTGATGAACGCAGTAGATACCTGGATCCCGGTTCCTCCACGTATGGTTGACCTTCCATTCCTGATGCCTGTAGAGGACGTATTCTCTATCACAGGTCGTGGTACAGTGGCTACAGGTCGTATCGAAAGAGGTGTAATCAACTCTAACGATCCGGTTGAGATCATCGGTCTGCAGAAAGAAGGCGAAAAAGCTTTGACTTCTACGGTGACAGGTGTTGAAATGTTCCGTAAGATCCTTGACAGAGGTGAAGCTGGCGACAACGTTGGTCTCCTCCTCCGTGGTATTGAAAAAGAGCAGATCAAGCGTGGTATGGTTGTTTGCAAACCAGGTTCTGTAACTCCGCACTCTGAGTTCAAATGCGAAACTTATGTATTGAGCAAAGACGAAGGTGGCCGTCACACTCCATTCTTCAATGAATATCGTCCTCAGTTCTACTTCCGTACCACTGACGTGACCGGTACTATCACTCTGCCAGCAGGCACTGAGATGGTAATGCCTGGTGACAACGTGACACTGGCTGTGAAACTCATCTACCCTATCGCAATGGAGAAAGGTCTTCGTTTTGCGATCCGTGAAGGTGGTCGTACAGTAGGTGCCGGTCAGGTGACTGAGATCGTAAAATAATCTAATCGATCATAATATCAGAAAAGGCGAACTTCGGTTCGCCTTTTTGCATTGGGGGACGGTCTGATTTGATAGTATATTTTTCGGATCCGAGATTTTAGCTATTTTGTTCGAAATTCATAATCCTCTAAAAATATAATTATGTCATGTTTGTCAACTACTATCATTCTGGATAAGCAAGGACTGCTGATCAGGATGAAGGTACTCCAGAGTGATCCCGATGGTCGTGTACGTACCGAAGAAATGGACGAAGATACATTGAAAGGCACAGCTTTGATATTTTTATATGACATGGCATTCAGACACAAAGAATCCCGGCGGCTATCGGCATTGCCCGCCAAATCCTCCCCTTTGATCGAAGCCACCCGTGATCTATATCAAGAAGGGTGGTGGACTGTTTTCCCTGATGTCGAAACTACCGATAAGATCATTAAATCAGTAAAGGTGCTGGAAGATATCCAAAATGATAACTGGGAAAATGACTGGAGTACCAGCCCTTATGTGAAAAGGGATGGCAGCAGCCTCAAAGAAAAATATATGCCCTATGCACTGCTCGAGATAGAAGTGACGAACCCATCACTACTGGAAGGATTCAAACCGGGTGATAGGGAGGAGACATCGTTGGATTTTTGCGCCTATTTATGGTTGAGGTAAACTCTTGTCCATAGGTAGACTTCAGTTCGCCTTTTAGCTATCGATTATATACTATAGAGGAAAAGAATCTATGCTGCGAAATACAATTTGTTTTTCTCGATCCCTTACCTTATATTTGCGCCTCATTAAAGAAAACAAGTCAAGAAATACAAGATGAAGCTGACTACAGAAACAAAACAACAACTATTCAAAACTTACGGTGGATCTGAAAAAAATACAGGCTCTACCGAAGCTCAGATCGCGTTATTCACCGATCGTATCAACCACATTTCACAGC
>CAIXBT010000181.1 GCA_903917755.1 uncultured Bacteroidota bacterium
AAAAATCCTTACTGAAATTAGTAATACTGGTAGTATCTCCAAGACCCGCATATCCTTTATTACCTATACTAAATGCTACGGCCCCTTCTCTTACACCACCACCGAAACTATCTTTTTTTATCCAAGTATCAGTCAATGGATAATACCGGAAGAATTCACTATAAGTTTTGTTTGTACTATCATATCCAGTACCCAAAAAACCATTATCTCCAATGGTAAAGGTGAAAACCCCTGCAGATGCACCTTCGAAATCGGTCTTTTGTGTCCAACTATTAGACAATGTGTCATATTGCCATAAGTCTCTGAGATAGTGATTTACACCTATTGATTTGACACCAAATCCAATATAGCCACTACCCGATATACTTAAACCGACAGCACCACTTCTTGCGTCCCCACCGAAGTCTGCCTTCTGAGTCCATGTATCAGTAGCAGGATTATATTCCCAAAAATCTTTTTTCTGCCCTGCGGTGTCTGATCTACCAGTCCCCGCATATCCTTTATTACCTATACTAAAACCGATCATATCAACACGTGGGCCTCCACCGAAGTCTGCCTTCTGAGTCCATGTATCATTAGCAGGATTATATTCCCAAAAATCTTTGTAGTACTGCGGAAAATTGTTGCTGTACCCGACTCCTACATAGGCCTTTCCACCGATGGTAAAACATATTCCGCCATACCCAGCATTGCCAGGATAGCTTGCCTTCTGAGTCCATGTATTAGTTAAGGGGTTATATTGCCAAAGGTCTTTAGGGTTTATGTCTGGAGCGCCAAATGTATCTGCATTATAAAATCCAAAGGAACCAACAAATCCCAAGCCATTAATACTGAAAGCCACAGCGCCATTACGAGGGGTTCCTCCGAAATTGGCTACCCTAGACCATGAATCTGGATTCTGACCTTCCACTATTGTAGTGAACAGCAGAATAAGCACTAAACATTTAATCCTATTCATACTTCAAAAATTTGATGATTTTGGGGGATTCTTCTGTATTGACAATTATTAGATATAGTCCCGAAGATAAAGCTTTGGTGTCAATATTAAATGTATTGCTACCATTGGTGATATCTCCGCTATAAAAGGTTTGGAGTGTTCTTCCTTGTAGGTCTACAATATCAATTGTTACTTTTGTTGTTTTATCCGTAAATATTTGAAGCAGACCTTTATCCTGCACGGGATTAGGATAAAACAGTACTTGTATTTTATTTTCCGTTTTTTTGATACCTGTAGTAGTGTCAGGATTACAACTCACGGTAGAATTAGTTAATAGTAGGGAATAGTCAAACAGCGAATTATCAATGCCATGAATATACATTGAATCCGCTATATGAGTATAGCAGATGAAATATTGAATAAAGCGGCTGTAAAATCGACGAAATTAAAAGTCGTAAAAGATAAAAATCCATCAAAATTGCGGTTGATAGAAATCTATATTAAGCAAAAATACGATATCCGATTTAATACAGTCTCCAATATGTGTCGGATAGGGCTTTGAAAAAGCCCCGAAAGCAGATCCCTGACCAATGTATTCAGTCCTCCCTTCAGGGCGGATTTAGGAGGGGAATATTTTTACCGCTGAGACGCGGAGGCACAGAATAAATTTGGCTGTTCACCCCTCTCCTTGGGAGAGGGGCAGGGGTGAGGATGTATTGGCTGTTAATCCCCCTTTTCAAAGGGCAGGGGGATTTGTATCAACCTTAACCCACGATTTGAATCGTGGGCATTCAATCGCTAACAAGAATATCGATCACGACACATCTAGTGCACATTTTTCAGCACCATCACTTTGAATTTGTAGCCGTCGTTGTTCTCCCATTCGGCCTGTGGCCCATACAGTTTGCAGTCAAATTTATTATTGCGACAGTGTATCCCGGCGCGAATCAGAACCATAGAGGGGTTTGATGGCCATGCCATGATCTTCGCACCCGCTTTGATCCCTTTCACTACATATTCATTGCTGGCCAGATTCTGCTGGATGCTCGTGATGCAGCGAAACTCATTTCTCACCTCCGGGCACACGATACGCTGATCCAGAAATCTCAGATCAGCAGCCGATCCGTCCAGACAGAAATTGAGATACTCGAATGGTGGAGTATAGACCTCGATGATGATGAATTTGTAGTCGCCATCCTTGGTGAAAACATAGGCATATGGGTCAGACTTTGACTCGATGAGAAAGTCATTTTCCTGTTTGATCGTCGCACTGGCAGAATCAGGTTTGGGGGTCAGTATAGGGCTGTTTATCATTTTGCTGCTGAATGATCCGAGCAGGGCGATCATGCATACGAGCATCGCCGTGATTGTATTTTTCATAACGTCTATTTATATTGAATATACGTAGCAAAGGCTTCAGATATACTGACCTTGTTCAGCATTCATACTGAATAGAATCATGCTTTTCATGTTTGATAATGTGGCACACAAAGGCTGACCTGTAGCATACATTTACTGTCATGTATCGGTTGGATTCTCATAAGTATAACTGACATTCGTCATATCTGTGTGCAGTACACGTCAGTAACTTTACAATAGTGAACGAAATGAAATTTCACAATGAAACCGGATCGCAACCATAGTATCTACAGTGTCAAAAGAGCCATCAGTTTGTTTTTGTGTCTCTTGGTATTTTCTTGTGCTGATGCGCAACTGCAGTGCTATAATCATGCTACTAACCAGTGGGAACCTTGTGGCGGAGGAGGCGGAGGAGGCGGAGGTGGTGCTAATACGCAGCAGAGAGCGATAGATGATGCGGCTTTTCGTGCGGCGCTCTGGGCAGCCCAGGCCGAAATGGACCGACGCTATGCCGAAGAGGTAAGAAGGGTCGAAGAAGCCCGTATCAATGCGCAGAGCCGAAAACTCAATCGCAAGATGGAAGAAGAATACCGCAAAAAACTCAGGGATCTGTCTGACCTCAACGATCAGAAAAAACAGATTCAGCAATACATAGATCAGATCATGCATGATGAAGCAGAGTTCAAAGCGAGACGTGACAAGGGCTTCAACTCTATGAAGGGTGAACCGGTGAACGGCAGAACCATCAAAGCCGGCGAAGAGCTCAAGAGCATCGGCGCTGCTGATGACAAGGCCAGAGATGCTACAGAGAGCATTCAAAAAGGTGGTAGCGGGCAGGGCTTTGAAAATAAAAGCGACTATGCGGGATCGATCACAGTGCCCGAGCTGCATGGCACCGAAGCTGTAGATGTCAACTCTGCCGCATACAAAAAAGCATTCAGCACA
Organism: uncultured Bacteroidota bacterium; assembly: GCA_903917755.1. Lineage (GTDB taxonomy): Bacteria > Bacteroidota > Bacteroidia > Chitinophagales > LD1 > UBA1941. The sequence continues at coordinate 3,242 of CAIXBT010000181.1, forward strand.
CTGACACAAACTGACGAAAAATTCAAGGCCAGAGTAGCAGACAGAGATGCGAAACAGAAAGAATGCGATGATTATGTCAAACAACGAGATGGACTGAACGACAAAATAAAATCACTCGTTTCTCAGATGTCAAAACCCGATCCGCCAAAGGATATCAGCCTACAGCTGCAAAAGTCTATGGATGAGAAAGTGAAAGTGTCGCTGAAAGAAAATGATGCTCAAAAGGACCTCTATAAGATCCAAAACGAAGTGAATGACAAAGTGGAGAAGACAATAAAATTTCAAAAAGAAAATCTGAACGACATAAACATTCCTGCGGTCAAGCCTGCTGAGACACCTAAACAATAATTTTATGAATAGTACATGGAAAACAATAATAACGTCAGTGGCACTGCTGCTACAGATGTCGGCTATAGCACAGATCGTGATCCCCGAGGTGCCTTCAGGTCTCTCGAATGAGCGCAAAGAGGATCTCTACAAAATAGAATCTGCATTGAATAACAAAAAGGCTGCATTGGAGCAAAAGGTCAAAGCATTTAATGCCAAGTGCACAGAAAAAGATATTCCAGAAAGCAATAAACAACTCATAGCCGAATGCACCACAGATCAGGCCGCTATCGAAAGCGATAAAGCCTCACTGCGGGCAGATATAGGTGTATATCTGAAAAACATAGAAAGCTCTAAAGGCGCTATGGCTGCTGATCTCGAAAAAGAGATAGCGGAACTGCACCGCAAGATAGAATCTGACAAAACGGCCATCAGAAATCTCGGTTTCGACAAGCGGCAGGAGCAGTTTGAAGAATGGGAAAAGCTGAGCGCCGAAAAGAAAAAAGAGTTTGAAGCGCAAACACTCAAAGCGCTTAAAACATCCGCCACATCATTGTTTGAGATTGGTTTGAAATCGGCTGCCACCACCGGCGGAAAGAATGCCATCGAATTTCTTGATCATAATTCAGCAGCTGAAGTGCGTAGAAAGTTAGAGCAGATGGGGATCGCTGATCCATATTTTCTGGAACTGGTAGATAAGGTAGCTAAGGCCAAAAACAAAGAAGAAAAGCTGAAGGTCGGGATCGATTTTGCAGAAAATTTAAAAAATAAGATCAAAGGCGGTGTGGGAATAGAGGAGAATATTAAGAACGGCCGGACAGATGATGCCGCATGGGATGCCGCACTGTTTCTGATGAATACCATGTTTCCCGATCCGCGTCTGAAAGCCATCAGCACACTCGGTACCGAAGAGGCCCGCGTCATGCTCTATGAGATACAATGGGGCTCTACCGAACTCGTAGCTGCCAATCAGGTTCGCAAACTGACCAGCCTCACCGAAGAGCAACTCAAGATACTCGTGCCGCTCACTGATCTGATGGAGAAACACGTCAGAGAATTGAATCAGGCTAAGGATGATCTGAAAATGCTCAAGGCAAACATCAATTAAATTTTTAAGCCATGTCAAAATATAAACAACTCCTGATCGTGTGCATAGCAGGAATATTTATTTTTCTGCAGCCACAGACAGGCCACTCACAGACAGCTATCGACAGTTTGTTTCAATATGTACGACAGCTGCGGTCCGACCCCGAAAACTACAGCCTGAAAGAACGGATCATCAATATTTCGCATCGTCTCAATGCGCCGCTGCCGGTACCTTTTGAGTCAGATAGTTTCAATGTACGCGGCAAGACCGCATTCAAATATGCCATCTCACCGGCAGATTTCAACAATGCCATCTCTGAATTCAAGAGAGCTATACTGGCAGGCCCCTGGCAGCCTGAGCCGTATTATAATATCGCAAAAGCGCAGGAGATAAACGGCTATAACCGAGATGCGATAGACAACTATAAACTGTATCTGCTCGCGGCTCCTGCTGCTCAGGATGCACTGACTGTGCGTGAGAAGATCACCGAACTGCAATATCTGATAGAGCATCCCGCGCCCACTGCTCAGCAGATCGACAAACAGAAAGAAGATAAGCTGAAAGAAGAGCAGGAGAAATTAAAAAAGATACAGGAGGAAGAGAGAAAGAAGATGGACGAATCTGCAAAGAATGAAGAGCGCCTGAAAAAAAAACAGGAGCGCCTCGACCGCTGTATTCCATTGTCAATTATCAATTGCCTTCGTTGCTTCTAAAGCCAACGCAATCAATTTTGTATGTCAAATATTTTGTATTCCAAATTATTAGAGTTTTCTTAGGAACCGATTTTTAGAAGAGGATATTTATGCGATCACTCATACAAAAAACTAGCTGATCATTATAAATGGATAAAACCCGGTAACTTTTTCTGCATCTACATTTGAAACTATCGTCGAATCTGCCCCCAATGCTATCATACTGGTGAATGAGCAGGGCAGGATCAAATACATCAACTCACAGACCAGGCTGCTGTTCGGCTATACCAGAGAGGAACTGATCGATCAGAGACTTGAGATACTGATCCCTGAGCGATTCAGAAAGCATCACCCCGCCCACACCACTGCATATATGCATTCGCCATCGGTCAGGACGATGGGGGCTGGTCGTGATCTCTGCGCACTGACCCGAGACGGCAGAGAGATACAGGTCGAGATAGGGCTACATCCCATCCATACTCAAAATGGACTGCTGGTGCAGGCTTCTATCATCGATATCACCGAGCGGAAAATACAGGAGGCGATCATCACCCGGCATGTCATAGAGCTCGAAGCTAAGAACAGGGAACTGGAGCAGTTTACCTATATCGCTTCGCATGACCTGCAGGAGCCACTGCGCACCATCACTAATTATATTCATTTGGTGAAAGAAGATTTCGGACAGCTGCACACAGAGTTGCCGATGTATATCACCACCATTGAGCAATCTGCCAAAAGGATGCAGTCGCTGGTCAAAGGGCTGCTGGACTTCGCACGGCTGGGCCGTGACAAGGTGCTGGTGACCGCTGACTCCGGCCGACTGGTCACCAACGTGATCGCTGATCTCCAAAACCTGATCACACATTCGCAGGCAAAAATATTCATCAGCGATATGCCGCATCTGAATGTGTATGAGACCGAGCTACAGCAGTTATTTCAAAATCTTATTATCAATGCTATCAAATTCCGCAGAGAATTTGTGCCACCTGTCATACAGATCGCTAGTGAGCAGGTGGAAGGGGAGTGGCGATTCTCCGTCAGGGACAATGGTATCGGCATCGCAGCAGAATATCATGAACGCATATTTCATATTTTTCAGCGCCTCAACAAAGATACAGAATATGAGGGCTATGGCATCGGTCTGGCCAATTGCAAAAAAATAGCCGAGCTGCATGGGGGCAAGATATGGGTAGAATCTGAACCGGGATCGGGAAGCACATTTTATTTCACAATAGCAAAACTCAATGCATGACCAGAAAGGTAAAATGTATAATGCTCATAGATGACAACAGGGCGGATAACTATTATCACGAACGAGTCATCAGAAATAATGATAGCGCTGATATCATAATCGCAAAAGAGTCTGCCGAAGATGGGCTTGCTTATTTGAAAACCGGCGAGGGCACTCAGCCCGACATCATATTTTTAGATATCAATATGCCGGGTATGAACGGTTGGGAGTTTCTCGAAGAGTATCACCTGCTGGACAAACAACTCCAAAGCAAAGTGACGATCGTGATGCTCACCACCTCTGCCAATCCTGACGACAAAGCGAAGGCCGGCACTTTTGATTCGCTGCTGGACTTTCTCGTCAAACCCCTGTCAGCAGAGCAACTGGACAGGATCATCGGCAGTTTTTTTTGATGAAAAAGACTTGTTAAACAAATAATTCCATTTACCCCAAATCCCCTGTAGGTGGGCTTTAGCAGCTCGTGTGTCTTTTGTATTGAAGCCTCCCTTTGGGGAGGTTTGGAGGGTAATATACGCCCCTTTTTCTCCCCTTGCTATCATTGATAGCGCGATCCCTTTTTTTTATAGTGAGCAAAACCTTACGATTTTTTGTTTTGAATATTACTTGCTAAATTTGCATTTAACAATCAAAAAAAGCAAAATTATGTTTGACAATCAGGGAAACAAGTATGCGGAAAAATGGACCGCCGAAGCAGTAAAAGAAAATCTCAAACTCATAGAGCTGGAAGCAGGCAAAGAAGGGGTATCCTATCTCGGCTCTGCACTCTCGCAGCTGCGCATCACCCGCAGGGCATGGAGCTACTGGAAGAAAAAATTTGCCGACCATGAAGCGATCATGGAGCACATGGAACTCATCGAAGGGAAATTCGAAGTGAAGCTGTTCGAAGCCGCCATGAGCAGTAAAATGTCAGCAGCAGTGGCCATTTTCGGATTGAAAAATAATCATCACTGGTCTGACAAACCTGTAGCTGAACAGGCAGTAGCCGAGAAGCCCGCACGCCGACCCATCACCGTAGATCTGGGCACCGAAGTGATCGTCCTGCCCTGATATTCAGATCTGATCCATTTGCATTATTCACATATCATCAATCCAACAGAATGGATCTAAGCTTCGAAAAAAATCCAAAGCAGGTAGAATATTACTGTCTCACCAGAGCTGCGCTCGAAGGTGAGAATGACTATCGTCACTTCTTCTACGGAGGCGCGATACGCGGAGGCAAAAGCTATGCCTCGCTGGCCATCCTGGCATGTGCCGCACACCGATATCCCAATAGCCGCTGGCATGTGTTTCGCCGCGATATGCCCGCGCTGCTCACCACTACGATACCATCTATGGAGAAAGTGCTGGCGGGCGATCCGGACTGGAGCTGGTCCCGCGCATCGTCTAACTATTATGTCGAGAATGTGACCAATGGCAGCAGGATATACTTTCGCGGTGAGGGCATCATGCACGATCCCGAACTGACCGATCTGCTGGGCCTGGAGACCAACGGCATCCTGTATGAACAGATAGAGGAACTGTCTGAAAAGCTCTGGCAGATGGGCGCGAGCCGTCTCGGCAGCTGGTATATAGACCCTATGCCGAGGCCCATCACGCTGGCTACATTCAACCCCTCGCAGACATGGATCAAGGAGCGCGTCTATGAGCCGCACAGAGCGGGCACATTGGATGCGCCATACTACTACATGAGTGCCCTGCCGGCAGACAATGGTTACGTGACCAGCGATCAGTGGGCTGCCTGGAGCATGCTCGATGAGCGCTATCGCCAGCAGTATATCGAGGGCGACTGGACGGACTTCGGCGGCTTCGATCAGCTATGGGCTTTTGCCTTCGATGCGGAGAAGCATATCGTTAAGACTGAGATAGAGCCCGATGCACAGCAGTTGCTCTATCTGTCGTTTGACTTCAATAGAAATCCGATCTGCTGCTCGGTGATACAATATATCGATGCGCAGATACGTGTGATCGAGACCATCAAACTCGCTAACTCAGACATCTATGCGTTGTGCAAACACATACTGGCGCGCTATCCCGACTATGTGTATATGGTCACAGGCGATGCATCGGGCAGTAACTCTACGGCACTGGTGCAAAACAGCATGAACTACTACACCGTGATCAAAAAGCAACTGAACCTGAGCAATGGCCAGCTGCATGTACCGCTATCGAACCCGCGTCTCGAAGACAATCAGGTACTGATCAATACGATCCTCTCAAAATGCGATGTGCGTATCAATGCCCGCAAAGCTAAAGGCCTGATCTATGACCTTCGCAATGTGAAGATGAACTACGACGGCACCATTCAGAAATCAAACCGCAACGACCCCGCACAGCAGGCCGATGCGCTGGATACATTCAGGTATTACTGCAATGTGTTTCACGGAGGCGCACTGCGGAGATAATTGATAGGGCTGTTTCAGCAGGGGGATGCATTTGATTGTTTGACCCCTCTCCTTTGGAGCGGGGCAGGGGTGAGGATGCATTGGCTGTTTACCCTCCTAAATCTTCCCTGAAGGGAGGACTTTAATACAAAAACAATGGCTGTTAAAGCCCCCTTCAGGGATTGGGGGTAAAGGCTGTTTCTCCCTCTCCTTTGGAGAGGGCCGGGGTGAGGATGCATTGGCGTGTACTTGGCTGTTTGCCCCCCGCCAGCGGGGGACATGAAGGATATGGCTTGTAATCGGCTGTGTAAGCCCCCCTTCAGGGATTGGGTAATGGTATTAGTGGGCAACTGCAAGGGTTGCCCCTACGTTCTTTATTTCATGTAGAAAGTATAACCGACAGTGGTCTTCGGTGCCAGTGTAGCAGGTGTGGTGAACGATCTGCTGATCGGTCTGCCATAGCTGTCGCTCACTGGGCCACTGCTATTAGAACAAGTAAAGGTGTACTTGGTAGCCGGTTTGATATTCGGGAATGTGACCAGACCAACTATGCCATTTGATACTGCCATAGATCCGATCTGTGTAGCACCTTCGCTGAGGTTCACTGACAGCGCTTGTGTCATCGCGCTGCGGTCGTGATCCAGAAATACCAGTTCGAGTGCTGGAGCAGTGCTGGTAGCAGATTCGTTGAAGATCACATTCACAGTATCTGCGGCGGGATCGAAACCATCTATCCATGACCAGAAAGTAAGACCATTGTCAACTGAATTGAGCGTGCATATTCCTGTAGCGGCATCCAGTTTTGTAGTGTACATAAAGGATGGAGCGCCACTTGTAGTAGCCGTAAACACTTTGCCCAGTGAATCCGTGATCTTGACAGGTACGCCGGCAGCCTTTATTTGTGTGCCTGTTTGTTCGATCACTATGCCTGAAACGCTGATCGGAATCGCAAAGGGGACCTGACCGTTCCATTTGGTAGCTGTGGTCGAAGAGCATCCGTTGAAGATTATGCTAACAAAGGCTATCAGGATCAATAAAATCCCGCTGTTTACTTTTAGTTTAATATAGAGTTTGTTTAATTTGGTTCCAATATAGAATTTTTATAAAAATAAAATATTAAATTCCCTTTAAGTTCTATTCTTTCACAACAAATGATTTATAAAACAAAACACTGTTATGTCACAGCATTGAGATTATGCAAACGAAGATAAGTGAAATCAAAAATCTGATACCTGTGAATATCGATGCGGCCAGAGACAAGGCTTTGCGGCTGGTGGCAGGGGCGGAAAAAAGCGGCAGTGACATCGAGAAAGCGGAAGTGTATCACCTCATCGGGCTCATACAGATATATTCGGGCGAGGCAGCAGAAGCCATCAAATGGCACAATAAAGAATTTAAGATACGTGAAAAACTCAAAGACATAAAGGGTGCATCTGTATTGCTGAACAATCTCGGAGCGATATACTATCAGCGTGGCAAGCTGGACAAGGCAAGGGAGTTTTATCAGAAGGCACTTTTCTATCGCGAGAAAATAAATGACCGTCGCGGCATAGCTGCATCGTATGATAATATCGGGGTCGTGTTTTACAAATACGGCATGACCACAGAGGCGCTCAATATGCACTTCAGGGCGCTCAAGATAAATCAGGAGACCGGCGACAATGAGCGCATCTGTATAAGCCTCCAGAACATAGGCCTGACCTACCTCTCGCAGGGTGACTATGAGTATGCACTGGAAAATTACAAAGAGGCACTGTCCATAGCCAAAAAGAATGATGACCGCATCCGCGCCATTCAGCTGATGATAAACATCGGCACGGCTTTCACCAAACAAAAGAAACCGGCTGAGGCAAAAAAATATTACAAACTCTGCTACGAAGAGAGCCAGTCTATCAACTATCCTCATGGTCTCATTCTCTCTCTGCACAATCTCGCAGATCTCGAACTGGAGAAAGGCCGCTACCGAGAGTCTATCAGAAAATATATGGACTGCATCGAGATAGCCACCAGCACCGGCCATCAGTCTGAGATCATCACCGCTATGATCGGTGTGGGGCTCGGCTATAGTATGCTGAAAGACTTCGGGCAGAGCCTGCGCTATCTGCACGATGCCCTGATCATGGCTCGCAAGGCCGCCGTCAAAGAGCGTATATGCGATATCTATGTGCAGCTCTCGGAGATATATGAGAAGCTGAGTGATTACAAAAAATCTCTCGAGTACTATAAGAAATACATAGCCCTGCGCAATGATCTGGTCAACAAAGATACCACACGCACCATCAATGAGATCAAGACAAGATATGAAGTAGATAAAAAAGAAAAGGAGGCGCAGCTGCTCAAAGAGAAAAATGAAACTATCCATCTCTATGCACATAAACTGGAGGTGTCAAACAATGAGTTGAAGCAATTCGCACATGTGGCATCGCATGACCTCCGCGAACCGCTGCGCATGGTGAGTTCCTATATGCAGCTGCTGGCGCGCGATCTGGGCGATGACATCAGCCCCATACAGCAGCAGTTCATCGGCTTCGCGGTAGATGGCGCCCGGCGCATGGACATACTCATACATGATCTGCTTCGTCTGGCCAAGGTGGATGCCAACCCCAAGATAGAACAGGTGCCGCTCCGCACAGTGATAGATGATGTGAAAAATAATATCGAAATACTGCTGAGCGAAAAGAATGCACAGATCAATATACCGGAACTGCCCGCGCTGATGGCAGACCGTACGCAGCTCACACAGCTCTTTCAAAACATCATCGGCAATGGTATCAAGTATAATGAGAGCGACAGCCCTACGATCACGATCAGCTATCAGCTGCTGGGCCCCAATGCACTGCTGAGTATAGCTGACAATGGTATCGGCATACCGGTAGAGCACCGCGAACGAGCCTTTCAGATATTTCAGCGGCTACCCACAGCCCGCCAGTATCAGGGCTCGGGCATAGGTTTGGCTATCTGCAAAAAAATAGTGGATGGTATGGGTGGCACGATAGCCATAGCAGACAGGCCAGGCGGTGGCACCATATTTAATATCAGCCTGCCGCAGACATTGCTTTGCTGAGGATTAAAAAATTCGATTCGGTAAGAGGTGTCCTACTGCCGGATTTAAAGAAAAGAATTACATTCAAATTTGTATCAGAAATCCAAATTGCATCAAAGGCTATTTTCTGCCGCGCGAAATGAATAAGAATTATAGAGCTGTATGAATGCTTGGGTTCATTCATACACATGAAACCCTGATCTAATCAAAATAATTTATTCAGCTCCACCTCATCCCAGCCCAGAAAGAAATGACCATTGCCGAAGTCTATCACAGGCCGTTTGATCAGAGATGGGTTCTCTATCATGAGTGCTATGGCTTTTGATTTATTGCTTATGCTGGCCTTGTCGCTATCGCTCAGAGCGCGGTATGTCGTGCCTTTGGTGTTGATGAGCCGGTCAGTAGGAAAGTGCTTCAGCCATAGTTCCAGAGTGGCTTTGTCTATGCCTGATTCTTTGTAATTATGAAATTCGTATTTCTTTTTCTTCTCGTCGAGCAGGCTGAATGTCT
>CAIXBT010000182.1 GCA_903917755.1 uncultured Bacteroidota bacterium
AGGACTGGTGCCATCAGGGCGCAAAATGGCACTACTATTGGGTATCTCTCGGCGGACCGGGACTAGATGTATATACCTATACTGGTGATACAGTCGTGGTAGGCCGCCCATGCCACCAATTATCTTTCATCAAATACACTGACGCTTATCTGGGCAATAACAATTATCGAATCGATACTACTGCACAGCTTCCATTATATACCTATGCGACCAACGACACAACTTATTTCTATTATGCCATGTTCAGCGAATGGCTGCCTGTATATTTCATAAATGCCCATGCGGGAGATACACTCGTTATTCCCAATTACGCTTTTCATACTAATTCTGACAGCATCGTACATGCAGTAGTAGACTCTGCAGGTATAACGGTGATAGACACTAATCATCTGAGATATTATTCCTTTCACGTTACAGACAGTTGCATATTGGGCATGACTTTCTCTGGCAAAGTGATAGAGCGATTGGGCATGGTAGACAATGCTATGGTTCCTTTCTGGCATTGCAGAACGGATGATACTTATTACTCTCTATGCAGCTATCAGGATGATTCTTTTGCATTATACCAGGCTATGGCAGGATGCCTAAATCTGCCTTCTGGAATTAAAGACATAGAGAGTACTGCGTTTCACCTGTATCCCAATCCCGCACAGGATGAGATCATGATAAGTATAGATGGTAGTTTGATAGGAGTCAGCCTATCAATAAGCGATATCAATGGGAGAAACATACTTAGCAGACAACTCAACTTAGCAGACAACAAGATGTCTGTCTCAGAACTGGCCAATGGCATCTATCTGCTCACCATATCACAGAACGGACAGCAAGCGGTGAGTAGGAAGCTGGTGATCACAAGATAATTCCTCATCTCAAAACAAGCCATACAGCTCGCCGCTGACCTTATTGACGACCTCTGAGAGGGCTTCTTCTTCTTCAGCGAAGTTGCACTGGTCTACATCTATGATAAGCAGGCGGCCCGTATAGCTAGCGATCCATTTCTCGTAGAACTCATTCAAACGTTTGAGGTAGTCGAGGCGGAGATTGTCTTCATACTCTCGTCCGCGCTTTTGTATTTGATTGACCAGTGTAGGCACTGATGCCTTGAGGTATATCAGCAGATCAGGCGGCCTGATGAGGCTGCTGATGGTCTCATATAGGCGGGTATAATTTTCAAAATCACGGGTACTCATGAGTCCCATGGTATGAAGGTTTGGGGCAAAGATGCATGCATCCTCATGTATGGTACGATCCTGAATCACGGTATCAACACCTTTTTGTATATCGATGATCTGCCTGAAACGTGAATTGAGGAAAAACACCTGCAGGTTGAATGACCAGCGTGGCATATCCTCATAGAAGTCGTTCAGATATGGATTATTTTCGACATCCTCGAAATTTGGTGTCCAGTTGAAATGCTTGGCCAGCAGGGCGGTCAGGGTAGATTTACCCGCACCGATATTTCCGGCTATTGCGATATGATGTATCTGCCCTTTAGGCACTACAGGTGCTTTCTTCTCTTGTACCTTATGCACCTCAGTCGCCTTTTCTGTCCTGACAGCCGCTACTTTTGATGCGGGTTTCACTGGTGCAGCCTTTGCTGCTTTCTTAGGTGGGGTGGCCTTGGCAGGTTTAGCTGCTTTAACCGGTTTCTTAGTCTTTTCCATATCAAATTATTGCACCATTGCTAGCTGACGGGTCAGCTATATTGATTAATCGGGGTTCTACGTCGGTTTAAATATATCAAATCTTCTTACTCAAAGTGCGAAGTTGGATGAAAAATAAATTATTCTGAAAAAAGCTCAGGATTCTTTGATTAATGAGACTTTAATCCTATTATTTCGCGGACCTCAGACACTGTCTTTCCCGCACTGATCCTTGCCTTTTCGCCACCTTCACGGAGCACTTTGTTCAGATAGTTCTGATCACTGCTGAGTTCTTTTATTTTTTCACGGATCGGGGCCAGATAGTTGACCATATCCTCTGCCAGCTGTTTTTTCATATCACCATACCTGATGGTGCAGCCATTATATTGTTCACCAAAATGCTTCAAAGTGTCAGCCTTTGATACAAGACCCATTAGGTCAAAGAGGTTTTGTATCATCTCTGGTTTTGCCTGATTTGGTTCTGTTGGACCACTGTCAGACACAGCGCGCATCACTTTCTTGCGTATCACCTCAGGCTCATCAGCCAGATATATGACTGTATTTTCGCCTTTAGATTTGCTCATCTTGCCTGCACCATCGAGGCTTGGGACCGAAAGCGGGTTATCATTGTATGTGAAACCAAATGGCTCTTTGAAATACGCTACTCCATAAATATGATTGAAGCGATTGCCGAAATTACGTGTCATCTCTATATGCTGCATCTGGTCTTTGCCCACAGGCACTTTGACCGCATGGTGTATCAGAATATCTACCGCCATGAGGACAGGATAAGTGAGCAGGCCTGCGTTGACATTGTTAGGTTGATCACGAACTTTATCTTTGAAAGTAGGAACTTTCTCCAGTTCACCGAGATAAGCCAGCATATTAAACACAAGATACAACTCAGATATCTGCGGCAGATCGCTCTGTGCAAACAATGTACACTTGTCAGGATCGAGACCACATGCCAGATACTCAATGAGCGTTTGACGGACATTGGCCTGCAGATCGGCTGCCTTGGGATGCGTGGTAAGTGAGTGTAGATCAGCTATAAAGAAAAATCCATTGTATTCGTCCTGCATTTTGACGAAATTCACCACAGCACCCAAATAGTTGCCCAAATGCTGTTTACCCGTAGGTCTGACCCCGCTTACCGTTATTTCACGCATACAATGACAATGGAAATTTTAATTTTGCGAAGTTAAAAGACTGTTTCGAAATAAGGCATTAATTTTTCATCAAAAACATTCTCCCGCAGATTACGCAGATCTGCGCTGAAATAACAGGATAAAATCGGTGGATATTTGCGGGATCTGCGTAAACAACACAACAACATGAAGATCGATAACATACTTGTAGACAGATTGGCTGAATTGTCAAAATTGGAGTTTGATGAGTCATCAAAGGAGATCGTTAAGAAGGATCTGCAGAAAATCTTTGATATGATGGATAAGCTCAACGAACTAAATGTAGATGGCGTGGAGCCATTGATATATATGAGTGATGAGGTCAACGTGCTGCGAGCTGATGAGGTCAAAGGACAAGTATCAAAAGAAGATGCGCTGAAAAACTCACCGCAGCATGATTCTGATTTCTTTAAAGTACCAAAGGTGATCAAGAAATAGACTTGAGATATCAGACGATAGACAATAGATAAATACAAAGTCAAAATGAACGAAGTCATCTCTATAAAAAATTTGCGCAAAACTTTTTTGCTGGGCACACAGTTCATCGAGGCGCTGAAAGATGTTAGTCTTACTATATACAAGAATGAATATGTAGCGCTGATGGGACCTTCGGGTTCCGGCAAGTCCACGCTCATGAACATACTCGGATGTCTCGATACGCCTACATCCGGCTCTTATAGGCTCAACAATACCGAAGTGGCCAAGATGACAGACGATGAACTGGCATTCGTAAGAAACAAAGAGATCGGATTCGTATTCCAGACTTTCAATCTGCTGCCGCGTCTCTCTTCATTAGAAAATGTGGCACTACCACTGGTCTATGCCGGCATGAACAGCAAAGACCGTAAAGAAAGAGCAGAGCATGTGATGGAGCAGGTAGGACTGCAGGACCGTATGAACCACAAGCCTATGGAGCTCTCGGGCGGACAGAGGCAACGTGTGGCCATAGCACGCGCACTGGTCAATCACCCATCTATTATTCTGGCTGATGAACCTACAGGAAACCTGGACACTAAAACGTCCTATGAGATCATGGGACTATTTCAGGATATACACTCCAAAGGCAATACCGTGATACTCGTGACGCATGAGGAGGATATAGCCAAACATGCACGTCGTATCATGGGTCTGCGCGATGGCCTGATAGAATACGATAAAGCTAATGAACCAATAAGAGGTGTAGCCGTTTAAGCAGGCAATAGACTAATTCATTATCTGCATTCATTTTCAAATTTTCAAATCCATAAATGAAAATATACACAAAGACAGGCGATATAGGCGAAACCTCACTTTTCGGTGGCAGACGCGTATCTAAATCTGACCTTCGCATAGAGACCTATGGCACTACCGATGAACTCAACTCATGGATCGGTCTGCTGCGTGATGTGAACTCAAATGAAAAAGAAAGAGAACTGCTCAAAGAGATACAGGACAGGCTTTTCACCATCGGCGCAGAGCTGGCTGCTGATCCTGACAATCAAAAACTCAAAACTCCGGACCTGAATGAATCAGACATAGAAGCGCTGGAGAAAGCTATCGATACAATGGATGCAGTATTGGAGCCATTAAAAAACTTCATACTGCCGGGTGGACATATCTATGTATCATATTGTCATATAACCCGCACTGTATGCCGCAGGGCTGAGAGACTCACCGTACATCTTCATAATGAAAGTGGAGTTCATCCGCTGACCATCAAATATCTCAATCGACTTTCTGATTATCTCTTCACGCTGGCACGCAAAATGGCAAAGGACCTAAGCGCCGAAGAGGTGAACTGGATAGCGAGGAAGTAGTGAGGTAAAAGATCAAAAAGTCACCAAAAATTCTATCTTCTCCCCTCCTCTGGTCACTATGACCTTAGTTGAGTCTCCTTTTTTAAATTTATTGAGTGCATCCATATATCCATATATGTCTTTGACCGGATATTCACCCATCTGAATGACCACATCATCCGCTTTGAGACCGGCTTTCTGTGCGGGTTTATTGTCTGATACCCCATCGATACGCACACCTACCTTGTCATAGCTATAGTCGGGCATGATACCCAATGTTACCTTAAAGCTGTTGTTCTTAGCTTCTTTATTGACCGTCTTTTGGAAGGCAAGTTTAGGATAGTTATTGATCGAATCTACTATCTGTGCCACGAGACCGAGGACATCTTGTTCTCCTGCATAATTTATTTTTTCTGCTACATCTGTCGGTTTATGATAGTCGCTATGCTGCCCTGTGAAGAAGAAAAGCACCGGTATATCTTTCAGATAAAAGGATGTTTGGTCAGATGGTCCTATACCGGATGAATCAAATTTCATAGAGAGATCAGACTTCGTATTTTTCAACAGTGGTTCCCAAACATTGCTCGTACCAGTGCCATATATAATGACTTTCTTAGTAGAGTCATTCAACCTGCCTATCATATCCATATTGATCATGCAGTCGACCTTGTCTAAAGATATAGTAGGATGATTAGAGAAATACTTCGAGCCTATCAGTCCGGCCTCTTCTGCTGAGAAGCACATGAAAAGGAAGTTGTATTTCTCTTTCACATTGTTGGAAGCAAAGTATCGTGCGAGTTCCAGTACACCGGCCACCCCTGATGCATTGTCGTCAGCACCATGATGTATCTTACCCTTGGGGTTTGCATCCAGCGAACTGCCGCGACCATCATCGCCCAGGTGGTCATAATGCGCCCCTATCACGATAGTGTATGGCTGGCCATTGTCTATATAGCCGATGATATTTGAGCCATGATATTCTTTGCCATCTTTAGCCACAGTATCATGCGGGTTCTTGGTCATGTGATAGCTGAAAGGCTGCAGATAGCCATTCTCGCCCTTTGGCTGCAAGCCATATTTTTCAAACTCGGCAATGATATATTTTTGCGCAAGCTTCTCCCCTTTGGTATCGGGTGCACGGCCTTTGAGTTTGTCTGATGCGAGGTAATAGATATGCGTTTTGAGGTTTGCCTGATCAGCTATTTTTTGTGCACGAAGGTTCAGAATGGTCAGACACAGTATAATGACAAATATATTTTTCATTTCCATTTTATTGTTTTACTCAATATAAATCCTCCTTGCCCCCCTGTGATAAAGGGGGATTAACAGCCTATTTTTTCCAGTCGGCGATAAACAGGTCTATGCCGTGCACTGCACCGTGATTATTCCTGTTTGATGACCATACCAGTTTCTTGCCATCATGCGAGAACATCGCAAAGGCATTGAAATTGCCGCCAGTAGTAATTCTTTCTATCCCGGAGCCATCCAGATTGACGGTATACAGTTGAAAATCATATCCGCGCTTAGAAGCATGGTTTGACGAGAAAATAATTTTCTTTCCGTCAGGAGTGAAAAACGGCGCCCAGTTTGCCTTGCCGAGATGTGTGACCTGTTTCATATCAGAGCCATCTACATTGCAGGTGTATATCTCCATATGGGTCGGTGCCACCAGCCCCTGTGCTAGAAAATCCTTGTACTCTTTTATTTCTTCGGGAGTCGTGGGACGTGATGCACGAAAAACAATTTTCTTTGAGTCCGGAGAAAAGAACGCGCCGCCATCATAACCCAGATCATGTGTCAGTTGTTTGACATCAGAGCCATCGATATTCATGGTATATATCTCCAGATCTCCACTTCTGATCGATGTGAAGACTATCTTCTTGCCATCGGGTGAAACGGTGGCCTCTGCATCATAGCCGGTAGAGTTAGTAAGCTGCTTGACTATTTTGCCATTGAGATCAGCCACAAAAATATCGAAGTCTGCATATATCGGCCAGAGATACTTGTGATCTGCACGAGGAGCGGGTGTGGGAGGGCATGTATCCGCGCCCAGATGTGTGGATGCATACAGGATATGCTTGCCATCAGGCAGGAAGAACGAGCAGGTAGTCCGGCCCTTTCCGGTGCTGATCAGCGGCGG
>CAIXBT010000183.1 GCA_903917755.1 uncultured Bacteroidota bacterium
AAAAATTTGTTAATGGGTATTACAAAGGCTTTAGCTAGAAAATTAGATAGCAGACTATCACCCGATCACGACAATCCACATTACTAAATCTTTAATAAATGCAGATTTCTATTAATTTCGCGCAAATTACACGGAATGCCACGCGACACCTCTATCCGCTCTGTACTCATCATCGGCTCAGGCCCCATCATTATCGGACAAGCATGTGAATTTGATTACTCCGGCTCTCAGGCTGCCCGCAGTCTGCGCGAGGAGGGTATCGAAGTAACCCTGCTCAACTCCAATCCCGCTACCATCATGACCGACCCTGTGGTGGCCGACTATGTATATCTGATGCCGATCAATATCCAGTCTGTGATTCAGATACTGGAAGAGCGCAAAATAGACGCCGTGCTGCCCACTATGGGTGGCCAGACAGCCCTCAACCTCTGTATGGAGGCATACGAACTAGGTATCTGGACGAAATACAACGTGCGCGTGCTAGGTGCTGACTTCAAAGCCATAGAAAAAACCGAAAACCGTGAGGCATACCGTCAGTGGATGCTCGAGCTTGGCATAGGCACAGCGCCGTCTTTCACCGCCAACTCATTTCTCGAAGGCAAGGAAGCCGCTCAGAAGATCGGTTTCCCGCTCGTGATACGTGCATCCTACACACTCGGAGGCGCGGGAGGCAGTTTCGTACACACCAAAGAGGAATTTGACGAAAAACTCCAACGTGGCCTCAATGCGTCTCCATCGCATGAAGTATTAATAGAAAAAGCTGTACTAGGCTGGAAAGAATATGAGCTGGAGGTTATGAAAGATTCAGCTGACAATTTTGTCGTGATATGTACTGTCGAGAACTTTGACCCGATGGGTGTCCACACAGGAGATTCTATCACGGTGGCTCCTGCCATGACCCTGAGCGACCGCGCCTATCAGCGCATGCGCGAATATTCCAAACGTATGATATGCGATCTGGGCAGTTTCGCCGGTGGTTGTAACATACAGTTCGCGATCAATCCTGTGAATGAGGACATCATCTCTATAGAAATGAACCCGCGCGTGTCTCGTTCGTCGGCACTCGCCTCTAAGGCGACCGGCTATCCGATAGCTAAGATCGCTGCGAAACTAGCGATAGGTTATAACCTTGATGAACTCAATAACCAGATCACAAAAACAACTTCTGCATTTTTCGAGCCGGCATTGGACTATACTATCGTAAAAATACCGCGTTGGAACTTTGACAAATTCGCCGGTGCAGATGACTCTCTGGGTCTTCAGATGAAAGCAGTAGGTGAGGTGATGGCTATAGGCAGAAGCTTCCAGGAAGCACTGCAGAAAGCCTGTCAGTCGCTCGAAAATAACCGTATCGGCCTCGGCGCTGATGGCAAAACATGGGTCAGTACAGACGATATGCTCCAGGGTATCAAGGTGCCTTCATGGGACAGACTTTTCAGAATATATGACGCATTGAAACTCGGTGTGCCGCTCAAGACCATTCAGGATATAACCCGCATAGACCCCTGGTACCTGCACCAGATCATGGACCTCGTAGAGACAGAGAAGAAAGTTCGCAAAATGGAGCTGAAGGAGATAGACCATGACTTTATGTTAGAACTAAAGCAAAAGGGATACTCTGATCTGCAGTTGGCATATCTTACTTCTTCTACAGAAGATGAGGTCTATAACTATCGTTCAAAGAAATTAAAAATCAAACGTGTCTATAAACTGGTAGATACCTGCGCTGCAGAGTTTGAGGCTAAGACTCCATACTACTATTCGACATTCGAGGCAGCACCTCAGCATGATGTGGCAAAGGCCCATATCCATACCAACGAGTCTCCTGTGACCCCAAAGAAAAAAGTGATCGTACTCGGCTCAGGACCTAACCGTATCGGTCAGGGTATTGAGTTCGACTACTGCTGTGTGCATGGTGTGCTCGCCATCAAAGAAGCAGGATACGAAGCTATCATGCTCAACTGCAATCCTGAAACAGTATCAACAGATTTTGACATAGCGGATAAACTGTACTTCGAGCCGGTATTCTGGGAGCATCTCCGCGAACTGATAGAACACGAAAAACCGGAAGGCGTGATCGTACAGCTCGGCGGCCAGACCGCACTCAAGCTCGCTAAGAACCTTCATGAATCAGGCATCAAGATCATCGGTTCTTCATATGACAGTATGGACATAGCAGAGGATAGAGAGCGCTTTAGCGATATGCTGAAGTCACTCAATATCCCATATCCTGAGTATGGCGCTGCAAAGAATGCCGAAGATGCAATAGAGGTAGCACATAGGATCGGATTCCCGGTGCTCGTGCGTCCATCGTATGTACTCGGCGGTCAGCGTATGCGTATCGTGATAGACGATGATGAACTGACCAAAGCAGTCGTAAAGATCGTCAAGCATTTCCCTGACAATAATATCCTGATAGATCACTTCCTCGACCGCGCTGAGGAAGCTGAGGTCGATGCAATATTCGATGGCGAGACAGTAGAGATCATGGGCATCATGGAGCACATCGAGCCTGCGGGCATACACTCCGGCGACTCTAATGCCGTATTGCCTCCGTACAATCTCTCCGAACATGTCATCATGATGATGCGAGAATACACAGACAAGATAGCCCGTGCACTCGATATACGCGGCCTCATCAACATCCAGTTTGCGATCAAGAATAACAAGGTATATGTCATAGAGGCAAATCCTCGTGCATCGCGCACCACACCTTTCATCTGCAAGGCATACAACATACCATACCTCAACTATGCCACAAAGGTAATGCTGGGTGTAAATAAAATAACGGACTTCACATACTACAAACGCCTCGTGGGCTATGCCATCAAAGAACCGGTTTTCTCGTTTGATAAATTCCCGGGTGTATCACGCGAGCTGGGACCTGAGATGAAATCTACCGGCGAAGCCATCTACTTTATCAAAGATCTCTACGATCCTCACTTCCGCGATCTATACAAGAAGAAGAGCATGATGCTGTCGAAATAATGTGCTGATATGCTAATTTGAAAATGGAATTCAATGCTTTATTGAGTTAACTCTTGTAATCATGTCCTGAGATTTATCATGTTTGACTTATATACCTCTTTCTAATCGCGCCCTAAGTGTGAGACTTATCATATTTGTCTTATATGCCTCCTTCTAATCACATTCTTATTTGATTAGCTGCTTAATTTGTTAATTTCACCATATAACCTGAAATACAAACCCTCCAAATGAAAAAAATACTTTTCTTGATCCTGACACTGAC
>CAIXBT010000184.1 GCA_903917755.1 uncultured Bacteroidota bacterium
AATTATACAATCCATGCACCAATTAAATTTTACGAGAATTGTTCATCTTTCAACTTCTCGTTTAAATAATCCAGTAAACCTAGATAAATACGAGGAATCTAAACAAGAGAGTGAGTATTTGATCGAATCACTCTCAAAGCTTTATCATTACGATTGGAAGATTGTTAGAATCCCGAATGTTTGGTCAAGTTCTATAAAGAATAACTCTAGATTTCTAGAAGTGGTATTAAAACAATATCCCTTATATAACTTAAGTAATGTAGAAAATTTACAAACGGCGTTAAACATTATCTCCGAAACAAGTTTTGTCCGGGCAATATTTTCTATTATTTTTGATGAAGATCAAGTCTCCGGTATCAAGTTAATTGATGGATGGCAAGGCGTTCCAGTCGAATTTTTTAATCAGCTTGAGTCAGATATTGAAGAAGGAGAAATCAACTTATTACGTCAAATTATAAAGGAATTGCATGATACCGTTTGAGGCAATGTGTGCCTCAAAGCTCAAATTTTACTCCCATCCGCTTCAAGTTGGGACCACTTAAAGCCAGATGAAGAACAACTTGGCTTAGGAGAAGACTCGAACGTAGGGTGAGAGATCATTTCAATGAATTTCGGCGGAGACGTATTTTAGAATAAGTGGAAAAAGACAAGTGAGAAACAGCTCTGAATCAAGAAAAAACGCTTTAGTGTTAAGTTTTAAAAATCCACGCTAAGGTAAAATCGTTTCTTAGTCATTTTGTTTTAATTTATACTTGATCTTCAGATAGTCACTAATTTGATTCGTGAGAATTTCCAAAACTGGAAAAACCTCCGTTTGTTTGTAAAAATCGACCGTCCATTTGATTGCATTTTCAAAATCAAGCACATCTGCCCAACCTAAATTAAGTCTAGATTTAGTAGAATCTAGAAGCAAATAGTTAGACTCGTCAAGAATTAAATCGCTGTCAAGCTTGAATGACTCAAAGTCTATTTTCCAATGTTTCGCAAAAATTTCGACTAATTCCCTGACGCTGTGTGTCTCTTGAAGGCTTGGTCCAAAATTCCACTCTCCAACTACCCCTTGTTCTAATTGTTTGTTAATTAGCATCAAGTAACCATTTACACAGTCTAAGACATGTTGCCAGGGACGAATGGCATCTGGATATCTCAAAATAGGCGTTTGGAATGTTGAATATGCGTTCACAAGGTCGGGAATAAGCCGATCTACCGCCCAGTCTCCCCCACCAATCACGTTTCCGGCGCGTGCCAAAGTAATTGGTGCCGTTGCAAAATTTTTAATCCAAGACTGAGCGGCGATGTCGGCCGCAGCTTTTGATGCACTGTACGGATCAGCACCACCAAGTTCGTCGTTTTCACGGTACGACAGCTCCCATTCCTTATTGAGATAACACTTGTCAGATGTCACAAAAACGAGCGAACGAACTGACGGAATATGACGCACAGCGTCCAAAAGATTTGCACCACCCGTTACATTTGTGTCGAACGTTTCTGTGGGTTGTTCATAGCTC
>CAIXBT010000185.1 GCA_903917755.1 uncultured Bacteroidota bacterium
CTTCCAATCAGTGAATTATGAAGTGTAACATTTTCCAGTTTTGAGAAGCTCCCTATCACGGAATTTTTGATGAGAGAATTACTGACCTCTGAATTTTCCCCGATCGTCACATAGGGCCCGATCACAGAGTTGCGAATTTTTGCACCACTGGAGATATGGTAGGGTGATATAAAAATAGAATTGGTCATCACACAGCTCTCAGCGCATTTGTCTCCATTTTTGCGAAGCAGAAGACTATTAGTTTCGAGGAGAATATCTTTTTTGCCTACATCAAACCAATGTTCTACTTTGTAACTTTTGAATTTGACACCTTCCGTTATCATTTTCTGAAGGCTATTGGTCAGATAAAACTCACTATTCGTATGTTCTTTATGCTCAATATTGGACCTCAATGCATCAAATAGTTTAACTGTGTCGCGAATAAAATAAAATCCCACCAGTGCCATGTTTGATTTGGGGATCTGCGGTTTCTCTACCAATGTTTTAATAAAGCCATCGTCACCGAGCTCAGCCACACCAAATGCCCGCGGGTCTTCTACTTTTTTGATGCAAAGCGTGGAATATTCGCCGGACAGGATAGTCTTGATGTCTGCATCGAGAATAGTATCGCCCAGCTGGATGATCAAAGGCTTACTTTGATCTATTTCA
This sequence comes from uncultured Bacteroidota bacterium, assembly GCA_903917755.1. Classification (GTDB taxonomy): domain Bacteria; phylum Bacteroidota; class Bacteroidia; order Chitinophagales; family LD1; genus UBA1941. Next base: position 649 of record CAIXBT010000185.1, read on the forward strand.
TCCTTTGCTACCCAGATAGCATGGCCCAGGCCACTTCGCTCTTCCTGTGTCACGAAGCGGGCATTGATTTGAGGGTAATTCAGTTCCACATATTCCTTGATCTTCTCCCCTAAGTAGCCTATCACAAATACAAAATCATTTACCCCGCTTTCAAGCAGGTTCTCAATAATATAGGACAGAATGGGCTTGCCTGCCACGGAGATGAGTACTTTGGGCTGAGTATAAGTGAGTGGCCTGAGTCTTGTGCCTGCACCTGCCACAGGTATGATAGCTTGCATATTGCGGGGAAAATTTGGGCTAAATTAAGATTTTAAAATGACCAAACCTGATTAAGCATAAATGATTAGTTTCGGCTTTGAAAATAAAACAACATTTATGCAGAGAGATACCGCCATATTTGACCTGATTGGTAAAGAACTCCACCGTCAGCGTGAAGGAATAGAACTGATAGCCTCCGAAAATTTCACTTCTGCTCAGGTCATTGAGGCATGGGTAGCTGCCTGACCAATAAATATGCTGAAGGGCTGCCCGGCAAAAGGTATTATGGTGGCTGTGAGATAGTAGATCAGGTAGAAACGCTGGCCATAGAGCGGGTCAAAAAATTATTCGGTGCAGTATGGGCCAATGTACAGCCGCATTCGGGTGCGCAGGCCAATGCAGCAGTAATGCTGGCCTGCCTGAAGCCCGGCGACAAACTGTTGGGTTTTAACCTGTCGCATGGGGGTCACCTGTCACATGGCTCACCGGTCAATCTGTCCGGAAAGATATATCAACCTTTCTTCTACAATGTGGAGCAGGAAACCGGTCTGGTAGACATGAATAAAGTACGCGAAATAGCACAAAAGGAACGCCCGAAACTGATCATCTGCGGAGCATCTGCTTATTCGCGTGATTGGGATTATGCTACATTTAGAGCCATAGCTGATGAGGTGGGTGCAGTATTGCTGGCCGATATCTCACATCCGGCGGGATTGATAGCCGCCAAGCTGCTTAATGATCCGATCCCTCACTGTCATATCATCACTACCACTACTCACAAGACCCTGCGCGGACCTCGCGGCGGGCTGATCATGATCGGCAAGGACGGAGAGAATCCATTTGGGGATAAAACTCCAAAAGGTGAGCTCAAGTCTATGTCTGCGGTTCTCGATGGAGCCGTATTCCCCGGCACACAGGGTGGCCCCTTGGAGCATGTCATAGCTGCTAAGGCTGTAGCTTTTGGTGAGGCGCTTACAGAGGAGTTCAATGCCTACCAATGGCAGGTAAAGAAAAATGCGAGTGCGCTCGCTGCAGCCATGACGGCCAAAGACTATAAGATAATCTCCGGCGGTACAGACAATCATATGATGCTCATAGACCTTCGCAACAAAAATGTGACGGGAAAACAAGCGGAGAATACATTGGTCAAATCCGACATTACAGCAAACAAGAATATGGTGCCATATGACGACAAGTCACCTTTTATTACATCAGGTATACGTCTTGGCACACCGGCGGTGACCACTCGTGGTATGAAGGAGAATGATATGGTGCAGATCGCTGCATGGATCGATCGCCTCATCACTGATATTGAGAATGAGAGTACCATTGCCAAAGTAAAGGCAGAGGTGAATGAGTATATGAAAGCTTTTCCGCTGTATTGATGTTGTGTGATTGATGACCTATAGGGAATCATCGTCAGATTATTCACCATTAATTATTTTGTTATTAATTCTACTGTCACATACGTAGATGTCTTATTGCCTTTGGCTTTGCCACAGGACTATTGCTATGCAGTGCCTTTTGATCTTGTACCTTTTGTACAGGTCGGGCATCGTATCATTGTGCAGTTTGGGAAAAATAAATTTTATACAGCCATTGTCAAACGAATACATAATGTCAAACCCGTCTTTGAACCTAAACTATTAGAATCGCTTGCTGATGAGTTTCCTGTTGTGACCCCAAACCAGCTCAGGCTTTGGAAGTGGATGGCTGAATATTATCTCTGCACCGAAGGCGAGATCATGCAGGCGGCGCTGCCTGCGGGTTTGAAACTATCCAGCGAAACCAAGATCATCATTAATGAATACTATGAGGGCAGCTATGACAGCCTGACTAATGAAGAATTTCTGATCGTGCAGGCTCTGAGAGCACAAAGGGAAATAACAGTGCCTCAGGTACAGGATATTCTGCAGAAGAGAAATGTTTATCAGTTTCTGCGTACACTTTTTAACCTTGGTATTGCCTTATCTGCCGAAGAGGTCATCGAGAAGTTTAAACCGCGCACTGAGACCCATGTCAAACTGCATGAACTGTATCAGGAAGAAAAAGAACTTGAAAGATTATACGCCGATCTGAGTCGCGCGCCTAAGCAGGTAGAGCTGCTTCTTGCATACTCACAACTGGTCAAAAAAAATCGCCATGTCAAAAAAAGCGAATTGCTTGCACTCAGCAAAAGTGATGCAGGGACACTTAAGAGATTAGTGGACAAAAAAGTCTTTCAGGAATATAAAATTGAAGTGTCAAGACTGGGTAGCTTCTATGAAGATGACATTACCACAGCTCAACTGAGCGCTGATCAGCAGCGAGCCATCAATGAAATAGATGCACATCTAAATGAGAAATCGACCGTACTGCTGCATGGTGTGACATCTAGCGGCAAGACTCAGGTATATATCGAAAAAATGGCAGAGGCAGTCAGAAACGGAAAGCAAGTGCTGTATATGCTACCCGAGATCGCCCTCACGGCTCAGATCATCAATAGACTGAGGAAGTATTTCGGGAATCAGATCGGAATATACCACTCCAAGTTCAATCAAAATGAACGAGTAGAGATATGGAATAAGGTACTGAATGGAGAATATAAATTGATTATATCAGCTCGATCGGGACTGTTTTTGCCTTTCAAAGATCTGGGTTTGATAATTGTCGATGAAGAGCATGACAGTTCTTTCAAACAGATGGATCCTAATCCTCGTTATCATGCTCGTGACTGCTCGATAGTGCTAGCCAAATATTTTGAGGCGAAAGTGATATTAGGCTCGGCTACACCCTCGTTGGAATCTTACCAAAATGCAGAGAAAGGCAAATATGGTTTGGTCAAAATGTTTCACCGATATGGAAATGTCGAACTGCCTGAGATAGTGGTGGAGGACATGAAGCGTGAGCAGAAAAAGAAAGCGCTGCATGGCTCTTTCTCTCAGACTTTGACATTAGGTATTCAACAGGCATTGGCTAATAAAGAACAGGTCATACTCTTTATCAATAGACGTGGCTTCTCGCAATATCAAACTTGCAAGACATGCGGGTTTGTCTATAAGTGCCGAAACTGTGATGTGAGCCTGACATATCACAAATTTCAGAATAAACTGATCTGTCATTATTGCGGTTTTATGGAGCCGGTGGAGCGGGCCTGCAAATCATGCGGTACAATGGATCTGGCCATTGTAGGTATGGGGACAGAAAAAATTGAAGAAGAAATTTCCGAATTGTTTCCGGAGGCTAAAGTAGGCAGGCTCGATCTCGATACTACGCGTGCCAAGCATGGTCATAGCACAGTGATCTCTTCATTTGAAAATAAAGAAATAGATATACTCGTCGGTACGCAGATGGTGACGAAGGGATTGGATTTTGATAATGTAAGTCTGGTGGGAATAGTCAATGCAGATCATGCATTATATTTCCCCGGGTTTCGTGCCTATGAGCGAGCATTTCAAGTGATGATGCAGGTAGGGGGCAGAGCGGGCAGGAAACAGAAACGAGGCAAAGTGATCATTCAGACCAGCAATCCGCAACACCCTGTCATTGCTCAGGTAGTGGCGCATGATTTCCTTGGATTCTATAAAAGCGAGATGCTCGAGCGGCACCGATTTCATTATCCGCCATTCTCTCGTATGGTGCAGATCACTTTCAGGCACAAAGATGTGACAATGGTCGAAAAAGCAGCCCTTTATCTGGCTAATAATATTCGAAAAGAGAAAGTGGGTGAACTGCTTGGTCCTACTGTACCTCTCATATCGCGAGTCAGAAATTATTATTTAAGAGACATCCTCATCAAGACCGATCACAATACACCGGACCTGCAGACATTCAAAAAAGTGATCAAAGAAAACCTAGATCTGCTACGCGGTGAAAAGGAATTGAAGAGCGTATGGATCAGTGTGGATGTAGATCCATGAGTTAGTTTACTGCTATCTCATGATAATGAGCCTGCGCTGAGAGTGCTGATATCCTTCACGGTCGATCACTACAGAATAAACACCGGGAGTCAACCCTTCAAGATCAAATGCGGAGCCGGAGAGTTTTACTCTTCTCACTTCTGCACCCATTGTATTGTATATCGTCAGTTCACAACCTGTCAAAGATGATGGTGTCACATATGCCTTGTCCGATGCGGGATTAGGATAGAAATACCAATCCGACAAGGTGCTCATCTGAGAAATCGATGTATGGATCAGAGAGCTATCTATTTTGCCCAACATCGTAATATCATCTACATAGAAGCCGTCATAATTGACCGCCTGATCGCTCACGATATGAAACCGTAGATTTACTTTATGTCCAAGGTATCCGGTCATATCTATTACCTCCTGCACCCAGTCCAACTGATAGCCATCGTAGAGGCTTTGAGTAGGATTACCCTGATTCAAACCTTGAGTGGTATATAGCCCGCAGAGTGCAGTCCAGGTAGCTCCGTTGTCTATTGATGCTTCCGCTAAAACATAGTCATACCCCTTTTCGATCTGCCATTTGGCTTGATATAGCAGAGTGGCAGCTGTGGCCGCTCTTAGATCAATGGGATTAGTGAGTGTGATCTTTGTATCGCTGTTGTCAGGATAGTTTCCATTTGGACTATCGGTGATAGAGCCGGTTGCTGAGGTATAGCTGGCAGTCGTGACACCCCAGGTACCTGTCGGTGTAAATGCAGCTACGGTATTACAATTATTATAAAAAATAGTATCTCCGCTTATATATTTCTTGGTAATGGTATCGAAATAGGGATACAAGCCATTATTGACTACAACGACAAAACTAAATGTGGTACCGGAAGTGATTGATGAATTAAGTTGCACAAAGAAAGAGTCTGTGATCGTAGCCAGTAGAGCTGGATTATTGATGATTTTCAAGGTGGCAGGTACAGTCACATTAGAATCGGCGGATACAAGGTTGATACTATAAGTACCGCTAGAGTCTAAGCCCAAACGCTGTGCATCATATTTAAACCAGAACTGCTTTTGCAACACTACCTTTGGTGATATATCTGTGACGTTGAGATGTTTTAACAGAAACTTGTGAGCAAAATAGATGAGATCAAAATTTTCACGACAGACATTCACTACCTCGGATGCAGGAGGCCAGAAGCCGTAAGCAGGTGCACCTGACTCGGGTGTCATGGAGAATATTTTGTTCTTTGAAGTTTGTTCGCCATACATCCAGTCATCAGAGTCACCATTTGTCGTATAGCCGACTGTCTGATCTCCTGTGCCATACAGAAAACCATTGTACTGGGTCATAACTTTGGCATAGGCAGTGAATATGGCCGAATCAGGAGTGAGCAGACCCGCCTGATAGCCCCATGGATAAATCAGCATATTGCTGTAAGTATGATAGTTGACAGCTATTTTAAAATTATGATGCTCGGCAAACCACTTTGTGGCTTGTATCTCCGGTTCTGAGAATCCGGCAGTGCCACGATATGTATCATCTGTAGTGACAATAGATGATCCGACGTTATCATAGCCCCAGTTGTATCCATAGTTTCTATTTAGATCTACTCCGTATGTGCCATCAGCATTCAGTCTTCTATTCTTTCTCCATAGACCACCACCTGTGGGATTGGTCGTTTCATTATATATATAGCCATCAGGATTGACACATGGGATGATATACATCTCCGTATTATCGAGTAGTGCTTTCACTTCAATTGAACTGTTATAATTTTCCAAAAGGTACCACATATAGTATATCATGTCTGTCAGGCCTGCGGGCTCCCTGGCATGATGCAAAGCAGTATAGAGTATCTGGGGTTTAGTGGTCTGATCAGAGTCAGGCAGGTTTGATATCCTCATCCAGTAGATAGGTCGGCCCTCGATAGAGTGGCAGGTATCGATCTGCTGACGTGAAGATATCAGATTGGGATATTTGGCCTTCATGGAATCAAGCTGATCGAGCATTTCCTGATAGGTCAGAAATCCTCCCATAGAGCCAGTCCTGAAGTTGGTGGGGGCTTGCACATTGTATCCTGTGGGTGAACTGCATCCGGTACTGCGAGGATTAAGAGGTTTGTGATATTGCGAGTTTTGGTCTCTGTAATGAGCGGACACATCTCTGATCACGACATCAAATTTGAATCCTGCATGACGGAGCACCTGCTCCTCTGACTCCGAAAAATCTGAAGTGAAGGAAACACTCTTTCTGTAATCACCATGATCTGTCTCTATACCGATTGAACCAAGTTGCCTGATCGTATGGTCCGTATTGAGATAGATTTTCACACGATCGTATCTCTGCTGCGCAGAAATGTGTTGAGAAGAAATAATTAGAGTGAGAAGGAGAAACAGTTTGATGTACTTCATATTTGTGGGATAGTATCCAAAGATAATATTAATATTCTCTATCCCGAGTCCGGCCTAAAACCCTATAGTGGCAGAATAGTTTTAGCTGTGGCCGTTAGTCAATAGAAGAGGCTATCACCTTCAGCTCGATGGCTATAGGTGATGGCAATGCGTTTATTTCTACAGTGGTACGGCAAGGCTGATTGTCTTTGAAATATTCAGCGTAGATCCGATTGAAGGTTTGAAAGTCGCGTTTCATATCTACTAAGAAAACCGTGACGTCTACTATCTTGTCCCAACTGCTGCCAGCCTCTTCGAGTGCTGTCTTTACATTTTGAAAAACAGAGTGTACCTGTGCTTCAAAATCGAAACCTTTATAGTTGCCGTATTTATCCAGTTTCAAACCGGGGATATTGTCAGTACCTGCTTCACGCGGACCCATGCCGCTGACGAAGATAAGACCGCCTGCTTTTCTGGTCATCGGATAGAGGCCCATTGGCTTTGGAAGATTGGTGCTCATAATAGTATTGAGTAGTTAGTAATGAGTATTGAGACAACAGCCGCAAATGTAGTTACTTGTAGATAAATACTTGAGACTAGGCGCTAGTATTTGATGCAAACATTCTTTGCTTCGGTAAAAAACCTCATCGCCTCCCAGCCTCCTTCAC
>CAIXBT010000186.1 GCA_903917755.1 uncultured Bacteroidota bacterium
ATTTTGCGCTAATTGTGTTTTAGCAAAATCGCAAAATGTCACAATAATTTCTTTGCAAATAAAAGTGGGAAGTTTCAGGGATTTCTTTTTAACTTTATCAATATGAAAAAATGGCTACTAATACTTTCTACAGCAATGCTTTATATCTCAGCATCTGCTCAATGCACCTCTAACCGATATACAGCACCGATATTTCCTAATGTCACTACGACATCGGGTATTCAGTATGGTTCTGCTATGGCCTATGGAGGATTGATACCACAGAGTTTGTATCTTGATTTTTATGAGCCTACCGGCGATACCCTGTCTTCGCGTCCGCTGATCGTGTATGTATTCGGCGGCGGCTATCTGATAGGTACACGTATCGATCCACCCATTCCCACCTATTGCAGCTATCTGGCACAGTGCGGATATGCAGTAGCCTCTATCGACTATCGTATCGGCTTCAATATACTCGATAGCCAGAGCGCAGAGCGGGCGGTCTATCGCGGTGTGCAGGACCTGCGTGGTGCGGTGCGGTTTCTATGTCAGCGTTTCCCGCAGTACCGCATAGATACTACGGCTATATTTCTCACAGGCTCCAGTGCCGGTTGTATCTCCGGGCTGCATTCGACTTTTATAGAGCAGTCTGACTGGCCGGCATGTATACATGGTACCTTTTTAGAACCGGCTGATCTCGGCTGCATGGATTGTGATGACAACACTGATAATAATAAAAGAATGCCTCAGATCAAGGGCATCATCAGTCATTGGGGTGCTATTTTTGACACAACCTATATCAGGACCACCACCAAGGATAACGTGCCCACTATCTGCCTGCAGGGCGATCAGGACCCCATCGTACCCTATAATGTAGGACCACCCTTTGGTGTGCCTATTTTCCCTGATATGTACGGCTCTCTGCCTATTCATCTTCGCATGAATGATATCGGTATCAAAAATGAATTGCACACATTCGTCGGCTATGCACATGAGCCCTGGCTGCTTGCTCCGCAGTTGATTGATACCTGCTACGTCTATGAGATTCCGTTTCTTTATTCTATTCTAAAGCCTAAACCTCTGGTGGTGACCGGCGACTCTACCGTCTGTCTCAACTATATCGGACACTATAGTGTGCCCAATACTCCCGGCAGTAATTACTGCTGGAATGTGACCGGCGGGGCAGTCTTGACCAATACAAACAATGCCATCTCTGTAGAGTGGGTCACGACTGGTCCACACATCCTCACCGTGCGGGAACTGGATAAGGATCTGGTCAATGGAGATCTTGATACCTTCGTGGTCCATGTCATCAGTCATCCGGTGGCGGCCTTCGGAGACTCAGTGCTGCATACGCAGGCTATATTTTCTGATAGTTCTATCGGTGCCACCTCATGGGCATATAATTTCGGAGATAATACAGGCTCGGCGCTACCTAGTCCTACGCATGGTTATCACTCACAGGGTACATTCACCGTCCGGCTCATAGTCAGCAATGGTTACTGTGCCGATACCGCTTTCAGAACGCTCAAGACCGATACATGTCCCACTGTTATGACCATCAGCTATACGGTCTCCGGCGATACATTGACCTTCACCGGCAGTCCATCGGGCGGATTGAGTTATAGCTGGCGTTTCGGTGATGGAGATTCATCTAATACCATTGCCCCGGCCCATATTTATCACAACTCACAGAACTATCTCGTCTCCCTATGGACCACCACACCTAACGGATGCCGTGTGTATGGTTCGGCCATAGTGCCATTTAAGGCAGTTAATACAGGTATCTCTATGGTCAATGACGAATCGGTGACCGTATATCCGAATCCGGCAGACGATATTCTGCATATTTCACCGCTGAATACTTCTGCCGATATCGTGCTATATGACCTGACAGGCAAGGTGCTGATCGAGCAACAAACAGAGCCGGTGTCAGATGTGTCTTTAGACTTCAGTCGATTATCTTCAGGTATTTATCTTTTGAAGATATCTGGTGACAATTTGAACATAAATCGAAAGATCATTAAGCGCTAAGGTCTGTGTGAATGAGCAGGGTTATTTTGTTAAGATCGGTATAATTTCGAATTAATCTATTTTATTATTTAATTTTACTTCATATATGTATTTTCAAATTGACTTATGTTAAGCTACTGGGAAAAACAGAGTTTCCTGCAATATGATCACATCATCATTGGTTCAGGGATAGTGGGCTTGTCTACGGCATTGAGCCTGAGAGAGCGCCAACCCAATGCCTCAATCCTGGTGATGGAGCGAGGTATATTGCCTACAGGTGCCAGTACCAAGAATGCAGGATTCGCATGTATCGGAAGCCTGACAGAGGTACTAGAGGACCTCAAGATCATGAGTGAGAGCGAGGTACTCAGTCTGGTGGAGTACAGAATGAAAGGGCTTGAGAAACTGCGCCATCGCCTGGGAGATAACAATATAGGATATGCGGAGAATGGTAGCTATGAACTGATCTCGGAGCACGAATTAATTGCCCTCGATCAGTTTTATACTATCAATGATATGCTAAGGCCATTGCTGAAAAAGAATGCTTACAGCCGTGCCGATCATATGATCAGCGAGTTTGGGTTTAATAAAGGTCTGGTGAAACATGTCCTGCAGAATAATGCGGAAGGAGAGCTAGATACAGGCAAGATGATGAAAGCCCTGATCAAGCTATGTGTAGAGTCTGACATCGAGATCAAAACCGGTGCTGATGTGATCAGGGTGCTCGAAGAGGGCAATGAGGTCAAAGTATTCATCGATCATAAGCATCTCGCACAGCATATTACTTTTTCGTGCAGGCAGCTGGCCATTTGTACCAATGCATTCACCAATCATCTGATACCGGGGCTCGATATACAGCCCGGCAGAGGGCAGGTGCTGATCACTCAGCCCATTCCCGGTCTGAAGATCAAAGGGATATTCCATTTTGATAAGGGATTTTATTATTTCCGGGAGGTGGATGGCCGGATACTTTTCGGCGGAGGCCGGAATCTTGATTTCACAGGTGAGAGATCAGAGACTTTGTCATATAATGAATTGATACTGGCCGATCTGTTGGAGAAACTTGATACTATGATATTGCCTGATACCCATTATGAGATCGATTATGCATGGACGGGGATCATGGCTTTCGGCAATGATAAATTTCCAATAGTCGCCGCCCATAGCAGAAACATCTTTCTTGGAGTACGGATGGGAGGAATGGGTGTAGCTATGGGAAGTGAGGTAGGCGATCGTCTGGCAGAATTAATGACATCTGAGTAAGTGACCGTTGTCATGGACGTTAAAATATTTATCATTCATTTTCGTCTCAAGAATAAAGTTGGGATTTCAGCGTTTTACCCACGCATGTTAATACTTGCGGAATTATTCGCTGATTAAAACAGATATATTTGTAATGTGAAGATAAAGATCTTACATCTTTTGCTTTTGTCGCTTGCGCTGTCTTCGTTCGGATACCGTTTTCAGGTCGATGACTGGCTGCTGGAGCGCGAGAAAAAGGGAATAAAGGTCTTTACTAAAAAAAGCAGATGGGGACGACTACGTGACTCCAAAGCCGAAATGCTCCTGCCCAATGCAAAGATCGATGAACTGGTGAAATTCATTTCTGATTTTGACAATTATCCTAACTGGGTGCCGCGCTGTCGAGAAGCTAAGGTGCTGGCACGCATCAGCGATAATGAATTCATCGCCTATATGATTTTCAAGTCTCCCTGGCCGGTGGCAGATCGGGACTGTGTGGTTCGGGTGAGGATAGATCGGGACCCGGCTACTGG
>CAIXBT010000187.1 GCA_903917755.1 uncultured Bacteroidota bacterium
ATGGAATATGAGAGGTTCAGCGAGTCCAGCACTCTGAAGTCAAACTCAGTGGTATCGGTACGTGCACCGAGGTGAAATACAAACGATACCTCATCTGCATGTTCGGTAAACCACTCGGGGAAAAGATCCCTGTCCATCTTAGGTATAGCGCCGAATTCGGATATATTGTCAGATTTTTCGGAATAATGATCTGTAGGAAACCGATCGACGAGCAGCAAGTCGGTCAGAGAATTTCTTATCAATGCTTTGACCAGATTTGAGGCAATAAATCCTGCAGCTCCCGTTATTACTATCATAGGGTAAATGTAGTTATTCAGTCGTAAGTTTTAAGTCTTAGGTATTAAGTTTTACAGCCCGGCACATATGAATAAATAACGGCTGTTGATATTTCTCTTAAAAAAACTGAATAAATGGTATGATTTTCGGACATAATTGCCGAATTGTAATCATAAAGTCACTTTGGCATTATTGTTTCAGTAGGATAATCAGTGGGTGATCCCAGCTATTTTTACAAACCTGTGTTGTATAATTCAAATGGTGACCTGATTGTTTCGTATATCAGTTTGCAACTCGATCTGTACCTATTGAGTCTAAACTATAAAAGCCGTAGCCATGAAAAATTACAAATTTAAAACACTGAAGATCTTCGCATCTGACGAGTGGCTGGCAAACCGCACACGCGAGTACCGCACCGTCTATGACAAGAGTGAATTGACATATGTGTCTGCCGAGCTGGCTTTTTACAATAAAATGTTTGATGAAACCGACTGGGATGCCACCATCTGCCTCAAGGGTTTCTCTCATACTGCCACCGGCGAAAAGCGCGAGATCTGCAATCAGGAAGAAAAGCGCAAGATACGTATGGACGAGAATGTCGTCTATATCAACAAAGGATGGGGCACTGCCACTGTAGGTACATTCTGGATGGAAGGTGAATACAGCTGGGAGGCATATATAGAAGGAGAACTGGTCGGCACAAAAAACTTCCACGTAGAGGATGCCGGCAGAGTGACCATCACTGACAATCCCTATTTTGACATCAAGACCATACGATTCTTTACCGGAGATTACAATGCTGTAAATCTCGACCCTAAGGTCTATCTGCGCAAGATCAATATCGATGCCACACAGTATCTGTATATAGAATTCACAGCAGTCAATAAACTGCCCAAGCCATGGAACTGCGAAATAGTCTTCAACTGGTATAATTCTTCAGGTCTGCTAAAGGCACGTATCGAACGTTTCAGAAAGGTCCCTGCCATAGCCGAACATGAATCGATCGTATTCAATGAAGGTTGGGGAAATGACATTCCAGGCACATGGAAGGACAATAACTATCGTCTGGAGATCACATTTATGGATTGTGTTATTGCCATTCTGCATATGGAGACCGGAGATGAAGATGTAGAAGGTGATGTGGATATAGAATATGTGCCGCATGCGCTCATAGCCAATACCGTGACTCCCGCAGAACCCGAAGAATCTCTGGAGATGCAAGTGATGAAACTCGATGAACTCGTCGGCCTCGAAGAACTCAAAAAAGAGATCAAAGACCACATCTCCTATCTGAATTTCATTAAGATCAGACAGGAGCGCGGATTCAATGATACCGATACCATCAATCTGCACTCGGTATTCATCGGCAATCCCGGTACGGGCAAAACCACCGTGGTCAAACGCCTCGGACAGATATACAAATCTATGGGCCTGCTGAGCAAAGGCCATGTGAAAGAAGTGGACCGCTCGCATCTGATAGGTGAATACATAGGGCAAACAGCACCTAAGGTCAAAAAGGCACTCGAAGAAGCCAAAGGCGGCATACTATTTATCGATGAGGCTTATGCCCTGTCGCGAGAGGGAGATGATTCAAAAGATTTCGGTAAGGAAGCGATAGAAGTGCTGATCAAAGAAATGAGCGACGGTACTAAAGATATCGCCATCATGTATGCAGGCTATCCGCGCGAGATGGAGAACTTTCTCAAATCTAATCCGGGGCTGAAATCACGTGTCGGAAACTATTTTCATTTTGAAGATTTCACACCGGATGAACTTCACTCGATAGCCAATAAAGCTGCAATAGACCGCCACATCGTAATGACCGAAGATGCTAACGCCTATCTCGGCGAACAGCTCATGGAGGGTTTCAGAAACAGAGATACCACCTTCGGCAATGCACGCTATGTGATAGGTCTGATCGAAGAGGCCAAGATGAATCTCGGCCTGCGCCTCATGAAACTCGGCAACCTGAAAGATGTAAGCAAAGAGATGCTCTCGACCGTAGAGAAAGATGACATCGAACAGGTCTTCAAGCAGCGTGACAAAAAGAAATATCATATCACTATCAATGAACGTCTGCTGCAGTCTGCCATGGCCGAACTAGATGGAATGGTGGGTATAGACAATATCAAAAACGAGATCAATGAGTTGGTCAAGCTGATCCGTTTCTATAATGATATAGGAAAGGATGTGCTGAATAAATTTTCATTGCACACTGTATTTCTGGGCAATCCCGGCACCGGCAAGACCACCGTGGCACGCATCATGGGCAAGATATTCAAAGCCCTGGGGCTACTCGAACGCGGGCATATGATAGAACTCGACAAGCAGGGGCTCGTGGCGGGATTCGTAGGACAAACTGCTATCAAGACCGATGAAAAGATCAAAGATGCCAAGGGCGGAGTGCTATTCATCGATGAGGCATATGCACTCAGCGAGGGCAATGATTACGGCCGCGAAGCTATCGAGACATTGCTGAAGCGGATGGAAGATATGCGAGGCAATTTCGCGGTGATAGCTGCCGGATATACCGACCCGATGAACAGGTTTCTGGAGTCTAACCCCGGCCTAAAGTCTAGGTTTGACCGTATCTATACTTTCAATGATTATAGCTCCGAAGAGTTGTTTAAGATTGCGCTTAACCTCTTCCGGTCGGAGAATATGCGCCTGGATGATGAGTCCTATAATTTTCTGCAGAAATATATCACACACCTCTTTCAGATACGCGATAAGTTTTTCGGCAATGCCAGAGAAATAAGAAAGCTGGTTCTCGAACTGATCCAAAACCAGAATCTGCGTCTCGCTTCTATAGAAAAAGACAAGCGTACCAAAGAAATGCTGGAGACCGTCACAATCGAAGACCTTAGCGACCTCAAACTCGAGGATGGCAAGAGGAAAGGGTTAGGGTTTAAGTATTAGAGAAGAGTGAACAATGAAACGAATCATTATTATATTATCCTTATGTCTTTTTCTGCTTACAACCTACGGGACCCTTTCAGCACAATCAAAAGCTGATATAAGGCTGCAAAAGCGTTTTGAAAAGCAGCTCAATGACCCACATCTACCTGATCTTTTGAAAAGGATTTTTCTTGATCAGGAGTGGCGGCTTGGGGAGTCCAATTCTGAGAGTATATTATTAAGTATGCTTGATAGCTTATCCTCCACCAATACAGAAACCCGACTTTTTTATATGATAATAGCTGAAAAATCAGAAAAACATGCCGATGGTTCTTATGCAGAAGGCTTAGGCTATGCTGGCAAAGAATATGTGGATGCACATCTTGAGGAATTTGTAAAGTGCTTCCTAGGCAGAACAGCACTGGATAGTAATCAACTAGCAGCTTGGTCAAACATTGTGATGGGAGAGGTTCAGATACGTTCGAGCTCAGGAGATTCTACTGTCTTTGAAAAGACTATTTCACTTTATAAAAAGAATAGCATCAATTTCAACAAAAAAGAAAGAGAGGTTTTGGATAAATTTATATCGATAATGAAAAAAGAATGGGAAATAGTGAAGGTGTTTTATGTTTTTAAATAGATCAGAAGTTTTGTCTTTCGATTTAAATTTGGTTCATCGCAATAATGCGTACCTGGATTGATGTAAAGAAAGTATTTTGAGCGCAAAGTATTCATCATCTCGGTAGCCGTATGC
>CAIXBT010000188.1 GCA_903917755.1 uncultured Bacteroidota bacterium
CGGGTGGCTCGCTACCGCCTGTTGAAATGCAGTTATCGCATCATCATAGCGCTTGGTCATATAGTACACATCTCCCAGATACAGTCGGGCCTTATAGACCGAAGGATCTGCGTCTATAGCTTTCTGATAGTACTCTGCTGCCTTATTGTAGTTGCGTCCGCGAAATTCTATCTCCGCACTGCTGAAATATTTTTTTGCACTGGCATTGATATTAGTATCTGTCAGAGCATCTACATACGCACCCCTGAGCCGTATGGAACACAACCATGCATTATTGCTATACATACAGCCCAGCCTGCATCCGAGCATCATCTTGTTATAAACTTTTTTGGAAGGATTGATCTCACTGAATAGCGTAGCAAGTTTCTGGGTCAATGTATCATCCTGCGGAGACACAGCTACATCATTTCCATTCTTATCTTTGCGCGTGATGGTGATATTGCTGAATATATTGCTGGTCCTTTTGGCCAGCTGGTATTGTTTCTCGCGTATCTCAGCCAGCTTGTCCCAGGCTTTGCCATAGTCAGAATATTTATCAAGCAGATCGACGAGTACCTCTTCGGCATCATCATATTTTTCCTTGCCTTCGAGCTTCTCGACCTTTTCCATTTTATTGGCTATATCCGTCTTACGGTCGCCGGCACTAAGCGAAAAATGATTGAACATCAGCCATACAAGGCTGAACATTATCAGGGTTCTTTTCATACAAATATTTTTGCTTTACTAAGATAAGTAAAATGTAAATTCCCATACAGATAAATTTGGTGCTGCAATATTTTCTATCTTCATACATAGAAAAAAATCGGCTGTTATGCTATGAAAAATTATTTGTTTATCCTGCTTTCAATCCTTCTGTTCTCCTGTGGAAATAATCACTCTCATCAAGCAGTGCAAAGGATCAGTTTGTTTCCATCTCCCGATTCCGGTTTCATTCTAAAAAATTCCGGTCTTGATTTCTTGCTGGTCAATGCGCTGACAGATACGGCCGCAGATAGCTGGTGGAAATCAGATGCTGATACCATAGGCAGATATTATCTGGATGAACAGAGCGGGAACTATATCACCTGCATGCTAGATCTGTCTCACAAATATAACTTCGAAACGCATCTCCTAATGGAGATCACTCCCTCTGGTAAACTCGTCAGGAGTGAAAGATTCTTTCATGGCAACTATCCCTGCTGCTGGTCTAACTACTATGACGGCTTCAGAAAATACGGCAAATATTACGGCATGAACACCTGTGGTACGGGCAGTGGCTTTTGTTCAGATCACTTGTATCTCTTCCGGCAGATCAGGGCACAGGACTCTATGCGCTCCATTCCGCAGAGTTCATTTTCTGCATTTTGTTTGGGTATGACCTGCACACTATCTTCGACCATGGATATAAGCGACACGATACTCATCATGCATTATGTCTATGCTAAAGAAGGCTACGACAGCACTTCATCTGCCCAAAACGAGACAGATAGTTTCGATGTGCTATATCACTATAGAAACGCTGAATGGATCACCACAGACACCGATCGATTCAAGGATATCTCCTACTTCTGATCCTTTTTCTTTTTTCCTACTTACCATACTTAGATTTTGAGTGCAAAGGCATCTTTTGCTGAAATTTCTATTCTTCTGATCAACACTTCCTGCCTTTTTGGTTCATTAACCCGCCTATTTTGTGGATAACATGTTAGAAACCTTGTTGAAAAGGCAACAATAATCCACACGAAGACGTTTATACACTATTAATACCACTTTTTACCACCACTATAATGGTTGATTTTACTCATAAATAGGTTTTGTTTTGATATGTTGACAAAAATTTGTCTACTATTGTGGTAAGAAGTGGTTTTAAGTGGGAATTCCTTTTACTTTTGGGATCATAAATCAGTAGCTAATGCGCTTTCTCGGAGAAATAAATTGTAGTGTGGACGACAAAGGCCGTGTCAAAATGCCTGTGACGTTCAGCCGACAGTTTCCCGAGCCGGACAAAGGGCGGTTTATGATTGCCAAAGACCTCGAAGACTGTTTGGTGATCTATACCCTCGAAGGCTGGAAAGCGCAGGAGGAGAAACTAAAACAGCTTAACAACTTCAACCCCAGACATCGCGCATTCATAAACGCGATCACGGTGGGCCTCACCGAAGTGGAAATGGATAATGCTGACCGTTTCCTCATCTCCAAGCAACTGATGAAATATATCGGCAACGCGAAAGACGTGATCCTAAAGGGTCAGTTTGACCGCATACAGGTATGGGACTCCTCTAAGTACGATCAGTACATACAGGGCAGCCTCGCCAATATGCAGGACCTCGCAGCAGATGTATCGCAGTATCTCGATTCGAAAACAACAGCCCCCTAAATCCCCCGAAGGGGGACTTAATACAAATCCCAAAAGGGATTTAGGTGGTATTAAAAGCCCTCCCTTTCGGGGAGGGTCTGGGAGGGGCTATGTATCACAAACCTGTTCTTTTAAATGAATCTGTACATGGCCTTGCCATAAAAGGCGATGGTGTATATGTCGATGCCACATTCGGCGGTGGTGGTCACTCTCGCGAGATCATGAAGCATCTGGGGGCAGAGGGCAGACTGATAGGTTTCGATCAGGATGCTGATGCCGCAAAAAATACCATCGATGACCCGCGCTTCACACTGGTACGAGCCAACTTCCGCCACATGAAGCGTTTCCTGCGACTACAGGGTATCGCTCAGGTGGATGGCATACTGGCAGACCTCGGGGTCAGTTCGCATCAGTTTGACGAAGGTACACGCGGATTTAGTTATCGTTTCGAAGGGCCGCTGGATATGCGAATGAACCAGGCAGATACATTGACGGCAGCAGAAGTGCTGAATAAATACGCTGCTGAACCATTGCAAAAGATGTTCAGCGAATTCGGTGAAGTGAGAAATGCAAAGACCCTCGCTAATGCGATAGTCGAATGGAGGGCACAAAGTTCTTTTAAAACCACAGCAGACCTGAGGGCACTCTGTGAGCAGCAGGTCAAAGGTGAACTGCACCGCTATCTGGCTCAGGTGTATCAGTCGCTCCGCATGGAGGTCAACGATGAACTTGGCGCACTGATAGAGCTACTGAAAGAAAGTAAAGACCTGGTCAAACCGGGCGGAAGGCTGGCCATCATCACCTTTCACTCACTGGAAGACAGGCTGGTCAAAAACTATATGAGGCATAGCAGCTTCGGCGATGAACCGGTCAAAGATTTCTTTGGCAACTATGAAAAAGACTGGAAGCTGATCACAAAAAAACCGATTACTGCCAGCGATGATGAAACTAGAGAAAATAGCCGCTCACACTCAGCCAAACTAAGAGTAGCGGAACGAAGCCCCCTCTAAATCTCCCCCAAAGGGGAGACTTAAACATAAAGGCGAAAACAACAGATTAAAATGAAATGGAAGAAGCTAAGAATATAGAAACACAAGAAAGCAATGCAGATGAGGCTGTTAAATCCCCCCTTGGGGGTTTGGGGGCCGCGCGATCTCCCAAAGGCATAGGCCGTTTCCTGCATCTGTTTGATATAGTAGGAGGAAATAATCTGCGAAACATTCTGCTGAGTCTGCCATTTGTGCTCTTCCTCGTAGGCCTCGGCTTCCTTCATATAGCAAATAACCATCTGGCAGAAAGCTATGCCAGAAAAATAACTAAAACGGAAAAAGAAGTAAGAGACCTGAGATGGCAGTATATGGAGACGACAAACAAGCTGATGAAAAAAAGCAGGCTGTCTGAAGTATCAAAACTGGTGGAAGAACAGGGGCTGAAAGAACTGAGGCAGCCACCACTGATCATAGAAGTCAAGAAAGAAAAAAAATAGGAGCATCCTGCTCTTCTCCTTGGGAGATGGGTCGGGTGAGTAATAAAAATGGCGACGGGCAACAAAAAAAAGGGAGTGATGCTAAGGATCTATATAGGATTCTTATTTATCACATTGTTGGGTCTTGGTGTGATCATCAAGGCTGCGCGCACGCAGTTGTATGACGGGCACAGACTGATAGCCGAGTCGGACAGTTTGAGTATATTCTCCAAAACAGTCACAGCGGAGAGAGGAAACATATACTCTCAGGATGGAAAATTACTTGCCACTTCACTGCCGATCTTTGATGTACATATAGACTTCAATGCAGACGGCCTCAATGATGATGTATTCTCTACGGCTAATCTTGACTCCGTTTGCGACCTGCTTACCAAAAAATTTCATGACAAAAGCGCATCAGACTACAGACGCGAATTCACCAGGTCATACAAAAAGGGCGATACATATCTGCTGCTTCGCAAAAACATTAATCTGGCTGATCTCAATGAACTGAAAACATGGCCCTGGTTCCGTCTGAGCAGAAACAGATCAGGCCTGATCATCGAAACCAAAGAACTGCGCGATCATCCTTTTGGTGATATAGCACTCCGCACCCTGGGCCTCGATGAGCACAATGATGGTCTGTACACATCCGGTATCGAGCTAAAATATGATAAAGAACTGACTGGCGAGAAGGCTAAGAAACTATACCGCAAACTCTCAGGCGGTGCTTCAAAACCCCTTGACACAAAAGAAGAAACCGTCAACTCAGGCAAGGACATTTACACTACCATTGATATCAATATTCAGGACGTAGCAGAAGATGCTTTGAGAAGAGCGTTGACAAAACATGATGCAGAGCATGGTTGTGTCATTCTGATGGAAACTAAGACCGGCAAGATCAAAGCTATCGCAAATCTTGGTCGCAGAGATTCTGCCAACTATCGCGAGCTATACAACTATGCAGTGGGTGAAGCTACTGAACCGGGTTCTGTAATGAAACTCGCTACCGCAGCGGCTCTGATGGAAGACGGTCTGGCAAATAACAATACACCTATCTATTGCGGCAATGGTGTACTCGAAATGCCTAAAGGCAAACAGATCAAGGATCACGAAGCTCCTGAGACTCCAACGCTCACATTGAAACGCTCTATCGAGGTTTCATCAAACGTAGCGATGGCAACTGTTGCAAAAGAATTTTATGTGCACTCTCCATCTAAATTCTACGATCATCTCAAGGCATTCGGCTTTGCAGATCCTGTGCAGATAGAAGTAGGCGGTGCTGCACAGCCTATTCTTAGTGATCCAAAGAAATGGTCGGGTGTATCTGCTATGTACATAGCACACGGCTATGAGCTGACCATTACTCCGCTTCACACACTTCAGTTTTACAATGCCATAGCAAACAATGGTGTGATGGTAAAACCGACATTGATAGAAAAAGTAAGAGAGTACAACCTGACCATCGATTCACCAGGCACTGTGATATTGAATCAGAAACTGCTGAATGAAAAGACCGTCAAACAACTCCGCGAGATACTCGAAGGTGTGGTAGAAGACGGTACAGCTCAAAACCTCAAAACCACTTATCTCAAAATAGCCGGTAAAACAGGTACAGCAGTTATCAGCAATCACGGATACACAGGAAACAAAAAATATCAGGCATCATTCGTGGGTTATTTCCCTGCAGATGCACCTGAATATACAATGATCGTAGTGATCAACTCTCCAAGTCAGGGTGGCTACTACGGCAACGTTGTAGCGGGAAGCGTATTCAGAGAAGTAGCGGATAAAGTATACTCTCTTTCTCTCGACATGCATCCGATTGTCAATAGTGATGTTTCATATTTCTATTCACCAGCTCTCATGAGCGGTCAGCGTGAAGACATTGTCCAAATTTATAAAATGATAGGAGCAAATATATCAGTTGGACCCAATGCGGAATGGGTAAAGCCTAATAATGAAAAAGTACCCGGTTATATAGCCAATGAAATCAATGCGGACATCGTACCTGATGTGGTTGGTATGGGACTGAAAGACGCCATCTATCTGCTCGAATCACGCGGTCTCCGTGTCGAATTCAAAGGCAAAGGAAATGTAAAAGGGCAATCAATAGATGCCGGAAGTAAAATATCTAAAGGACAAAAAATAACAATACAGCTAAGCTAATGGTACTGCTGAATGACATATTGAAAAATGTAGCTGTGATAAACATCATGGGCAGCACTGTCGTTACAGTATCGGCTTTGCAGATAGACTCGCGTGCTGTTCAGTCAGGCGATGCATTCATAGCTGTAAAAGGTACACTGACCGATGGTCACAAGTTCATCGCTTCATGCATCGAAAAAGGGGCAAGAGTCATCATCTGCGAAACCTTGCCTGATTCTATCGACCAGACTGTAACCTATGTTCAGGTGGCAAATTCAGCAAAAGCACTCGGTCTCTTAGCTTCCAATTTCTACGGCAACCCATCAAGCCAAATGAAAGTGGTAGGTGTGACCGGTACTAATGGTAAGACATCTACCGTCACTTTGCTCTATAGATTATTCAGAGCTCTTGGTCACAAAGCAGGTCTGCTTTCTACGGTAGAAAATCAGATCAATGGCGAAGTGATTCCAAGCACTCACACCACACCTGACGCTATCCATTTGAATCAATTGATGAAACAAATGCTAGACTCAAACTGTGAGTATTGCTTCATGGAGGCGAGCAGTCATGCTATTGATCAGTCACGAATTGAGGGCATCCGTTTCGCAGGAGGTATTTTCACCAATATCACTCATGACCATTTAGACTATCACAAAACGTTTGACAAGTATCTTAAAGCTAAAAAACGCTTCTTTGACGAATTGCCTTCTGATGCTTTTGCATTGACAAATATTGACGATAGAAACGGCATGGTGATGCTTCAAAACACCAAAGCCCATAAATACACATACGCGCTCAGATCTCCTGCTGATTTCAAAGCCAAGATCATTGACAATAATGTTCGCGGCCTGCAGATAGAGATCAATGGAGCTGAAATGTTCACTCGTCTCATCGGAGAATTTAACGGCTATAACATACTGGCTGTTTATGCTTGCGCTGTACTGCTTGGAGTAGACAAACTTGAATGCCTCACACACCTTAGTGCATTGGCTCCGCCGGAAGGCCGCTTCGATCAGATCGTTTCCGAAAATGAAAACATAACAGGTATCATAGACTATGCGCACACGCCCGATGCATTGAAGAATGTTCTTCACACCATCAATGCAATTCGTAAAGGCAATGAAACGCTGATCAGCATTGTAGGCTGCGGTGGTGATCGCGATGCCGCTAAACGCCCTGTAATGGCGCAAGTAGCCGCTCACCTCAGCGACAAGTGCATCCTGACCTCAGACAACCCTCGCTCTGAAGATCCGAATGAGATACTTCGCGAAATGAATGAAGGAGTGACTGTGACGGATCGCAGAAAAGTACTGTCGATCACAGACAGAAAAGAGGCGATCAAAACTGCTTGCATGATGGCAAATAGCGGAGATATCATTCTGCTGGCAGGTAAGGGCCATGAAAAATATCAGGAAATAAAAGGAGTGAAACATCCTTTTGACGATAAATCAGTATTGAGAGAACTATTTACAGAACTGGGAAAATAAAGAAAATGCTGTACTATCTTTTTAACTACTTAAGAACTCATTTTAATACACCCGGAGCAGGGCTGTTTGCCTATATCTCTTTCAGGGCAGCATTGGCTATTATTTTGTCATTGGTCATATCGATGATCTACGGCAAAAACATCATTGACCTGCTCAAAAGAAAACAGATCGGCGAGACAATAAGAGAACTGGGATTGGAGGGTGAGAAAACTAAAAAAGGCACACCAACTATGGGTGGATTGATCATACTCGGTGCCATTTTGGTCCCTACACTTTTACTCGCCAGGTTAGATAATGTCTACATCGTGCTCATGCTCATCACTACGGTATGGCTTGGTGCCATTGGCTTCGCTGATGACTACATCAAGGTATTCAAAAAAGATAAAAAGGGACTGGCTGGCAAGTTTAAGGTAATAGGTCAGGTAGGATTAGGGCTTATAGTAGGCATCACCTTGTATACTAATCCGCATGTTTATATCAAAGTGGAAGTTCCTGCTGCGGCAATTAACACTATCAATCCAGCAGAACTATCTCATGTGACTGATCAAAGAGGATCGGTACACTATATGGATTCAACAAGAAGTCTTGCTACGACTTTGCCATTTATCAAATCACACTCTTTTAACTATTCAAAAATACTGAAGTTCATTAACCCGGCATGGGGCAAATACGGCTGGCTGATATTCATTCCGGTGGTCATCTTCATTATCACCGCTGTGTCAAACGGTGCTAACCTCACTGATGGTATAGACGGACTCGCGACTGGGACATCGGCTATCATAGGCGCTACGCTGCTTATTTTTGCTTACGTATCGGGTAACATCATCTTTGCTGATTACCTCAACATAATGTACATCCCCAATGCTGGTGAACTAACCATATTCATCGCGGCATTCATCGGGGCATGTATCGGTTTCCTCTGGTGGAATGCATACCCTGCGCAGGTATTCATGGGCGATACGGGTTCACTGGCACTTGGTGGCATCATAGCGGTACTGGCAATTGCCATACGCAAGGAGCTCTTGATACCAGTCATGTGCGGCATATTCCTGATAGAGAATCTATCTGTGATGATGCAGGTTTCATATTTCAAATATACAAAGAGAAAATACGGTGAGGGCAGAAGGATATTCCTGATGTCACCATTACATCATCATTACCAGAAACTGGAATGGCACGAAAGCAAGATCGTTTCACGCTTTTGGATCATCGGTATCATGCTGGCAATTTTGACCATTGTAACATTAAAAATACGCTAAGAGAAATGAAACAGAGACTTGTCATATTAGGTGGTGGCGAAAGCGGTGCAGGTACAGCTGTGCTCGGCTTGCTGCAGGGATATGACGTGTTCGTAAGCGACAAAGGCAAGATAGCAGACAAGTACAAAGCGATTCTCGATGAATATAAAGTGGCATACGAAGAAGAACAGCATACGGAAGAAAAAATTCTGAATGCTGATTTGGTAATGAAAAGTCCCGGGATACCTGAGAAAGCGGAAATAGTAAAACATCTCAGGGCCAAAGCTGTGAAGATCGTATCGGAGATTGAGTTTGCAAGCTGGTATACAGATGCACAGATAATAGGTATCACTGGTGCCAATGGAAAGACAACTACTACGGCCCTCACCTATCATATCATGAAGGAAGGCGGGCTGAACGTAGGACTCGGAGGAAATATAGGAAAGAGTTTTGCGATGCAGGTAGCTACTGAAAAGTACGACTACTATGTATTGGAAATATCAAGTTTTCAGTTGGATGATATTGAGAAGTTCAGGCCAAACATAGCCATACTGACCAATATCACTCCAGATCATCTGGATAGATACAATTATGAGTTGCAAAACTATGTGGCAGCCAAATACGCGATCTCAAAGTATCAGACAGAAAACGATGTATTCATATACTGCAGCGATGATGAGATCACAATGCAGAATATAGACAAGTATCCGACCAGTGCTAAAAAAATTCCATTCTCCTACGAGACGGAATACGCAGAAGGTGCTTATGTAAAAGACGAGACCATTCATATAAATATAAAAAACAACCCTTTCACTATGTCAATACAAGAATTAGGAATCAGAGGAAGACACAACGTGTACAACTCTATGGCTGCTGGGATAGTAGCAAACATTTACGGCCTGCGCAAAGAGCAGATACGGGAGAGCCTGATGAACTTCAAAAGCCTGGAGCACCGACTGGAGTCTGTGACCAAGATCCGTGGCGTGGAGTTTATCAATGACTCAAAAGCTACCAATGTAAACTCTACATGGTATGCCCTCGAGTCTACCAGCAAGCCCATCATCTGGATAGCAGGTGGTGTTGACAAGGGAAATGACTACACGGTTCTGGAGCAACTCGTTAAGAAAAAGGTACGTGCCATGATCTGCCTCGGTATAGACAACACAAAGCTTCATGCGGCTTTCAGCAAGCATGTAGACATAGTGGTAAACTGCACCAACATGCGTGATGCCGTACGTATGGCATATCAGCTGGGCAACCCCGGTGATGCAGTCTTGCTATCGCCTGCCTGTGCATCATTTGATCTCTTCCAAAACTACGAAGACAGAGGAAAGAAATTCAAAGATGCTGTGATACAGTTGTAATTATTATGTAGAAATAATGAATGGTTGTGCCGTGTTGGTGACAGACCAACAATTTGAACAAACGAAAGTATTAACTAAATAAATCCCTGTATTTCTCTTTAGAGAGGATCAGGTAAGGAAGATGAAAGAAACAGTAAATAAAACATTTGAGTACCTGAGGGGTGACAAGATCATCTGGCTCGTGGTGATGGTTTTATTTCTATTCTCCATGCTGGCCGTATATAGTGCATCCAGTTCACTTGCATTCAAAACAGGTGACGGCAATGCAGAACACTATCTCTATAAACAAGTAGTCAGCGCTATCGGCGGGATATTGCTCATGTATCTGGCGCATATGATCGATTACAGGTATTATTCGCGAATTGCGCAAATAATATGGATCATCTGTGTACCACTGCTGCTGTATACTATGTTTTGGGGTACAAGTATAAACCATGCCAGTCGCTGGATCAGGCTTCCGGTCATAGGATGGACATTTCAGACATCTGACCTGGCTAAGCTCGCGGTCATTATGCTTCTGGCCCGTATGTTGTCAAAAAATCAGGATGAGATCGGCGATTTCAAAAAGACAATACTGCCAATGCTGGCTGCAGTATTGATACCCGTGATCATGATCGCAAAAGATAATCTCTCAACTGCGCTGATACTGTTTTTTACATCCGTCTTCATACTCTTTATAGGTAGGATGGCCATCAAACATTTGCTGCTGTTATTTGCTGCGAGCGCAGTAGTATTAGGGATATTTTTAGCGATCCTATTGCTCACTCCCGATAGTGTGCTTTCTCATCTGGGCCGTATGCCGACATGGAAGAAAAGGATTGAAACACATTTCATCAAGAAAGAGCATAATCCTGATGATGAATATCAGCAAAAGCAGGCCAGCATTGCCATAGCTCGTGGTGGCCTCTTGCCAAACGGCCCTGGAAATTCCATGCAAAAGCATTTCCTGCCGGAAGCATATTCAGATTTCATATTTGCGATCATCATCGAAGAATACGGACTGATAGGAGGCATCTTTATCGTATTCATTTACCTGCTACTTTTGTATAGATGTATCCGGATCGTAGTGAATGCACCTAAAGCATTCGGAGCATTTCTGGCAGTAGGTCTAGGTGTGAGCTTAGTATTGCAGGCCATGATCAATATGTCAGTAGCAGTGGGTTTATTTCCCGTCACCGGGGTTACGCTACCATTAGTGAGTATGGGCGGTAGCTCAGTAGTGTTCACGAGTCTCGCATTTGGCATCATTTTGAGCGTAAGCAGAAATACAGAATTGCAGGAAGGACAGGAAGAACTGACGACAGCATGAGCAAGCATTTCATCATATCAGGTGGTGGTACAGGAGGACATATCTTCCCGGCTATTGCTATTGCAAATGCGCTGAAGAAGCAAGTGCCCGATTGTGATATTCTGTTCGTAGGGGCAAATGGCCGTATGGAAATGGAGCGGGTACCCGCTGCAGGATATAAGATCAAAGGGTTGAATATAGCAGGTTTTCAGCGTGGCAAAATAGCGGCCAACCTGGGTCTGCCTTTCAAGGTATTGTCAAGTCTGCTGAATGCAGGGTCGATAGTGAAGGAGTTCAAACCTAATGCTGCGATAGGGGTAGGCGGATATGCCAGCGGACCATTGCTAATGGCAGCAAGCCTTTCGGGTATCCCTTGTGTGATACAGGAGCAAAATTCATTTGCAGGTATCACCAATAAAATATTATCAAAGCGAGCAAAAAAGGTTTGCGTGGCTTATGAGGGCATGGATGCCATTTTTCCGAAAGAAAAGATAGTGCTGACCGGAAACCCGGTAAGGGCTGAGATACTAAATAAGAATGTAAACCGCGTTGAAGCATGCAAATACTTCGGATCGGACGAAAACAAAAAAACGATTCTCATTATCGGCGGAAGCCTGGGTGCAAGAACGATAAATGAAAGTGTCTATGCCTCATTGAACAATGGCTCAAATGATAATATCCAACTGCTATGGCAAACCGGTAAATCATGGACAGCTGAAAACAAAGGATGGAAAAATGTGATCCAGATGCCATTCATAGATAGAATGGACTATGCCTATGCAGTGGCAGACATCATCATATCGAGGGCTGGTGCATTGTCTATAGCAGAGCTGCAAAACATCGGAAAACCTGTGATCCTGGTTCCATCGCCTAATGTGACTGAAGACCACCAGACACACAATGCGATGGCTTTGGTAAAAAACAAGGCTGCCATTATGATAAAGGATGTAGAAGCGAAAGACCAACTAATGAATGCAGCATTGACTTTGCTAAATGATGACGAAAAGAAAAAAGAATTAAGTATAAACATAAGTAAAATGGCCATATCAGACGCAGCCGAAAGGATAGTAAGCGAAATTCTGAAAGTGGCAAAAGACTGAAAATGGAATTTTTAAACAAATAAAAATGCCCTGTATTACCCTCTCCTTCGGAGAGGGCAGGGTGAGGTTGTATTATGAATTTGAAAGAGATAAAAAAGGTTTATTTCCTCGGTATCGGGGGAATAGGAATGTCAGCACTGGCCAGATATTTTAAATCGCTCGGTGCTGAGGTGAGTGGCTATGATAAAACATCTACTGCCCTGACCGACCAGTTAGTAACTGAAGGCATCAAGGTGACATTTGAAGATGATGTGGCATCTCTGCCCAAAGAGCTGGATATGGTGATATATACTCCAGCCATTCCCAAAGATCATAAGGGTTTCAACTTTTATAAAGACAATAATTACAACCTGAAAAAACGTAGCGAGATCCTCGGTATCATCAGTGCTGATAAATTTTCGATCTGTGTCGCTGGGTCTCACGGCAAGACGACTGTCTCGGCCATGATAGCTCATATCCTGACTCATAGCGGTTTCGGATGCAGTGCTTTTCTGGGTGGCATAGCGACCAATTACAACTCAAATTATATCCAGCACAATAACGATATCGTAGTGATCGAAGCAGATGAATTTGATCGCTCATTTCATCGTCTTGCACCTGATATGGCTGTCATTACTGCGATAGACACAGACCACCTGGATATATATGGTTCAAAAGAAAAAATTGAAGATGCGTTCGTAGAGTTTACCGAAAAGATAGCTGAAGATGGATTTCTCGTTATGAAGCAGGGAACAGGCATTGATGACAGGCTTCCTACTCTTGACAAAGCATTCTACAGTCTGATGGATACGAGTGCGGATGTTTACTGCTCCAAGTATTGGGTAGTAGAAGGCGGTTATGTTTTTACCATCAAATATTATGACAAGGAGTTCGTAGGCTTCAGGCTGAACATAGGTGGTTTCCACAATATCGAAAATGCCATTGCAGCTTTCACCATCGCCAAAGAATTGAAAATATCAAATGATCATATCAAAGCAGCTTTGGCTTCTTTCAAAGGCATCAAACGCCGGTTCGAAATGATCGTCAATACTGACAAAGTGGTGTATATAGACGATTATGCGCACCATCCCGAAGAGATCAGGGTTTTTCTTGAATCAGTCCGGGAATTGTATCCAAACAAAAAGATCACCGCTGTTTTTCAGCCGCATTTATTCTCCCGTACCAAAGATCTGGCCGCAGGATTTGCAGAGCAATTGAGCATAGCTGACGATGTGATCCTCCTTGACATTTATCCGGCGCGTGAGCAACCAATGGAGGGCGTGACCAGTGATCTGATCTTCTCAAAGCTTAGCAGCAAAGAAAGATCAAGTATCAAAAAAGATGAATTATTGAAAGCATTAAAAGATAAAAAACTTGAAGTGGTAGTAACCATCGGCGCAGGTGATATTGACAAATTAGTTCAACCGATAAAAGAATTATTAACCAATTAAAAATTGACTTCTACTACCCTCCCTTGGGGCTTTTATTATATGAAAAGGTTCTGGAACATATTCAAAAAGGTGATGCTGGTGCTCACAGTGACTACGGTAGTAGTGCTGTTTGTGTTCACATTGACATCTGCTGTGCATCAGCAGAAAAGCCTTGTATGTTCTTCTATACAGGTCAAAATTGACTATGAGACAGGCCTGAGCTTTCTCACCACTGATGAAGTCGTGTCAAAAATAAACTTCCTTGCAGATGGTGAGGCAGTGGGCAAAACCTTGCCAGCATTGGATCTGCGGGCTATCGAGAAGGGTTTACTCAAAGATCCGTTCATAGCAGGAGTAAGGATATACATCGACCATAGCAGAATACTGCATGCTGAGATCACTCAAAAGCAGCCTATAATGCGCGTAATGAACAACGATGGTGTGGGTTACTATCTGTCAGATAAGAATGATAAGATACCGCTTTGCTCTACATTTACAGCACACGTACCCATGGCTATCGGAGCTGTTGAGACACATGAAGGAAATTCAAGGGATAGTGTAGTTCTTTCTCAGCTTTTCGCACTGGCGCGATATATGGAGCAGGATTCACTGATAGGCGCTCTCATAGATCACGCATATGTGCTGCCAAATGGTGAACTGGAGCTCTATCCGAAGTTTGAATATCATACGATCGAATTCGGCAGAGCAGATGAAATGATGAAGGAGAAGTTTGAGAAACTGAAATTGTTTTACAAAGAGGGTCTTGCCAAAGTAGGCTGGGACAAATACAAGATCATCAATTTGAAATATCAGGGACAGGTGGTCTGCCAGAAAGCAGGCAAAGAAACAGAGGAGAACAAGAAACCGAAGAAAGAAGAAAAAGACAATAACTAACCCAACATAAACCAAGAGAAGTATGCAAACCGTCAAAGAAAATCCCATCGTAGTAGGCCTGGATATAGGAACCACTAAGATCGCTGCCATAGTAGGGCAGCAAGACCAGTATGGCAAAATTAAAATACTGGGTATGGGTCGTGCCGATTCTCAGGGAGTGGCGCGAGGAGAAGTAGTGAATATAGAAATGACGGTCAGTGCCATTCGTGAAGCGGTAGCCATAGCTGAACAACAGTCGGGTGTGGAGATCAAAGTCGTCTATGTCGGTATAGCAGGAGAGCATATCTCCAGCAAGCAAAACCGTGATATATATACACTCTCCGATCCTGAGACCGAAGTATCGGATACCGATATCAAAGCCATGATCGCGAATATGCACCGCCTGGCACTGGAGCCGGGTGAGCGCATCATACACGTATTGCCTCAGGAATTTTTTATCGATAGCAATCCTGTCGCTAAGACTCCGATCGGTATGTGCGGTAGCAGACTTGAAGCCAATTTTCACATTATCACCGGCAAGGTCGCCGCTGCGCAAAACATCAAAAAATGTGTAGAGCGCGCAGGTCTGCAGATGTCAGGATTGATATTGGAGCCGCTGGCCTCGTCTGCATCAGTGCTGAGTGAAGAAGAAATGGAAGCCGGTGTTTGCCTCGTGGATATAGGTGGTGGTACTACTGATATCGCGATATTCCAGGATAATATTATCCGTCATACGGCCGTTATTCCTTTCGCAGGTAACATTATCACTGAGGATATCAAGACCGGCTGTATGGTATTGAAGAAACAGGCAGAGAAACTCAAAGTACGCTTCGGTAGCGCATTGCCGCAGGAGACTCACGACAATGAGATCATCTCCATACCCGGTATCAACGGTCGCGAACGCAAGGAAATATCGATGCACATGCTAGCTAAGATCATCAATGCCCGTATGGAAGAGATCATCCAGCAGGTATATTTTGAAATACGCAGCAGCGGATACTCAAACAAACTGATCGGTGGTGTGGTCATCACCGGTGGCGGCTCACAGCTCAAGCATCTGAAACAGCTGGTCGAGTATCATACCGGCCTCAGTGCAAGAGTGGGATACCCGACAGAATATCTGGCTAAGGATACAAAAGAAGAATTGAAAAATCCGATGTATGCTACCGGTATGGGTCTCATCATAAAAGGAATAGAGGAAGTAGATGAACAACTGAAGAGCCTCAATAAACTCAAAGCTGAAACTGCTGCTAAAGTGATCATTGAAACACCAAGAGTGGAAGAAAAACAAACTCCAACTGAGGTGAGAGAAACTCAAATTCCAGAATATGCAGAAACGGTACCAACACCACAGCCTGCCAAAAAGAAAAAAGACTCTTGGGTCAAAGGACTACTCACTAATGTGAAGGACTGGTTCGAAGACGAAAGCGTAAACAAAGATTTCGAATAATTAAACAAAAACATTCACCAACAAATAAACCATAAGATATGACCAATTTACAATTTGACCTTCCCAAAGACCAGTCCTCTATTATAAAAGTAATAGGTGTAGGTGGTGGTGGCAGCAATGCCGTGAACCATATGTTTGAGCAAGGTATAATAGGTGTCAACTTTGTGATAGGCAACACCGACCAGCAAGCATTGGAGTGCAGCCAGGTCCCTAACAAGATACAACTTGGACCAAAACTTACACAAGGTTTGGGTGCGGGTTCTAACCCTGAGTGCGGCATGCAGTCTACCGAAGAGTCTATCGAAGAGATAAAAGAGATATTGTCTAAGAATACCAAAATGGTTTTTGTGACTGCCGGTATGGGTGGTGGCACAGGCACAGGCGGTGCTCCGGTAGTGGCACGTGTAGCGCGTGAGATGGGTATCCTCACAGTAGGTATCGTCACTACGC
This sequence comes from uncultured Bacteroidota bacterium, assembly GCA_903917755.1. Taxonomy (GTDB): domain Bacteria; phylum Bacteroidota; class Bacteroidia; order Chitinophagales; family LD1; genus UBA1941. Next base: position 16,608 of record CAIXBT010000188.1, read on the forward strand.
CTTTCTCTTTTGAAGGAAAAAGAAAATACAATCAGGCACTCGAGGGTATAGCAAAACTAAAAGAACATGTCGATACCATACTGGTGATATCTAACGACAAAATCCGTGAGATGTATGGCAACGCCCGTCAGTCTGATGCATTCAATCATGCAAACAATATCCTGAGCATGGCTGCTAAGAGCATCTCCGAGATCATTACAGTGCCGGGTTATATCAACGTTGACTTTGCCGATGTGAAATACGTGATGATGAATGGTGGTGCCGCTATCATGGGTGCTGCATCTGCCGAAGGCGAAAGAAGAGCATTGAAAGCAGTGCAAGGCGCATTGAATTCACCTTTGCTGAATGACAATGACATCAGGGGTGCTAAAAGGATATTGGTCAATATATCTTCAGGGCCGGATGAACAGGTCACTATCGATGAGATCACCGAGATCAATGAATATATACAGGAAGTAGCAAAAGATACCGACATCATATTTGGTACCTGCGATGATCCTAATATGGGTAGCAAACTGTCTGTGACTATCATAGCGACTGGGTTTGAGGCCAGCTACAAACCTGCATTCCTGACCCCGGTAAATAAAATAGTAAGGGATCTGAATGAGGATATCAAAGAAAAAATAACAACTCCTGCACCGGTACAGGAGCTGAGACAACCTGTTATCAAAGAAACAACTCAACTCAATCTGTTGAACCTGGATGATGAAGCTCCGATCCAGAAGGCCAGCAAACCTGAGATCGTGGCATCAACTCCTGCACCTGAAAAGGTAGTTACTACTCCGATCATGGATGAGGAAGAACCGTATTCACTGTTCTCCATGATGGATACATCAAAAGAAGATGCACCCGCAGAAAATGTGGTAGTGTTCGAATTTGAAAATACTTCTGAGCCTGTAGAGGAAATAATAGAGGAAGAAGAAGAAACGCCTGTAGTTGAGATCATTGAAGTGAAAGAAGAAACTGTTTTCTCAGCACCTGTAGCAGAGATCGAATCAAACATAGGCGAAGAAAAAGAAGAAGAATCTTTTGTAGTGTTTAATGTGAAGAGCTATGAGACCAGTACTAAAGAACCGGATTCAAGGGCCTCACTAGATCAGCAGCTCAATGACAGGAAACGCATACTTTCTCAACTCAGCTACCGTTCGCTGAACAAAGGCAATATGACCGAACTCGAAAGTACTCCGGCATATTTGAGAAAAGGCGTGGAAGTTCAAAATACCATGCACTCAAACGCTTCTGAACTTTCCCGCTTCACGATCGGTGAGGACTCAATTAATCAGCGTCCTGAGGTCAAAAAGAACAATTCCTTCCTGCATGACAATGTAGATTAAGAATAACATTTCAAATAAAATTTAAACCGGTACTTTTGCTACCGGTTTTTTTATTTCTAAAATTAATATCAATGCCCCAGACCATTCAGGAAATAGAGGATGAAATAGTAGAAGAGTTTTCGGAGTTTGAAGACCAGATGGATAAATATGAATACATCATCGATCAGGGCAAACTATTGGCACCACTTGATCCACAGTATATGACAGATGATTTTATGGTCAAAGGATGCCAGTCCAAAGTATGGCTCAGAGCCTATAAGGATGGCGACCGTATGATGATACAGGTAGATTCCAATACAGCCATCACAAAAGGTATAGCTGCACTGCTTTGGAGAGTATTGAACGGACAAAAACCTGAAGATATATTAGCCACTGATCTGAGTTTCATTGCCAGATCGGGGCTTCGCTCTCATCTCTCCTCTCAGCGATCCAATGGCCTTAGCGCTATGATCCTAAAGCTCCGACATTACGCACAGGCACTAAGCCCCCAAACCCCCGAAGGGGGCTTGAATGCAAATACAATTTAAGGGCTATTAGCCCTCCCCTTGGGGAGGGTTGGGCTATTTTATGTGCTTCTGATCGCATCTACCGGCTTCATACGAGCGGCCTGCCAGGCAGGGATAAATCCGGCTATGACACCTATCACTATAGAGATCGATAAACCTATCGTGACATTCTGAGCTGTGATGTGAAACACAAAACTTGACTCCGCATGTTTTAGCAGAACATTGGCTAATGTGGCAAGACCAAGTACCATCAGCAGACCCATCCCCCCTCCTATCAGGCACAGCATGATAGCCTCCAGCAGAAACTCCAGCAGGATATATATTTGTTTGGCTCCAAGAGCTTTTTTGATACCGATGATATTAGTGCGCTCCTTCACTGATACAAACATGATATTGGCTATGCCGAATCCTCCTACCAGTATTGAAAATCCACCGATGAACATCCCTGCTATATTCACAAACACAAACAATGACGATATCTGATCAGTGATCAGGCTCATCTGATTGATAGCAAAATTATCTTCCTGCACCGGAGAGAGCCTCCTGACTGAGCGCATCACTCCCTTTACTTCATACTTCAGTTCTTCTGTAGGTATGCCCTGTCTGGGCCTCACAGCGAGCAGCGGATCACCATCACCGCCGCCATTGGTATTGATGAAGGTACTCATCACAGAATAGGGCACCATGATCATATTATCCAGTGTCCATCCTATCATGTTGTCACCTTCCTTTTTAAACACGCCTATCACCTTCAGTTTTATACCTTCGAGCCTTATCTCCTGCCCTTCTATCTGGGTCCTGCCCTGAAATAAAGTTTCTGCTACACCCGAGCCGA
>CAIXBT010000189.1 GCA_903917755.1 uncultured Bacteroidota bacterium
AGGCTTCCTGAGTGGTAAAGCCATTTCTTGTCATCATTTCTATGACCTCATCATTGGTTCTGCCGTTTATCAGCTGAGTAGCGGCATCATTGTAGATGTTTTGTATTTCCTGTTGAGAGAGGGTGGGAGTGGTAGTATTAGCTTCCATAAATTTGATTTTAAAGTAAAATACACTTTTTTTGAAAAAAGAGGAATTTCACTATTCGTTTATGGAAAATATTTTTCGCGAGAATATTGAATGGCAAACCGGTCAGTGTTCGGTTCGTAATTCCGATGTTAATGGGATTGTACTAGATTCCTCAAAAATAAAAAGCCCCTTATCGGGGCTTCTGAATATTTCATTAAGAGTATTATAACTTATTAAGCTTCAGTAGTTTCAGAATCAGCAGCTGATTCAAATTCTACGGGCACTTTGCTATCCACTATCAGTGTCACATGGTTGCTGCGTTTGCGCAGACGATATGCACGGCCTTGTGGTGCAGGGAGGAAACGCTTGATGGTAGCACCTGCATTCACCTGAGCTGACTTGATGTACAGTTCATGATCTTCAGGCTTCAGGCCATTATTTTGTTCCCAGTTATTGATCGCTGATTTGAGCAGCTTCTCAAGTTTGCCGGCAGATTCTTTCTTATGAAACTTCAGTATATCCAAAGCTGTTTCGACTTTCTTGCCGCGTATCAGATCCACTACCAGACGTGTCTTACGTGGTGAACTAGGATTGTTTCTCAATATTGCAACTGCTTCCATTTTGCTATTTCTTATTTTAATTTATGATTTAAGACCTTCGACCTTGATCCAGTCTATCGTCTCTTGTCTAATATCTCTTTTCTATTTACTTAACTTTCTTGCCTCCGTGTCCCTTAAACAGACGGGTAGGGCTGAACTCACCGAGTTTGTGTCCCACCATGTTCTCCGTTACATACACCGGTATGAACTTGTGGCCATTGTGTACTGCAAAAGTATGATTGACCATGTCAGGTATGATCATTGATGATCTTGACCATGTTTTGATAACGGTCTTCTTGGTACCTGCATTGAGAGCATCCACTTTTTTCTGAAGTTTGAATGCTACATATGGTCCTTTTTTAATCGATCTTGCCATTGTTTATGTCTTATTCGTGTTTGCTAATTATTTATTATTTTGATTGGCTATAGCCCCTTTGCGACGTTGTACTATCACCTTGTCAGATGCTTTGCGTGGAGTACGTGTCTTCTGGCCCTTAGATTTGATACCGTTGCGTGAGCGTGGGTGTCCGCCAGATGCGCGGCCTTCACCTCCACCCATCGGGTGATCTACCGGGTTCATCGCTACCGGTCTGGTACGAGGACGGATACCCATCCAACGTTTACGACCTGCCTTGCCGAGAGACTGGAGATTGTGGTCAGCATTAGATACTGAACCTACAGTAGCCAGACATTGTTTCAGGATCTTGCGAACCTCACCGCTAGGCAATTTGATAACGACAAATCTTTCTTCTTTAGCCATCAGCTGAGCAGATGTACCGGCAGATCTTACGATCGTACCGCCTCTACCAGGATGCAGTTCTATATTGTGGATGATAGAACCGAGTGGAATGTTTTCCATAGGGAGAGTGTTTCCTATTTCAGGAGCCACATCTTTGCCTGAGTTGATCACTGTACCTACTTTCAGGCCTTGCGGAGCGAGGATATACCTCTTTTCGCCATCCTTATATAGTACCAGTGCGATAAATGATGTACGATTCGGATCGTACTCGATAGTAGATACTGTGCCTTCTACGCCGAACTTGTCGCGTTTGAAGTCTATGATACGATACCTGCGTTTGTGTCCACCGCCTGTATAGCGCATGGTCATTCTTCCGCTTTTGTTACGTCCTCCTGTACCATTCATGGTGGTAAGGAGCGTCTTTTCCGGCTCACGCGTGGTGATCTCGTCAAAGTTGAGCAGCGTCGTAAAACGCATACTGGGGGTGGTCGGTTTGTACTTTTTAATTCCCATTTTATTCTTGCTTTGTGTTATCAGCAGTTTTGCATCTGCTATAATTGGTTATAAGTTTTAAGTTATAGGTTTTACACAGTTCCGTAGAAGTCGATTTCCTGACCTTCTTTCAATGTTACATAGGCTTTTTTGAAAGCGGCTTTCATACCTCTTGCTATACCCTGTTTGGTCTGGCGCACTTTCAGTTTGCCCGGGATCACAGCAGTATTGACGTCTTCCACTTTTACATTGTAAGTAGTTTCAACGGCCTTTTTGATCTGAAGGCGATTGGCATCTCTGTCTACGCGGAATGCATAGCGATTGAATTTTTCGCCCAGCTTGGTAGATTTTTCAGTTATTATCGGTTTGATAAGGATATTACTCATTGTCCTTCAGATTAATTAGTTGTTAGATAAATTTGCTTCGAGTTCCTTTACAGCCAGCTCAGTCATTACGATCTTCTTGGCATTCATTACTTCAAAGATACCGGCTTGTGTAGCCTCGATCACTGATGTCTTTGGAATATTGCGGCTGGAGAGAAATACATTCTGATTTGCTTCGCTGATCAGTATGAGAGATCTGACATCAGCTACATTGAGGTTCTTCAGTATAGATATGAAGTCCTTAGTTTTAGGCGCAGACATGTTAAGGTTGTCTACTACTATGATATTGCTTTCTTTAGCCTTGTATGCGAAAGCTGATTTCTTAGCTATATCTTTTACTTTCTTATTGATCTTAAAATCATAAGAGTGCGGTTTAGGTCCGAAAACCCTTGCACCACCACGTACGAGCGGAGATTTCATATCACCACGACGTGCACCACCGGTACCTTTCTGACGAAAAGCCTTCTTAGTAGTACGGGATATTTCCCATCTTTCTTTTGATTTGTGAGTTCCCTGGTGCAGTGCAGCCTGATGCTGACGTACAGAAAGCCAGACCGCGTGGTCATTAGGCTCGATACCAAAGATAGAGTCGGCTAGTTCGATCTCCCTGCCTGTTTCTTTTCCTTCTTGTGTTAGTACTTTGACTTTCATTTTTTCTTCGATTTTAATCTCCGAGGTTCATGAAGTCGCCAAAAGTGTTGGTACACTTGGAATAAGCAGCGAAATCATTTCAACGGAGACGGTGACGTTCTCAAGACTTTTTGAAAACGGAATGCAAATATAGCGTTCTCTTTGAATTATGCAAATATTTCTTTGAAGAAAAATCCAATACATATCTATGTAACAATACCAATTACATAGCTCACTGTATCATTTTGATATGTTTCTTACCTTTACATACAAATGAATATGCCGGTTTATCCTTCTTTTGATATCGCTCATTTAGCTGCCAATAAGCTGCCTGACAATATCCTGAATGCAGATAAGTTCAAAACCTATCTATCTGACAACCCGCACCTCAAAGTGCCGCATACGCATTTATTCTATCACATTGTTTTCTTTACCAAAGGGAGTGGGGAGCATACTATAGATTTTGTTCGTTTTCCGGTTCGCAAAGGTATGATATACTTTATGAGACCGGGACAGATACACCATTGGCAGTTTAAGGGAGATGTAGATGGCTTTATAGTAAATTTCTCAGCAGACTTCTTCAATAGATTGTTTTTTGATGGGAAGCTGATCGAGCAATTTCCGGTTTTAGGTCTGGATATTAACAAGCAAGTGGTGCAGCTTAGCAAAAGGCAACAACTTCTGGTCGAGGAAAAATTCGAATCAATTGTAAACGAACGATCAGGCAATCTGGCATCATCTCCCATCATGATCGCCACACTACTCCTGCAAATTCTGATACTCGCATGCATAGATCTTCCTGATAATGAGCCCATATCAGAAGGAAATAACAGAAGCAGATTACTCCGGGATTTCCAAGAATTGATTGAGCGCAACTACCTGCAGATGAGACTGCCCAAAGAATATGCACCGTTGCTTTTCGTGACGCCACATCAACTCAATACTATCTGTAAAGAAAGGCTGGGTGCATCTGCCGGAGAGGTGATCCGCAATAGAGTATTACTGGAGGCGAAACGTCTGCTGATCAATTTCGACCTGCCGATCGGGGAGATCGCTAACCGATTGAATTTCCCTGATCATTCTTATTTTGTCAAATTCTTCAAAAAATATACAGCCATCACCCCCGAATCATTCCGCAAGAAAAATTATAAATGATCATATACCTCCTTCACTCATGTCAAGGAACAACATTTTGATAGCCAGCATCGTAAGGTAAGAGACAATCCCGTAAAAGGAGGTGGAAAACAATAGAATGGCTATCTCTGGAGAATTGATTATTGATACCCCGGCCCAGAGATACATCAATCCATAGATCACCATGTTCATGATAAAATATGCCATCAATGAATTATAAAAATAAGCTTTATTGTTTTGAGCTAAAAGCACAAGCCAGGGATTCCATAAAACAAAAAAAACAAGTGCAAAACTTCCGCCATAGATCAGGAGATCCTTTGATTGATAATACTTGCCTATCAGCATAGCTATCAGCGCTATGGCAATAGCAAATGAAAATTGATACCAGGGCGTGATCTTCTTTAATCCTGAAGATGTGAACATTTCGCCGATCTTTCTCTCTGTACTTTCCATAATGAAATATTTGATGGCAAAAGTACTTTTGTCTATTTGAGCAAACCTTGTCCTTTTCTGACAATAAATGGTGTTTTCCGTAGAATATACTGACAGCACGAGTGAAAAATACTCACGCTAAGAAGGTGATGCAAACCAATGCGCGATGCGCTGCCGCCAGCTAAGGTCAGGCGGACTAGCGGCTGGATTTGTCTTAATACCTGCGAATGAATTATCTACCGAAAGCACCTGCATATATTTTTCAAAACTGAGTTTCCAATCATCATACTCGGCTGAAGGAGATACCTGATAATACAGACCGCCATTATCACCACCTTCGTCGAAGAGGCCACCGTTCACATCCATCTCTATAAATCGCCTGTCCGAAAGTTCAATAAGAATACTCGAAACATCAGATCCGACTTTTAAAATGGTGAGCCCTCTAAGGTCATACTCCATATCGATCGAATGATCACTTAGTTCTTCTTTTGCGATCTTTTCAAAACCATTGATCCATATCTTATATACATTGCCACAGAGGGTTTCGATGGCCAGGGACTCTATATAATCCTTACCATACTTGCTATATACATTTTCGATCAATTCATTTATCATGCCTATTAAAAATACAATATTTATCGTTTCAAGGAAACATGAGATCAAAGTCATTGGCGAGGTTGAGTAGGCTCATGAAAATTCAATGAGATCGATTGTAGATTGCTTACATAATACATGTGCTATGCCGGGCAATAAAACACTAACCTTCAATTACAAGCTCGAATTTAAAAGAATGCGGCAACAGGCATTCGAATATCTGCGTCAGATCAACCGCCGCAAGGAGTTTATGCTGATAGTCGATAGTACGATCATCACTCAGAAATCAAGTGGCACTAACCTGAAAGGGACCCGCTTTAAAGAAATCACGCACTTTCTCGGCTTTGACATAGATCTCGAATATGAAATAGTGGGCTTCACGGAGGGCAAACTTATTGCCACCAAATGTAATGACGGGCCATTTTATCCCTATATGGAGATCGAAGTGCATGATGGTGATGGTGACTCATCTACGGCAGATGTGATGGTGACACTCAATGTGAATGCGCTCAGACTGATGCCGGATTTCATTTTAAAACCGACCATTGAAGCCATTATCAAGCGTATACTGAAAAAACTTACCGACTGCATCAGCAAAGAAAAATAGAGCGGGCTATCACAGCAGATCGGGCCGCCTCTGTTTGGTTCTTTCGTGGGCCTGCTCATAGCGCCATTCAGAGATGTTTTTGTCATGACCTGAGAGCAGGATATCAGGCACTTTCAGACCATGAAACTCTTCTGGACGTGTATAAACGGGCGGAGACAGCAGCCCA
>CAIXBT010000190.1 GCA_903917755.1 uncultured Bacteroidota bacterium
ATTGCGATTCACCGATTCACTTCACACGTTTACTTATTTTATCGAAACATATATCCAAAGAACAACATCTATGTCTTAGATTCGCATGTAAATTATTCACTATGGGAAATATTGAGCCTTCGCCATTTCGTAAGTTAATAAACATGCACCGTCTGGCACCGGGCATAGATTGGGCTATCCTTGTTTTTCTTTTTCTGATCGGATCGCTTCATCCCAGCCCTCAGATGTTTTACAGCAGTCTGTTCATTCTTTTCTTTGGTCTTATGGCGGCAGTACTGGGTATCAGCCAGCTGCTTTATTCCATTTCCAAAAGTCAGGGCAGCAGGATCCAGGGTGAAAGACGAAAGGATCCACCCATCGCAAGGGAAATATTCGATACCAGCCGATCTATGTTTGTAGCTGCTTGCCTGGCAGCCTGGCCAATAGGATTATATCGTGCAGGCCTGCCCACCGGATATGCATGGACCCTGCAGGAAATGGGCCTCACCTGGTGGATGGTAGTACTGGAAATGTACGCAGGTATCATAATGATTGATGCCTATTCTTATTGGAAGCACAGGATATTGCATACCAAATTGCTTTTCCCCTTTCACAAGAACCATCATTCCTTTAAGGATCCGACTCCTTTTGCGGGCTTTGCGGTAGGACCATTCGAAGCCGTTCTTACCTTCTGGCCCGTCCTGATCATCTGCTATCCGCCTGCTAAACATTTTGTGCCATTATATATGACAGCTATCGTAGCTTTTGTATTACTGAACCTCTACCTGCATTGCGGAGTGACATTTAAATGGATAGAAAAAATAACCCTGCCTATAGGTCTCAATAGCTCAGGCTGGCATAATGTGCATCACTCAGATGTGGTGAGCAACTATGGTGAACTATCATACATCTGGGACAAGATATGCAAAACCTCACGCGAGGATGTGGCAGATAGGAAACAAGCTGTTTCTGATGAGGCTCAGGCAGATTTGATCGTCGAGCAAATGTAGTTTCAATTTGCCCGACGGGCATAGACCGTTGCCACAGAGATATGAAACTCTATTTCATTCAGTACACCTTTAGAGAATCGGTAAATACTTTTATTGCCGTCTGAGGTGCTGACTTCTACCGTGTTTCCGTTTGTGTGTTTGAGCGAGATATATTCACTTTCAGCTTCATGAAAAATGCGCTGAATATTCTTGGGCTCGCTGAAATAAAGTGACATGATGGAATAAACAGGTGCTTCGCCAAAAGTTCTTTTGCCACGATAGGAGTTTACCAGGTATTCTTTGCCATTGTTTGAAATGTTTGTCCAGCGTTTAGTCACTCCGTTTTCTATCTGTACATATGACGAGAATATTAACTTTCCATTGCAGTATCTGACCTGGTGCTTTGTTTCATCATTGCGCTCGAGCCACAAGACTTTCAGATAGCCTTTTGCAATGAGTGTGTAAAACTCCGTGCTGTCATTTTCCTTGACCTTCGTAATTGTCATTTTCCCAAAATTGACACCGAATGCAGACATATTGAAAACGATCTCCTGAGCGGAAACAGATCTCACCAATAGAAACATAAAGCCCAAAAGAAATCTCATCATCATTTTTTTGCAAAGAAAATGATATTGACAAAACATTACATTATTTTTAAATGTATTGCACGTAAAAATTTGTTAATGGG
>CAIXBT010000191.1 GCA_903917755.1 uncultured Bacteroidota bacterium
AGAGCGCGCATGCAGAACTGAGAAAGTCTTTTCTGTACATCTTTTGGGTTTTATCGGGTTGTAATATTTAGTACATAAAGCATTTATACAGAAAAAATTGTACCACATTGTATGTTTTAACACATATTTATTTCTAGGTTGTTTTAAAGCACTACATTTATGCAGGATCAGAAATATTTGTCTGATGCTGTAAGGAAATTTTATCTCAGACGTATTACCCTACAATTATTCATTAACCCAAAACAATTTAAAAAATGAAAAAAGTAATGCTGATGATGGTTATGGCCGGTATCATGGTAGCTGCACAGGCACAAACCGACAAAAAAGAAGCCCCTAAAAAGGAAATGAAAATGAAAGAGCATGTCTGCACCAAGGCCTGCACCAAAGAGCATCATGCCTATGCACATGGCGAAAAAGGCCACAGCTGCACAGATGCCTGCAAAAAGAAAGGATGATATTTCATTGCTTTTAATTTGGTTAGAGCCGCTTCGATATGGAGCGGCTTTTTTATTGGGCTGAGCGTGCATAGCAGCTGTTTTGACCTAATTCTTTTATTGTTATTTTAGATTTCTAAACATTTAGCCCGTGAAAGCACTCCCCTATTTATTTCTTTTCCTTTTTTGTTCCGCCATCCTCCATGCGCAGGACAATGTCGATCCGCCCGTCCCCGTGGTATCTGACAAAATATTTCAGGTAGTGGAGCAAATGCCGGAATATCCCGGAGGCGATGAAGCGATGATGAAACTGATACAGCAGCACATCACATATCCCTCTGATGCCCGCGAAATGAATCTACAGGGCAGGGTAGTGCTTGGATTCGTGGTCAATGAGGACGGGAGTTTGGATAGTTTTGCGGTCAAGAGGGGCTTGTGGCCATCGATAGATGCAGAGGCGCTTAGAGTGGTCCGATTACTAAAAGATTTTAAGCCGGGCAAGCAGCAAGGCAAAGCGGTCAGGGTGAGTTTCGTGCTGCCCATCATGTTTCGTGTCAGCGGTGGTGAACTGCTGCCCATCATCAACCCGAATATCACCGACCCCGACGAGGCAAAGGCAAATGCAGCCTGCGAAAAAGGGAACTATGAGAAAGCGCTAAAGCTATATAAGTCTGTTTGCAGCCTTGATCCGAGCAATTCTTTTGCAGCCAATAACCTGGGCTTGTGCCTGTATCAGACAGGAGATAAAAATGGCGCCTGCGAGGCCTGGAAAAAACTAATAGACAAAGGATTTCACCCTACAGAATATTATAGGTTAAAAAACTGCGCCCCGCACAGGCCTGCACATATGCGCTGAGTTTGCGAATACATTGGCACGCGGACACTGATCCTTGACTGGAATTGAGCTTCGACCGATACGGTTAGAATACCTGAATGTAAATATCCTTATTGCTGAGATAGTGTGGTACCATTCCAATTAAGAATGGCATCCGGATATTGACGACCTTCTTCCATATATAATTTATAAGTAGTCTGTCCGTCTACTTCCAGCAAACTCCCTTTCTTTTTTAAGTAAACGTTTCCATATGCGTATGACTCGTCATCGAAATCACCCGAATAATCTAAACGTGTAAGTTGTGAATGTGGACTCACCATGCTAAGTGTAAGATTATTATCTGTAAAGAAATAAACAGAATCGCTACTGTTATTATTCAACTGAACCCACACATCGGAATGATACCTTTTGTCGCAACTCTGCATGGTTATGAGTATTGATAATGCGATAAAAACTGATAAGAATTTAAAGATTTTCATACTATAGAGTTTATACTTGATAATATAATGCAGGTACAAATGTAGGCTGACATCGGATGGTTGCTCATGACTGCCTTCATGAAGCATATTGACAGGCATCATGCATATGTGAGATCTGTGAGAGCAACAGCCGTTTCCTCATTCTATATTTCTATGTGGTTATAATGTATTCTCCGTATTGCGAGCTATGATTCCACCCCTGCCTACGGCACCCCCG
>CAIXBT010000192.1 GCA_903917755.1 uncultured Bacteroidota bacterium
CCCGCCACGAAGCCACCCAGAGATGCCAGCGTCTTGCTAAAGGTGCAGACCACCAGATCTATATCATCCTGTACGCCGAACATATGGCTTGTGCCCTTGCCATCGGGACCCAGCACCCCGAATCCGTGTGCATCGTCGACCAATACAGCGGCATTGTATTTTTTAGCTACTTCGCTCAGGCCTTTGAGGTCTGCCACTGTGCCGAAGGTCGAAAACACCCCATCGGTGGCGATGATCTTATCTGCTTCTGCGGGGAGTTTAGAGAGCCTGCTCTCCAGATCTGCCATATCATTATGCTTGTATCTGATCACCTCGGTCTGCATGCTGGAGGCCATCATATTGCCTGCCACGATGCTGGCATGGTTGTCGCGGTCAGAGAAGATATAGTCCTTGCGACCTACCAGCGGCACGATCACCCCTTGCCCTGCCTGAAAACCCGTACTGAAAAGCAGGGCGGACTCCTTGCCCATGAATTTTGCCAGTTTATTCTCCAGATTGACATGCAGGTCTATGGTACCTGTCAGAAACCTCGACCCAGAGCAACTTGTGCCATATTTTTCGATGGCTTTGATGGCGGCTTCCTTTACTTTGGGGTGGGCAGTTAGGCCGAGGTAGTTGTTAGAGCCGGCCATGACCACATGACGGCCCTCCATGAGTACTACCGGCCCTTCACTTTCCTGAATGGGGCGGAAATAAGGATATAGTCCCTGTTCCTGCACTTCATAGTTGCGGGTGTAATCCTTGCATTTTCCGAAGATCGTTTTCGATGCTTTCTCTTCTATCATCATTTTGCTTTTGTGTTAGTCTCTAAAGCAAATATGATGTTATTTCATTGATAAAATAATGACTTTCGCTGAAAAAATAGTTAAATTAGAATTTAATATGTTGTTATAAATGATAAAAAACAAAGCTTCTTAACTATAAAACAATCACTTATCTTCTCAAAAATTGTAGCCTTCTGATGAGGATAGATGCATAATAAAGCAGGTTGGCGAGGGCTGCCAAAGCTGCAACCAGATATGTCATGGCCGCCCAGGATAGGGCATCTTTGGCCATATAATGTTCCTGAGGACTGACCAAACCACTGCTGTCGAGCCATCTGAGAGCCCTGTTTGAGGCATCAAACTCTACCGGCAATGTGATAAATGTGAACAGGGTAGTGATGGCAAAGAGCAGGACACCGATGGCCAGGATCAATATACCCAGAGGCCCGGCCCATATCAGGAATATGCCCGCCATGAGTATCCATTGGGTCCAGCGGGAGGCGAAACTAACCGTCGGGATGACCCTCGACCTCAGATCCAGCCATAAGTATGCTTTGGCATGCTGCACCGCATGTCCGCACTCATGGGCTGCTATAGCGGCTGCTGCCACGCTCACCCCGTTATAGACATCGGGAGACAGATTGACTGTTTTGTCAAAAGGATTGTAGTGATCGGTCAGTTTGCCGTCTACAGATTGGATCTTTACGTCATTGATACCATTGTCATGCAGCATTCGGGCAGCTACCTGAGCCCCGGTCATATTGCCATGAAAGGTCACCGCAGAGTACTTTTGAAACTTAGCCTTCATGCGTGCCTGAACCACCCAACTGAGTGCAAAGATGCCCAGTAAAACAAAAATGAAAAACATAGCTTATCGATTTTCTAATTATTGCATCAAAATATGTGCTAAAGGACTCTTGTCTGCACTTTTGGCAGGTTTTGATCTCTCAGTATTTCACTATTCGCTGTGAGGTACTGCCATGTTCGGTATTGACCTTAATGATATATACACCACCCGTCAGACCCGCCAACGAAGTCGTGTAATAATCGCTGCCGCTCAGACTGTTCTCCGACACTTTTTTGCCCTGCATATCCCAGATAGAATAGCTGAGCTGATTCAGATTTTTAGAATCATACCAGATGGTCATCATGTCTGATATGGGGTTCGGATAAATGATCATGAAATTTTCGGCATCTAGTATCGGCAATTTTCTCACTGTATTATTTCCTGAGAGTAGCCATAGCTCTGGATCGATCCGTACGGAGTCAATAGTAAATGATACGTTAAATGAGAACTCCTGCCCCGAGAATGTATGGTTAATGATCACGGTGGTGTCGATCCCGTTTCCATAAAACCTGACGGGTACATGCATGGCATAAAAACTGACCGAAGGGTCTGATGTGCTCTGATCGAGTCGACATGAGACACTGCTGCCGGTCTGCGACCAATCCAATGTATATGAAGGATACCCCACTCCATTGAACCAATGCGAAAAGAATGCCGAGAGGTTTCGGTTGCTTTGGGTTTCGAGATGCTGCTGCAGCATTTGAGTTTTGGAGAAACTATAGATCAGGCTGCTATCATTCACATAGCTGTGCAGTGCCGAAAAGAAATCATTGTCACCCAGCTCCCACCGTAGCATGTGCAGGATATAGGCACCCTTGCGGTATGAAAGCGGCGCACTGAATATGCGACTCACAGATACGGTATCGGTGCAGAATACCGAGCCCTTGTTGGCATTGGCTATGACGTTATTGAGGGTTGATACGCGCCATGCCATCCACCATTGAGGTGAGATATATTCATAGCATAGGGCGGAGAGATACACCGCAAATCCCTCATTCAGCCATATATCTGCCCAGCTGCCGCAGGTCAGTTTATCTCCGAACCACTGATGCGCCATCTCATGGTTTATCAGTTCAAAACTACTGTTGTAAACGAAACTCATGGTCTGATGCTCCATGCCTCCGCCCCATCCGAACTGTGCATGGCCGTATTTCTCTTTGATGAAGGGATACTGTCCGAACAGACGGGAGTATAGCTGCAACGCGGCAGAGATATTCGTATCGGCGGTATGCCAGTCAGTGAGCGCCTCGGGATAACAATAGTTCAGCACGTAGATATTGCCATAAGTAGTGGGTACGGTATCTGCATAGGCAGCATAATTGGTCACTGCCATGGCGATGAGATAGTTGGCTATCGGGTAGCGGTGCTGCCAGTGGTAGGTTACACAGTTGCCGATCTGCACCGTGTCCATCAGCAGCCCGTTAGATGCGGCTTTATTTCCCGCAGGGATATTGATATAGAAATCGAGTGAATCGACCTTGTCTGTCAGGGTCATCTTGCCCGGGAACCAGTCTCTCGATCCGTATGGCTCCGAGAGTGTCCATAGCATAGGCACAGAATCGTGCAGACCCGTGCAGAAAGAGCCGAAGCCGCTCGTGGGCGGCACTCCGCTATAATAGACTGTGACCGAATCGAGCGCGGAGATGGCCTGTGCAAAGCTGATCGTGAGGGCATTGCCGGTATGTGTGTAGCTATGAATGCTCATGCCCCGGTAGTATACTGAATCTACAGAAAGGGTATCTGTGAGGTCGAATGATAGTTGTGTGAGCGATGATAGCGGTTTGAAATAGGACAGCACACTACCGTTGATATATCTGACAGCGGGATCTACCGATACGGATATGCGATGATAGACCAGATCATAATCGGCAGTCGGGGCCAGGCCTATGGAGTCTGCTGAGAGCGTCCTTACGTGGCCATGAATATTATCATTAAGAAACTCGAAACTGTGGCATACCTGCGCATAGGTGCGGCCGGTCTGAACAAATAAAAAAATGATAAAAAACAGGAAAGCCCTAAGCATGTATGAAATTACTCAAAACTGACAGGATATTCAAAGTAATTGCGGTCGGTCTCCCAGATCCGCACCTTGAGCGTATACTTAGCATCCAGCCGGGCACGGATCAGGTCATGGATCACTACGACTATGTTCTCGCCGGTGGGGTTCAGGTATTTGAATTCGGGCTGGTCCTCATTCAGATTGGAGTGGTCGAAGCGCTCTGTGATCTCCTCGCGGATTATTTCGTTGAGTATCTTCAGGTCTATGACATAGCCTGTCTCGGGGTCTATATCGCCCGTCACCCGGACCTCTATGTAGTAGTTGTGGCCGTGATAGTTAGGGTTGCTGCACAAGCCGAACACTTCATTGTTTCTCTCATCGGTCCAGTCGGGACGATAGAGCCTGTGTGCTGCATTGAAGTGTGCCTTTCTGAAAACTGCTACTTTCATTGCTCAAAAATAGGAATAATATGATAGGTCGGGATGCAATGAATGGTGCTTGGCACTGGGCATCATTTTATTTTTTTGACTACCCGGCCAGGATCAAAAATCGTTTTGTACATTGCGATACAATCTCATAAAACCAGATCAACATGAAAAAGTACTTCCTCATCCTGAGTGTCGCTATGCTATGCACTCTCATCTGCTTCGCGCAGCAATCCACCCTGACCCGCACGATGGTCAATGGCAAGTATGGCTTTGGTTATCCGAGTACTTATAAGAAAGATAAGATGGGTTACCCGCTGGTCGAAACGCTGGTGATACCCGCTCGCTATGATGAAAGTACCAATGTGACCTTCACCGAAGAGTACGAAAATCTGGTGGGAGTAAAGCTTAATGGCAAATGGGGCTATATAGATGCTACAGGGGCGACCAAGATCCCTTTTAAATATGATGAGGCGGGATACTTTCATGAAGGGCTGGCACCGGTGATCGTGGCCGGCAAATGCGGTTTCGTCAATAAGACCGGTACCCTCGTGATCCCTATGAAATATGACTATGCCACGAGTTTCGCCGATGGAGTAGCCTATGTGGAGCTGGGCGGCAAGATCGGTTTCATAAACAAAACCGGTGTGGCCATAGTACCTATCAAATATGATAAACAAACCGATGAGGCTTATAAAAGATGCTATCACTGCGGGGGTGATATGAATTCATTCAAGGAGGGAAAGGCTGTGGTCGTGCTGGCCGGCAAATGTGGTGTGGTGGATGCCAAAGGCGTTTTCACAGAATGTAAGGATGAGTCTCTGGAGACGATCACATTCAAGGGCACAGCCAAAAAAGATAACCCTACTGCATGGATCAAGGGCAGCTGCGCTACCAATCAGGACATCCGGAAGATACTGATCAATGACAAAGAGCATAACGATATACAGATCGGTTTCACTAATCAGGAGATGTTCGTATACATGTCTGATATCAAGTCGGGCGGGCGGTTTACCCTTCAGATCGTGCACGCTAAGGGATGCACCTATACGCTGACACGGCCAGATGGCATGGAGCTGGACCCGGGTCAGGCCAATGTGCAGAGCAAAGCGGATGAGCGCAAGGGTCGAGAAGACGAGAAGACTTTCTCCGGTATATCTAACGGGGGTGAAACGGTGACCATCATGGGAAATTATATTCAATCGATCTCAGTGAACGAACTTGATCAGACACTGGTGAATAGTTGCATACGTCAGCAAGGTGGAGATATGCAGATAATAAATGTGAAGAAACTGAATATTAAAAAGGGAGACAAACTGAGCATAAAAGTTTCATATGCTAAAGTGATAGGCTACGCAAGGCTGATCAATGGCGGCGCGATAGAGGGTGGAAAATGATGCCGGACTATCTATGCTCATGGGAAGCTTGAACATGAGGAGTTCGATCAGGTCGGGACCCGATGAAGGGCCAACGGCTTAAATTTGTTACCTTCGCGCTTCGGTACCCGCAGGCGGCATCCGAATCAAATAAAAATAACAATGGGTTTTACAGTAGCGATAGTAGGTCGACCGAATGTGGGTAAAAGCACCCTTTTCAACCGTCTGATAGGCGAGAAGAAGGCGATCATAGACGATATAAGCGGAGTGACGCGCGACCGTATATACGGCGAATGCGAGTGGGGCGGCAGGATATTCAACGTGATAGACACCGGCGGATTTGTGGCCCATTCTGAGGATATTTTTGAGAAACACATTCGTGAGCAGGTGCTGATAGCGATGGAAGAAGCTGATCTGCTGCTGTTTATGGTAGATGCTTCATGCGGCATCACAGACTATGATGATGATTTTGCTAAGATCATGCGCAAGCATCAGGGCAATGTATTTCTCGTGGTCAATAAGGTAGACAA
>CAIXBT010000193.1 GCA_903917755.1 uncultured Bacteroidota bacterium
CCTATGGTCAGCGTCCTGCTGGAATTGTCGAAAATGTATCTGCCGATATGAAATTCATTCTGCTCACTCATTTCGGCCTTAGGTACACGCTTGAAAATATTTTCCATGCGCAGGGTGAGTTCCTCCATGCTGAATGGCTTGGTGAGATAGTCGTCAGCGCCTATCTTCAATCCTTCTATGGTATCTTCTTTCAGAACTTTGGCGGTAAGAAATATGATCGGGATCTGTGCATTGGTCCTTCTGATCTCTTTGGCCAATGTGAATCCATCCTTCTTTGGCATCATCACATCGAGGATGCACATATCAAACTTGCCGGTCTTGTATTCATTCCAACCGTCTTCTCCATTACGCTTGAGAGTTACTTCGTAATTCTTCAACTCAAGAGAATCCTGCAACAAATTGCCAAGATTCGTATCGTCTTCTACTAAAAGTATCTTTCTCTTAATGGCCATAATGGGATTGGGGTGATTTGTTAATGTAATTTAGACACTATTAATTTTAACAGTTTAACAGGAAAAGCAATTTTAACAAATCTTTGCAATTAAGGGCCCGATTAGGCAGAATATGGCAGAAATATTTCAAATCTACTACCTTGACCCAGTTCACTTTCCAGTTTTATTGTGCCGCGATGTGCATCAATGATGATCTTCACATAGCTAAGTCCTAAGCCAAATCCCTTTACATTGTGAATATTTCCGGTAGGGACTCGATAGAATTTTTCGAAGATCATTTTCTGGTCATCCTTAGAGATACCTATACCATTATCTTCTACCGAAATGACCACCCCCTTATTCGTACTTTGAGTACTCAGGATTATTTTGAGAGGATCTTCTTTGCGGTATTTGATGGCATTCTCCAATACATTATAAAAAACATTGGTCAGATGGGCCTTGTCTCCCTGTATCAAAGCGTTCTGAGCATCCAGATGCCTGATCATTTCGCCATTATCATTTGTAATTCGAAGTTCGAGAGAATCAGAGATGTCATTCAAGAGTTCATTGATATTGATATCGGTGATATTGAGCTTAAACTCGCCCTTGTCATAGCGTGCGACCTGTAGCACATTCTCTATATGCCCGCTGAGGCGTTTGTTTTCTTCCTCTATGATACTTGAATATCTTTTTATCTTCTCCGGATCGGCCAGTATCTTTTCATTCTTCATCATCTGTGTGGCCAGTGATATGGATGCTACAGGAGTCTTGAACTCATGTGTCATATTGTTGATGAAATCAGTCTTGAGCAGATCGAGTTTTTTCTGCCGGTAGATAATGAAAAAAGACCAGCCAAAGGCTCCTGCGATCACAAAAATGAATGACAGGGTAGTGGCAAGCATGATCCACATGGACTGAAAGAGGTAGTTCTTTTTGTAAGGAAAATACAGTACCAGGATGCCTGAGTTCTTATAGAGGTCATTGGCAAAAAGCGGCATGGAATAATAATTCACATTTTCAGTTTTGGGCACATCCTTCAGTGTGCCAAATATCGGCACATGCGAAAAGTGATCAAACACAGCATATCTATAGTCGGTCCTTATGCCGGCTTCTTTGAGTTCCTGGTCTACGAGGCTGTGTATGCGTCCGGAATCCAGACGATCACGGAGGCATTTGTCATCAAGCATGAATTTGACCGCAAGATCCTCAAACAAGTGATTGTATTTTTTAAACTGTTCCTCGATCAGCTTTTTCTCGCGGTCATTGCGGTTGGGCAGCCTTACATTGTCGAGCTTATTATCATTTAGATGACTCTGATGCTCCTGCAAATAGGTCACAGTTCCGATAAACTTAGAGACGAAAGCCCCTGATGTATCGCTAAATGCAAACTTGATCGCCTTCTGACCGGTAGAGTCTATCAGCCTTACATTTGAGTTGTAACTTTTCAAAGTTTGCAGCGTGTCATACATTTTGTTGACCGCTGTGGGATACCCTGCATTATGAAAGTAGTTGTCGGCCTCATTCATCTCCAGAGATTGCGCTACCTGATTCATGGCCTGAGATACGCCCTGATCGAACAGGTCTTCGCGCAGGGTATAGCTCTGATATATCCAGCCTACCTGGATAGCTACGAGTCCGAGCAGTACCACACAAGTAGCTGCAAGAACGATATTAATATTACGGAGATTCATAAAGACCCGAAAATAGTGCTTTTGGACGTAACCCACTCATCTGCTTAACAGAACTTAACCTATCAGATCAGCAGCGTTGCAAATTTATGCAATATTTAAACGAAAAATGCAAATAAAATTAAATTCAATTTTGAATCGAGCCGGCCAAAAAGGCTAACTCGAGGTTGATTTTAGATTTGTTTTTAGAATTGTTTTGCTAAACATAAAAAAAGAGATTCGATGTATTTTTATAATTAATTGAAAGTAAAATAAATACACATAAATAGAAAGATTAAAATAAATTCAACTGAATTGAAAAGCGAGTGTGAAAAAGGGCGGATTTTTCATGATATCAAAAAGAAGAATTTGATCATTGATACTAAACAGATTCGCCAATAAAACCTATAGTCAATAGTCTGAATACTATTACTAAGGTCTATTCGCTATATTTGACCCTGCTTGTTAAACTACAATAAGGCTATTAAAAAAATATATGGGATTTTTAGAAGATCGTTTTGGTGCGCATGGATTCATTGGAGAGCATTTGTGGCTCGGCCATCTGGGTTTTTTTCTGCTGGTACTGAGTTTCAGTGCGGCGTTACTTTCATTCATTGCCTATAGCTTTGCCGAATTCAAAAAGGCAGATGAAGACAAGAAGTCCTGGCGTGGAATAGGCAGAGGCGCTTTCATCGTACATGGTGTATCCGTATTGGGTGTTTTCGTATTGCTATTTGTCATGATACTGAATCATTGGTTTGAGTATCATTATGCATGGCATCACTCATCGAAGCAGCTGCCGATGAAGTACATCATTTCCAGTTTCTGGGAAGGGCAGGAGGGTAGTTTCTTGCTATGGCAGTTCTGGCTTGTGATATTGGGATGGGTAGGTATGCGTACCCTGCGTGACTGGGAGAGCCCGGTGATCGGCATGACCGCTCTCACACAGGTATTTCTAGGGTCTATGGTGCTTGGCATCAATATTTTGGGGCATCATATAGGCAGCAATCCTTTCGTATTATTGAGAAATGAATTGACACAGGCACCTATCTTTCAGCGGCCTGAGTATCTGAGCATGATAGCAGATGGCAATGGTCTTAATCCGCTGCTTCAAAACTACTGGATGACCATACACCCGCCGGTGCTGTTCTGCGGTTTTGCTTCTACATTATTCCCTTTTGCTTTTATCATCGCGGCATTGATACGAAACGATTACAACGGATGGGTCAAACCGGCATTGCCGTGGGCGCTGTTTAGCATGGCCATACTCGGGACCGGTATTCTGATGGGTGGTGCGTGGGCTTATGAATCTTTGAGTTTCGGTGGCTTCTGGGCATGGGATCCTGTAGAGAACATGTCACTTGTGCCCTGGTTATTCATCGTAGCGGGTCTGCACCTGCATCTGGTTTACAAATACACCAAACAC
>CAIXBT010000194.1 GCA_903917755.1 uncultured Bacteroidota bacterium
CTACACATCGAAACTCCAGTCTGAAGGTCCCTCATTGAACTGAGCGCGGGTCCTCGCCTTCTCTATCTGGCGCTCTATTATGAGGTCTGCCAGCACTTCGGGATAATGCAGAGAAGCATTGGCTGCCAGTGCATCATAGACTTTTTTTTCGTTCACATCTATTCGATACAGTATCCATTTCAGCTTTTCGACATCTTTTTGGATCAGCTCTTCGATCCGCGTGATCAGTACCTTGCGTAGCTCCTGAAAGCGCTCATTTTCATTCTCCGCCACCGGCAGATAGCTCTGATCTATCTCAAAAGAAGAGAATACAGAATTGGCTACAGGATTGAAATTTTCCATAAAAAGACTTTAGTCAATAGATGTGAGACTTTAGACTATAAACTTTGTATCTCCTAAAACTTATAAATAATACCCGACTTAACTCACCGGATTCAACGTGATAGAGAATATCTTGTATTGGTTCATGTCGCGCTCGTAGTAGAACTTATCCAGCGCCTCATACATATTCTTGGCACGAAAGTAAGACGTATGCAGTTTATTGTCCCCTATCTTGATCCACTGGATCGTCATGCTGCTTTCTTTTGAATAATGCTCGGAGATATACTGCAGCATCTTTTTGAGCGCGTCTACCTTATCCGTGCCATGTACGGTGTGAAACAGAAACGACTGCTCATGCTTGGGATTGATGGTCACCAGATCGAAACGCTCAAGGTCATTTTTCTGTTTGAAGTTAAAAATGGCATTGTCCTGCGTGATCCCCAGCCTGCTGATGATCTCCTTTTGGAGTTTTGCTATTTCTATATTTTGATCGTTGCGTGACATTTAGTTCAGTTTATCAGCTATGCTGTCCACTATACCGTATGCCAAAGCATCTTCAGCACTCAGCCAGTAGTCGCGATCGAAGTCAGCCATGATCTGATCAAAGGTCTTGCCTGTTCTGTCGGCCAGCAACTTTGCGCTCATTTCACGGGTCTTGTCTATTTCGCGGGCAGTGATCTCGATATCAGTAGCCTGACCATACATGCCGCCTATAGATGGCTGATGTATCATGACACGACCATGCGGCCAGATAGAACGTTTGCCTTTTTCTCCACCGGCCAGCAATATCGAGCCCATAGATGCAGCCAGTCCCATACAGATGGTATTGACCGGAGATGTGATCATCTGCATCACGTCATACATGACCATACCTGAGGTCACCATGCCTCCCGGAGAGTTGATATAAAAGAATATATCCTTGCCCGGATCATTGGCTTCGAGAAACAGCAGTCTGTTTACTACTCTTTCGGCAGACTCGTCCGTGACAGGGCCCCACAGAAATATCCTGCGCTGCTCCAGAAATTTATTGTCAAACTTCGCACCGCCGGCGAACTTTTCTATCAATTCATCCGGTTTGCTCGGGATCTGGGGTTCATCTTCCATTCTTCTGTTCATGATGCTTGCTATTTTTGTGTATAGACGGTCAAAAATAGAATAAATTTTATGACGGCCAATGGTGATATATTTCAGCTTCCCCAATGATGTCTGCAGTGCATATCTTATTTTGCAATTTCATCTATATTTAACGTTGGAAATGCACACTACACGAAACCCATCGGAAGCTTTTGCCAAAAAAATCTTTTTTGTGTGCCTTGTTGCTTTTGCCTTGTTGCAGCTGTATGGAATATACTATGATCAGCTCAGACTACAATTTGAAGCATCTTCAGACATGGTTTGGTTCTCCGGACCGGGCTACCATACTCCTATGTACCGATATGCTTTTATCCTAAATAAATTCCTCCTTTTTCCTGCCTTCTGGCTCCATCTACCCATGAAGGTAGTCGCTGTAATATATTGCATCAACGATGCAATATATTACCTATTGATCGCTTTTCTGATCATTGCACTGACGCAGAGATATGATTATGCCGCATCGGTTTTAGCAGCACCATTACTCATTCATGGATCGAATTTTTACTGGATCGTTAATGAAATATTTCTGTCGGGCAGCCTGCTGATCTTATATACAGGCATAGTCAAATACAGGGACAGTAGCATATTCAAAAGTGCATTATTGCCAGTTTGCATGTTCTTTATCATTTGGAGCCATCCTGTGATGGTTCTGGTCCTGATTGTTTTTCTACCATTTATCTATCCTTCTCTTGCTGAGATCAAAAAGGCCATGCCTATGCTGATCTTTATCCTGGTGAATGTAATATGTAGGCTGGCATTGCTATCAGGCTATGACCTTGACCAAATGAATCGGATGGACGGCAGATCGTTGGATCCGAAGTACTGGCTAGGACTGACATGGGACTTCCTTTTCGAATATAGCGCTATGGCCATTGTTATGGCAGTGGCTTTATATTTCATTGCCAGATCAAAAAGCAAGGCCCAATACTGCGGGATACTGGTCACCCCATTATTGCTTATTTGCTGCAATCGGTACCACCTTGATGCCGGAAATCTTTATCTGGCCAAGATTTTATATCCTATTACTTTGTTTTTACTCTTGCAGAGTATCATTTTCATTTGCACACTATATGCTGCTAATGGAATGTTTGTGTCAGCGGCTATGGCCGTGCTTCTGTTTTGGGGATTTAGCCATACGCTCTCTAAGGATCATCAGAGATTGTCTCATAGGGTTGAAGTGATCAAAAAATTGAATGTGCTATGCAAGCAGGAGGCACCCGGGCATTCGAAATGGTTTGTAAGGTCAGAGTCATTGGATTCTATTGCGGATATTAGCAGAGATTGGCATACCGAGTCATTGTTCTTTTCGGCTTATGAAGGCCAATCCCCCACTATAGAGCTTGTGACAGCAGGAGGAAGCGACATTGCAGTACTTTGTAGTTTCCCTGCAGAAAAGGTGTTTTTGAACAAAGATGCCTTTCTCCCCGTCAAGTCTTTAAACCGGAACTATTTTCATATAAATACCGGGCCGTATATGGAGCTGGTATTGGATCCTGCCAAAATGAAATATCTGAAAGAGCAATAACTAATCTGTCCTTCCAATGTTGAAAAAAACATCGCATTCATTGCCCCGTATTGCTGAATTTTGTAGTAGGTAATATGCTGCTATCTCTGTTTGACAATCTTTTTGAGGAAAAGAAGCCTAAGCCCGAGGTCAAAAAACAATTGGATGACTTTGAGCTGGAGGTCAATGGCCAGACCGTGCCCGTCAAGATACAGGAGGAGCGCAGGTTTAACAACCGTATCACCGTCAATTCAAACGGTGTACTGATCAGGCTGGCATCCAATCAGAGCATAGACGAAAAGAAGAAAAACATAGACACTTTTCTGAAATGGGCCAAAGGAAAACTGGACAAAAACCCCCAGCTGCTCGAATACCTGCCCCAGCGTAAATACGTGAATGGCGAAATGCTCATTGTGGGTAAATATACTTTTCGCATCAATATATTCTATCACGATACGGCTAAAAGCACCGCTAAACTGTTTAACGACCAGATCGTGATCTCTCTGGCACGCGGCCTGAGCAAAGAGGTCGAAGATAGTACCAACAGCTATCTGGTTGCGCGCTGTTTGTCTAAGTTTTTCACCCCACTGGTCGCCGAGCGTATCCATGAGCTCAACAGAAAATATTACGGCAAGACCATCAACTCCGTCAAACTAAAATACAATACATCCAACTGGGGCAGCTGCTCCACCCAGGGCAATATCAATATCTCGGTGAGGCTTATGTTCGCGCCTGATGATGTAATAGACTATGTGTTGATCCACGAACTTGCGCATCTCATTCATGCAGATCACTCTCCGAGATTCTGGAAGTTGGTCGAAAAGGTTGATCCAACTTATGCTGAGAAGGAAAAACATCTGACGGATTATAACTATAAGTATTTCCTGTAAGTAGACGACTATCCAGCTATTATCACATCCATATCTTCCAGCAGGTCCGGCTCATAGCGGAAGCGAAGCAATAATCTAGCCACTGTCACTACATCGCGCTGACAGTATTCTGCTATCCGCTTCAGGCCATGCTGCTCATAGTAGACCATGCAGACATCTTTGCCTTCGATATCTTCTTTCGGGCTCGGTATGCCGAGTACATGGGTGAGTAGTTTGAGGGAAGTATAGTTTTTATTGTCGCCGAACTTCCACATCTGCATGGTGTCATACATCTCGGTTTCCCAGGGTTTTTTGCCGGAGATATCAAACATGTTCGGCAGTTTGATGCCATGTATGACCATTCTGCGACAGAGAAAAGGGATGTCAAACTCTTTGATATTGTGCCCGCAAAACCGATATCGGTCCTCATTAGGAAAATGCTGATTAAAGAGTGTGGCCATATCGCTGAGCAGCTTGTGCTCATCATCACCATAGATCGACTTCAGCCTAAACTGGTCTGCATTGGCCTCGCGATCATACCAGAACACACCTATGGAAAAACAGATCACCTTCGCAAATTCAGAATAGACACCAGCTCTTTTCAGATAACCTTCTTCGGGGGTTTCATCTGCTATCTTGAGGGTAGTATGCTTGATCGTCCACATTTGCCTGTCTATCTCAGGCAGCATGTCCCATGAGCCATATGCAGGCACTGTCTCTATATCGAGAAAGAGTAAGTTGCGCAGGAAGCCGTTTTGGAGCAGCAATGATTTAAATAATTTGAAATTGAATATAGAAAATAATACCAATAGCCTGTGATACCGGCATTTTTGTTTTCGCCAATTGTCTCAAGTCTAATGTCTAGCGTCTATTTCATATATTCGCAGTCCTAAATTTATCAAGATGAGTGAGCACCTGAGCGAACAGGAAATAGTACGCCGTGAGAAACTGGCTAAGTTTGCAGAGCTGGGTATAGACCCATATCCTGCGGCTATGTGGGATGTCAATGCTACAGCAGTAGAAATACTGGATGCTGTAGAAAAGATCAAAGCTGCGAATCCCAACCCCGAGCAGCCAATACATGAACTGGACATATACAAAGACGTCTGCATAGCTGGCCGTATCATGAGCCTTAATAGCAAGGGCAAGGTCAGCTTCATCAAGATACAGGACAATACCGGCCGCATTCAGCTATTCATATCCGTAGATAATATCTGCCCCGGCGATGATAAAACAATGTACAATGAGGTGATCAAGCACCTGCTAGACCTGGGCGATTTCGTAGGTGCCAAAGGAGAGGCTTTTGTGACCAAAACAGGCGAGACCTCTATCCGCGTCAAGGAACTGAAAGTACTCAGCAAGGCTCTCAAGCCAATGCCTGTAGTGAAAGAAAAAGACGGTGAAGTGTTTGATGCCTTCTCTGATCCAGAGCAGCGTTTTCGTCAGCGCTATGTGGACCTCGTGGTCAATCACGGCGTGAAAGAAACTTTCCTCAAAAGGACACAGATGGTCAAAACTATCCGCGACTTCCTCAATGCAAATGGCGCGGTGGAGGTGGATACACCTGTGCTGCAGAGCATACCGGGTGGCGCGGCGGCGCGGCCATTTACTACGCATCACAATGCACTCGACATACCACTCTATCTTCGTATAGCCAATGAGCTCTATCTCAAGAGGCTCATTGTGGGTGGTTTTGACTGGGTGTATGAGTTCAGCAGAAACTTCCGCAACGAGGGCATGAGCCGCAAGCACAATCCTGAGTTTACGATACTGGAATTCTACGTAGCGTATAAGGATTATATCTGGATGATGGACTTCACAGAGCGTATGCTGGAGAAGGTGGCTACAGATATGCACGGCACAAGCGAACTGACAGTGGGTGACAATAAGATCGACTTCAAGGCACCATTTCGCCGCATCACGATATATGATGCGATCAAGGAATACACCGGTCACGATGTAAGCTTCATGACCGAAGAGCAGATATATGATGTCTGCAAATCGCTTCACCTCGAAGTGGACAAGACGATGGGCAAAGGCAAACTGATAGATGAACTATTCAGCGCTAAATGTGAGAAGAACTTCATACAGCCTACCTTCATCACTGACTATCCGGTAGAGATGAGTCCGCTGACCAAGAAGCATCGCAGCAAGGAGGGCCTCGTAGAGCGCTTTGAGCTGATGGTGAACGGGCAGGAGATAGCCAATGCCTACAGCGAGCTGAACGATCCGATAGAGCAGCGTGCGCGTTTTGAAGAGCAGGTGAAACTGATGGAGCGCGGCGATGATGAGGCGATGTTTATCGATCATGACTTCCTCCGCGCATTGGAGTATGGTATGCCGCCTACATCAGGCATCGGTATCGGTATCGACCGCCTCGCCATGCTCATGACCAATCAGGCTTCGATACAATAGGTGCTGTTCTTCCCGCAAATGAGACCAGAGAAGGAAGGGTA
>CAIXBT010000195.1 GCA_903917755.1 uncultured Bacteroidota bacterium
CGCCTATGGTATAGTGACCATCAGTGAGTTGGAGCATGTATCATCTTTTTATAGGTCGCGAAGGTATATGAAATTCATTTATTATGAATCCCGAAAAGGTAAAAAATAAAAGGAGCCGGTTTTTTATGCAGGCTCCTCTCTATCTAAAGCAATAAAAGATCATTCATGTCTGCAGCCTATTGCTGATTTATGACTGCTGTCAATTTTGCGCTGTCGGATGTAGCGCTTGAGTATGATTTTACTAATACGGCGGGCAGGCTCACACTCACCTTGCCACCAGATACGCTCACATTTGCATTGACATTGTCAGTCCCGGTAGAATAGTAATAGAAAGAACTGATGCCATTGATAAACTGGATATACATCTGATCTGAGTCAAGAGGAAGACTGGTATAATTCACCACCCGATAGCTGGCATTTCTGGCCGGTAGTGCGGGAAAATAAAAGACCAATGTGCCCGGATCACTGTTTGAACCGCTGGTAGCAGTGAGTGTGTTATTCACTATCGAATAGCTCGCACCGGCGGCGCTGTAGCTCACCCCTTCGAAGGCCCAGCTACCTGCACTGCTACTGTTCTTGCTGCATGACGAAAAAAATAGGACAGCCAAAATAAAGAGGACAAAAAGATTATTTCTCATTACATTTTTAATTGAAGATCCATAGCTTCAGACAGCAAACGAAAAAATAAAGATATTATTATAGTCAGCTAAATGAAAATCCTTCAGGCAGCTTTCTGCCTATCGAAGTATTATCTTATTGGTCCTTAAAACATGTAATTAAATGCAGCCGAATAAACAGTGTATCTGGCTGTAAAAAAGAGATGGCCCAAAAGCCATTTTTCTTATCAATAATCGCTTATTGCTGGGTCAAATTGGCTGTGAATGGCCCTGTGTCAGAACTGTTTCCTACTCCTGCTAACGTCACCGCAGGAATAATCACTGTGATTTTGCCGTTTGAGGCTACAGTTACAGTTGCATTGACAATACCTGAGGGTGCGCCGGCATAAGTGGCAGACGTAGTTAGATTAGCAAAATTTACTGCTACCTGATTTGCATTAGTTGGTGCTGTACCGGTAGCTACCTGATAGGTACCACTTGTAGTCGGAAAGGATGTGAAAACGAGAATCACACTGCTGCTCGAGTAATTGCTGACCTGTAACGAACTATTTGAAGCTACCACAATAGACGCAGTATAGGATGTGCCTTTAAAGGTATAGGTATTGGATGGTGTAGAAGTGCTGTTTGAACATGATGCGAGTGTGATCATAAGTGCAACGATGACGCCAAAGGTTAAGGTCTTTTTCATTGTGTTTCAAAATTGATGGTTAATTAAATATAGTTAAAGCGCGAAAATAGATCAATTTTTCAAACCCCTGCTCTAAATGAGTTTGACGTATTGCAGAAAAAGATTTTCCGAGTTCCCTTCATGTTTATGCGGACCATCGTTTCTTACCTGATATTCGAAAAAAACTTTTATACTTACAGGCACATAAACAAAACTCAAAAAATGAATTTAGATGTATTACTGATCATAATAGGGGCCATATTCAGCGCAGTGATGATAGGGGTCGCCTATGTAATCAATCACAAAGAGCAGCCAAAACAGATATGGATGCTATTTTTCACAGAGATGTGGGAGCGGTTTTCTTTCTATGGTATGAGGGCCCTCCTGATCCTCTATATGACACATGTACTGTTGTTTCCTGACAAGGATGCTAACTTGCAATATGGTGCTTATAATGCCCTCGTCTATACTATGCCTCTGCTGGGTGGCTGGCTGGCAGACAGGCTATTGGGTTTCCGCAAATCGATCGTATTAGGAGGTATTCTGATGGCTATCGGTCACCTCGTACTGGCCATTCCTTCAGAGGCTACATTCTTCCTCGGTCTCGGATTTCTGATCTCCGGCAATGGATTTTTCAAGCCAAATATATCAAGTCTGCTGGGTCGCTACTATACAGCGCAAGATCCACGTAAGGATGCTGGATATTCCATCTTTTATATGGGTGTAAACATCGGTGCATTCCTCGGTGGTGCTATTTGCGGCTATCTTGGTACTAAGATAAACTGGCATTTAGGTTTTGGTATAGCGGGTGTCTTTATGGTGCTGGGACTGGTCGTCTTTTTGGCCTATCAGCGCATACTGGGCGAGGAGGGCTTTCCTCCTGAGCCGGAGAAACTGGCTCAAAAGGTCGGGGGCATCATGTCTATGGAGTGGGCTTTGTATACAGGTGCATTTCTGCTGGTACCGATAGCTGTGTTCTTAGTGCAGTTTCACACTATCATGGAGGTTCTGCTCTATCCTCTCGGCGGGGCAGCGCTGATATATGTGATCTATGAGAGCTTTAAGTTTGAGAAGGAGCTGAGACAGCGGCTATGGGCAGCATCGATCATGATCGTATTTACGGTGGTATTCTGGGGCTGCTATGAGCAGAGCGGTGGTTCACTCAATCTGATGGCTGAGCGCAATGTCGACATGACGGTATTTGGTACCAAGCTTTCTTCTGCTATGGTAAACAACGCTGTCAATCCCTTCTATATCATTTTCCTCACGCCACTCTTTGCCCTGATGTGGAATTTTCTGGAGCGTAAAAAGTGGGACCCAAGTACTCCGATGAAATTCGGCCTTGCATTCTTATTCCTCGGAGCGGGATATTATATTTTCTATCTCGGTGGTGCGGTAGGCAAAGATACAGGCATGATGCCCATGATATATTTCCTGCTTGCTTATCTTGTTATCACTACCGGGGAGCTATTCCTTTCGCCGATAGGTCTGTCTATGATCACCAAACTATCTCCGAAGCAGATGGTCGGCTTTATGATGGGACTGTGGTTCCTCGCATCGGCATTCGGACAGCATTTCGCAGGTGTGATCGGATCATGGATGTCTGTACCACATGAGGCAAGCGGAGCGGTGGTCTCTGCTGTGGCATCGCTTCCTATCTATATGAAGGGTGTGAACCAGATCGCGATAGGATCTCTGGCAGCGGGTGTATCGCTTATCTTGCTCTCTCCGCTAGTACGCAAATTCATGAACGGCGTTCATTAATTGAAAATTAATAATAGATATTTGATAATGGCTTGTCAGGACGACAGGCCATTATTGTTTTCAGTGTGTTTATTAATTAACCCTCAAAGGGTTCAAAACCCTTTGAGGGTTTGATAAGATAGGAAACAAAAAACCCTCTGCATATGCAAAGGGTTTTGAATGTATTTAAGCCTCCCTTCAGAGAGGTTTGGAGGGTTATTCAGCTACTACTTCGAAAGTGACGGTCACTTTGTGCTCTTTACCCAGACCGATCTCGGCTGTGTAAGTACCCAGAGTTTTCACCTCACCTTCTACGATGTGGATCTTACGACGATCTACTTCGATATCTACTGCTTTCTTGATAGCCTCAGCTACATGGTATGCAGTTACGCTACCGAATATCTTGTCAGTAGTACCTACCTTGGCACCGATTGTCAGCTTTGAAGATTCCAAGCGAGCTTTGATATCGTTGATACTTGCTACGAGTTTAGCTTCTTTCTTTTCTTTTTGTTTGATGACCTCAGCGAGGATCCTGCGGTTAGTGTCGCTTGCTATTACCGCCATACCTTGCGGTATGAGGTAGTTTAGCGCATAGCCTGACTTTACTGCCACCAGATCGTCAGCATAGCCGAGTTTTTCTACATCTTTCTTTAATATGACTTCCATTGTTTGATTTCTTTTGGCTTGTTAGACAATTTATTTCAGAAGGTCAGCTACGTAAGGCAATAAAGACAGATGTCTTGCACGCTTGATAGCCTGAGCCACTTTGCGCTGAAATTTCAGCGAGTTGCCGGTGAAACGGCGTGGAGTGATCTTGCCCTGCTCATTGATGAAGCTCATCAGATAGTCAGGATCTTTGTAGTCTATGTATTTGATACCATTTTTCTTAAAACGGCAATATTTCTTTTTGATCAGACCTATCTTAGGTGAGGTCAGATACTTGATCGTGTCTTGTGCGCTCTTGCTCATTATGCGTTCTCCTCAGTTTTTTTAGGTGATTGAACTTTTTTACCTCTGCCTACCAGGCCTGCACGTTTGTCATCGTTATATTTCACTGCGTACTTGTCGAGACGTACAGTGAGGTAACGGAGGACAGACTCATCGCGACGGAAGGCGATCTCCAGTGTGTCAACGGCCTTCGCAGGTCCCTTGTACTCTACCAGATGGTAGATACCGGTGGTCTTTTTTTCAATAGGATATCTTAGGTTCTTCAATCCCCAGTATTCCTGGTGGATGATCTCTGCCCCTTGGTTTTTCAGGAGTTCAACATATGCGTTGATCGCCTTTTTGGCATCGTCTTCTGACAATACCGGGGTGAGGATAAAAGTCGTTTCGTACTGACTGAGCATGTTTGTCTGCTTTTTAGTGATTTAAAAAAATGGACTGCGAAGATATGGCTTTTATTGGTAATCGCAAATAAAAATTAACCTCTGCCTGCTGCTGGAGGGCTTTTTATGCGTTTAGAACCGCTCAAATGCTTAAAAACAGTGAGTCGGGGAGATCATTTATGCTCTACATTGGCCAGAGAGACCTTCAGATTGCTGGCTTTGAGAAAGTTTCTGAACTCATCGCCAATGCTGGATTCTGATACTATATAACGGCCCTGTAGCTGGGTCGGCTCGCTGATGATCTGGATCTCCAGTTCCGGCATTATCTCCTGCATCCGGTCCAATTCCCTCAGGTATTGGATCTCTTCATCTGCGGTGAGTATTATCTTTGGCATATAGGTGGTATTAGGTGCAAATTTACTAATTTTTTAATACAAATATCATTTTGCGTTTATTTGTATTAAATATATAAAGGCCTCAACAGCAATTATTTTGCAAAGAACCAAATTTTAAGCCTGATAAACAATACCCGAAAACCGGTATTTATCAACTTGCTAAATTCCCCTCTTATATTATTTAAAGAACATAGTTTGAATCACAATGTAAATATAGCAATATTAAGTTAAATAATTCAAGCCCATAAGAGCAAATGGCCGTTCAAAAACCTTGCTTTTTGCGTTGATTTTAGAATTGTTTTGCTAAGTAATAAAAAAAAAGGGTGTTTGGCTTATTTTGTAAATAATTCGTTTTCAAATAGGTATAGATATAGAAATTCACATACCAAAAGGGAGTTTTAACCTCTCTAAAAACAATAAATGATATGATAGCTTTGATAGCACAATCCTTCTACCAAAGGCTGTAAGTCCCGAACTTGTATGGTGACCCCCAAAATTAGGGCAGGTAGTTAAGATATATTTTTTCATCTTAAATTACCGTCAAATGTCAAAACAAACACGCAGAAAATTCAAAGGGGACTTCAAGTCCAAGGTAGTGCTGGAGGCACTAAAAGAGCGCAGCACAACAGAGGAGCTGGCCAAGAAGTATGAGTTGCATCCCAATCAGATCAATACATGGAAGAAAGAGTTCCTGAGCAAGGCAGCCAGCGTATTTGATGAGAAGGCCAGTGATGCAGACAAGGCCCGTGAGGCGGATATAGAGAACCTATATGCCAAGATAGGCCAACTGAAAGTGGAGAATGACTTTCTTAAAAAAAAGTTGAGTTGAGAC
>CAIXBT010000196.1 GCA_903917755.1 uncultured Bacteroidota bacterium
GTGGTCGCCACAGGATTTCCGCACAGGAAAGAGAATATCCCCCACATCATGTCATATCTGACGCGCCTGCTGCCCCATATCCGCGATGTGAGACGGCTGGGCTCAGCGGCGCTGGATCTATGCTGGGTGGCCTGCGGCAGAATGCAGGCATATTATGAGGGTTCGCTCGCTCCCTGGGATATGGCCGCCGGCAGGCTGATAGCCGCGGAGGCAGGTGCCAGCATCGGTCATTATGCACCTCGCTCCGGCGATATGCCCGAAGATATCAATGGTCTGCATCTGATCGCAGCTAGTCCAGGAATATACATGCAGATGAAAGCGATACTTGAAAACATATAAGCTGAATTTTTACTTTACCTTTGAGTATATCAATTCAAAACACATGGGCAATTATGTCGATAACAATCTGATCAATGGCGAAGAGGTCGCTTTTGAAACCACCTACCACTGGATCATATTTCTGCATTTGCGTTCATTTCTGACACTTTTCATCGCTCCGATACTGGCCAGATGGTCTGATGAGTTTGCCATTACCAATCATCGTATCATTATCAAAATCGGCCTCATAAGCCGCCGCACACTGGAGATGAATCTCAGCAAAGTGGAAACTGTGAATGTGGACCAGAGCATCATGGGGCGGATATTGGGCTATGGCACCATCCGCATAGTGGGCACAGGCGGCACCAATGAGGTATTTGAAAACATAAGCCACCCGATAGATTTTCGTAAGAAGTTTTTAGAATTATCTCTCTAGTATGAAAGAAATAATCAGGTCATTACTGCTTTTTTTCCTCACAGGTATCTGCGAGATAGGCGGCGGCTATCTCGTCTGGCTCTGGCTCAAAGAAGGCAAGCCGCTCATATATGGACTCGTCGGGCTGGCCGTACTCGGGCTCTATGGTGTGGTAGCGACATTGCAGTTGTCAAATTTCGGCAGGGTCTATGCCATGTATGGAGGTATTTTCATTCTCATGTCGCTGGTCTGGGCCTGGTGGATAGATGGATTCAAGCCCGACAGATATGATGTGATCGGCACGGCTATAGCCATGGTGGGGCTCATGATCGTGATGTACGCTCCGCGAAATTAAATCATTTTGCGCCTGCGAGAGATCTTTTGTGATCTCAATGATAGAAGACTGCCTGTATCCCATTTCCAAATTTTCAAATCGCTGAATCTTCAAATTATCTTATTTTGCCAAAAAATTAATTGATACATGGCCAAGCAAAACTCTAAGCCCGTTCAGAAAGAAGTACCCAGGCAAAAGCCAAAAGCAAAGCCCGCGCCGCAAGGTCCCAGCTTTCTGACATTTCTATTGGACAGAGAGCAGCAGCTCGATTGGGCTATCATTGGCGGGCTGTTCATTGCCATTCTGATTTTTCTCAAGATCTATTATCCCTATCCGCAGACAGAGACCGATTCGGGCAACTATATCCTCTCTGCTGCCACGGGCAAGATCAACGGCTACAGGCCCTATGGTTATTCCGGATTCATGAGTTTCTTTCATGGTTTTTCTGCCGATGTCAAATTTGTGCTCACATGGCAGTGGCTCATCACTTTCTTTTCGGTTTCATTTTTTCTTTTCACGATCAAATTCATTTTCAGTGACCTTCCCAAAGTGGCCTTTTATGTATTATGCCTGATCTGTATCCTCAATCCTTCGGTCATATTCATGGATGCCTATATGATGAGCGACAGCCTGTTTGTGAGTCTTACGCTGCTGTTTCTTACCACCTGTATCTGGATCATATACAGTGGCAGCTGGGTCGCTATGATCTCCAACCTCCTCTTGCTATGGTGGTGTATGGACACGCGATATATCGGTTTGTTCTATCCTGTATTTACTATTGCAGCATTATTTTATCAATTTTGGAAAAAGTATCATGTACTGGTTTTAACTAGATTTGGCTTAATTGGCATTTTGTTTTTTCTTTATAAGCAAAGGGATATTATTTCAAACAAGCCATTATCTCTGGCATTTCTACTTCGTTTTAGATTGCATGCTTTTGTCGCAATTTCCTTGCCAATATTTATGTTATATGTATACAGGATAAGCACAGCGCAAATGATGGAAGAAGAATTTGGCGTGAAAACTTTTTCTGCCTTTGGTGGCTGGCAGAAAGCGAATAACGGAGTAGCCGTACTGCCATATGTGAAGGTAGACCCCAATGAGATCACTGACCCTCAGGTCAAGGCCATACATCAGATAGTGCGCCAGTTTCCCGATTCGGTTTTCAAGACGGCGGATATCATTGCTACTAGTTTCATGTGGACTAAAAATTATCCCGGCAAACAATGCCTCGTACAGTATATACAGCAGACAGGCACCCCCTA
>CAIXBT010000197.1 GCA_903917755.1 uncultured Bacteroidota bacterium
ACTTCGAAGAGCGTCTGAAGGCTGTGGTCAAGGAGGTAAAAGAAAGTGACGGACGTATCATCCTCTTCATAGACGAGATACATACGCTCATAGGCGCCGGTGCCACAGAGGGCGCGATGGATGCAGCCAATATCATCAAGCCCGAGTTGGCCCGTGGTGAGCTGCGTGCCATAGGTGCCACGACACTGAATGAATACCAAAAGTATTTTGAAAAAGATAAGGCTCTCGAGAGACGTTTTCAAAAGGTCATCATAGATGAGCCAAGCCCCGAAGATGCTATATCGATATTGCGTGGATTGAAAGAACGCTACGAGAGCTATCACAAAGTGAAAATTAGAGACGAGGCTATCATTCAGTCTGTGATGCTGAGTTCGCGGTATATCACAGACCGTTTCCTGCCCGATAAGGCCATAGACCTGATAGACGAGGCAGCAGCTAAACTGCGTATGGAAATGGATTCTCTGCCCGAAGAACTCGATGAGATAGAGCGTCGCATCATGCAGATAGAGATAGAGATCGAGGCTATCAAAAGAGAGAATGACAAAAAGAAAATGGGAGAACTCAATCAGGAATTGGCCAATCTGAAGGAGGAAAGAAATCAATTCAGTTCTAAATGGAAACGCGAGAAGGAAATAGTAGACAAGATAACGGCTAAGCGCCGCAGTATAGAAGATATGAAGCTGGAAGCCGAACGCTATGAGCGCGAAGGTGACTATGGCAAAGTAGCAGAGATACGCTATGGCAAAACAAAAGACGTAGAGTCTGATATTGTGAAGCTGGAGAAAGAACTGGCTACCATCTCGCCGGAGAAACGACTGCTGAGAGAAGAAGTAACAGGTGAAGATATAGCGGCCATAGTAAGCAGGTGGACCGGCATACCGGTGACCCGTATGATGGAGGGTGAAAGAGAAAAACTCCTGCATCTCGAGGACAAACTTCGTGAGCGTGTGAAAGGGCAGGAGGAAGCGATAGAAGTAGTGGCCGATGCCATCCGCAGGAGCCGTGCGGGACTACAGGACGAACGCAAACCGATAGGATCATTCTTATTTCTCGGTACTACCGGTGTGGGAAAGACAGAACTGAGCAAGGCGCTAAGCTATGTACTCTTCAACGATGAGAATGCGATGGTGAGGATAGATATGAGTGAATATCAGGAGAAACACAGTGTGAGCAGAATGGTGGGATCACCTCCGGGATATGTGGGCTATGATGAAGGCGGCCAACTAACAGAAGCCGTGCGCCGTAAGCCATATAGCGTGATCCTGTTTGATGAGATAGAGAAGGCGCATCCGGATGTATTCAATATCCTGCTGCAGGTGCTGGACGATGGCAGGCTGACAGATAATAAGGGCCGCATGGTCAATTTTAAAAACACGGTCATCATCATGACCTCGAATATCGGCAGCGATATCATACAGCGTAATTTTGAGCATGTGAAAGAAGAAAATATCCTTGCCGTGACCGAAACCACAAAGATAGAAGTGGTGGAAAGATTGAAAGAAACAGTGAGGCCCGAGTTTATCAATAGAATAGACGAGATCGTGATGTTCAGACCGCTTATGAAGAGTCAGATACGTCAGATCGTTTCACTGCAGCTGGCCAATCTCGAAGAATTGCTGCATCATAAAGAGATAAAGCTGGAGATGAGCGATACTGCGCTCGACTGGCTGGCAGAGCAGGGGTTCGACCCTCAATATGGTGCAAGACCGTTGAAAAGGACCATACTGAAAGAAATTGTAAACCCTATCTCTAAAATGCTTCTCGCAGGAGAAGTGTCAGCAGGAGAAAAGGTGAAGGTCACTGCTGAGGATGGGGAGTTGGTCTTTAAAACAGAGGCACCCAAACCCCCGAAAGGGGCTTAAACAGCCAAACGAAAACAGGGACAGGTTACGACCTGTTCCTGACTTTTAATATCTCAATGTGAAGTCCTCTTTGGCCAGTTTGTCCTTCTGCATAAAGACGATGCCAAAGCGATAGATGTCTATGGTGAGAGAGATGCGAGGATCTTTTTTGATCTGCATCCATGCTTCGGTCATTTCTTTGCTCCAGTAGATATCATCAAAGATCAGAATGGTCTGGTCTGTGGCTTTTTGCATCAGGAGGTTGAAATATCGCAGGGTTGGCTCATAGCGATGGTTACCGTCGATGAAGACGAGGTCAACCTGAGCTATTCCGGCTAAAATATCGCTGAGTTTATCATCAAAGTGCCCCGTGACCTGCTCAATATTGTTGATCTTCAGATCGCTGAAATTTCGGGAGGCATATTCAGACAGGCTCGCGCTCCCTTCGATGGTTACGATCCTGGCAGATGGTGCGGCTTTAGCCATATAAGCAGTGCCAATGCCCAGACAGGTGCCGAGTTCGATGATAGTATGAGGTGAAAAGGACCTGACCAGATTGAAAAGCACTTTCCCGTATTTTTCTGGCATGGAGGCTTTTGATGCAAGGTTAGAGATCAGTTTTTCCTTGGTACCGGGCCTGGCACCCATATCTTTTATGGAAATTTTGTCGTAAGTTTGGACTAATCTGTGGTGAAGTGCTAAGATCGTATGAACCTCGCCTGAAGCCTCGCCCTCAAGGACTTTCAGGTAAAACTGATACACAAAGGGCGAATGAATGTAGTATTTAGTTTGCGCCCTTTGTTGATAACTGAGAAACTCTTTTAGCCTATGTATCGTATCTATCATTTATTTGTAAAGTTAAAACTAGCAAGATCTTTAGACCGAAATTCAAACCATGAGTAAATTTAAAATTACCCTGATAGTATTTATGAGTTTTTTGACTCTGACCACTTCTGCCCACAGAAAGATGAAGCGGTTATACTTCGACGGGATGATGCGTACCGGCCTCCATATTGGTGTGCAGGGCTCATTGAACAGTACATGGATCCTTCAGCAGAATAATTATAATACATTAAATCTGTTCTATATTCCTATCGTTCGTCAGTCTGAAATGGATTATGTATTCACCTGGGGCGGACAGGTGGGAGGTAACATCGGATATAACTTCAAAAAAAGGTGGGGTATAGAATTTCACCCTTCATTTAGTTGGGCAGGACAGACTTATGACGATAATTTCACTGGTCCGGTAGCTGCTGTTTACAATAGTACCAGCAATACTTTCTCGCCGGATCCCAATGTAGTGGCCAATCCTGTTAACCCTACGAACCCCAACCCATACTTCTCTGGTACTTATAAATATGTCAATGTGAGGAGAGAAGTCAAGTTTACCTACCTCCAGTTTCCGATCTATGCCAAATATCAAACACACATCGGAGACATAGCCAGTTATTATCTCATGCTGGGCCCACAGTTCAACTACAGGGAGTCAGCCTCAGAGAATATCTGGGTGAATCATTCGTTGTACAAATATCCAAACGAATTAGGAGTGGATCAAAAATTCCAAAAAGTTGATTATGGCATATCGCTGAATACGGGTGTAGATATTTACGCTACTGACTGGATGTATTTTAATATCGGTATAGTTTCTTTTATCGCCTTGAATGATCTGAATGGTGATGTGTTGAAGCAGTTGGGCTGGTATGATAAAAACCATGTGAGCTATCAGGAATCACGCAATTTTTATATTGGCTTGCACGGTGGAATACACTTCTATCTGGGCAAAAAGAAAGATTGATCAGATCATAAATG
Source organism: uncultured Bacteroidota bacterium (assembly GCA_903917755.1). Classification (GTDB taxonomy): domain Bacteria; phylum Bacteroidota; class Bacteroidia; order Chitinophagales; family LD1; genus UBA1941. Next base: position 3,651 of record CAIXBT010000197.1, read on the forward strand.
ATACTTGGCAATGGGTTCTACTTCATAGCTGCAAAAATCCTTGTTTAAATATTTATAATGACCGACTATCGCAATCATAGCTGCGTTGTCAGTGCAGTATTCGAAATCCGGAATATGAGTTTTCCAGTTATTGGCTTTTCCTAATTCTTCAAATCGCATTCTGAGTTCAGAGTTGGCAGATACACCGCCGGCCAGAACGATCTCGTTGATCTGATTTTCACGTATAGCAAGCGTTAATTTTTTCAAAAGAATGTCAATAATTGTTTTTTGGATCGAGGCGCATAGGTCATTTAGATTCTCCTTCACGAAGTCAGGATTCAATCTGGTTTGCGCCTGTATGAAATAGAGGATAGAGGTCTTTAATCCGCTGAAACTATAGTCATACCCTTTGATCTGCGGCTCAGAAAACTTGAAGCGAAGCGGATTTCCCGATTGGGCGAATTTATCGATCATAGGCCCGCCGGGATAAGGCAATCCTAATAGTTTAGCAGATTTATCAAAGGCTTCGCCGGCGGCATCGTCCAGCGTTTCACCTATCAGATCCATATCCAGAGGGCCTTTCACCACTATGATCTGGGTGTGTCCACCCGAAACGGTGAGGCATATGTGAGGATAAGAAGGTGTGTAGTTTATGAAGTTTGCCATGACATGTGCCTGCATATGGTTGACCTCGATGAGAGGCAGGTCCAGCGCCATTCCGAGCCCTTTGGCAAAGGATACACCAACCAGCAGTGAACCGATCAGGCCCGGCCCGCGGGTGAAAGCGATAGCATCCAGTTCATCATTGCTGATACCGGCCTCCCGCATAGCCATATCGACAGTCACAATGATGTTCTTCATATGAGCGCGAGATGCTAACTCAGGCACGACTCCTCCCCAGGCCTCGTGTACCTTTTGAGATGAAATAATGTTGGCAAGAATTTTGCCATCTTTGCATATAGCTGCTGAGGTGTCATCGCAGGAAGATTCTATGGCTAGTATTGTGGGCATCGGGAGGCAAAGAAAGGAAAGATTAAGGATATAAAATGAGCATAAAGAAAAATTGAGCATATACTTTAGTGGTCTTATAGTGCGTTGAGAGTTACGATGAAAAGATTTTTCAAAATTATCGGTTGGATATTGCTGTTTATTCTGCTTTTGAGCGGTGGGATCACTATATCGTTACGCATACCTGCGGTACAGAATTATATGGCTCATCTTGCTGTCAGTTATCTATCCAATAAGCTGGGAACTAAAGTGGAGATAAAAAGTTTCGAATGGAATTTGTTTAGAAATATAGATCTGAAGGGTTTTTATGTAGCAGACAAGAAAGGTGACACCATGATATATGCAGGTACTCTAAATGCAGACATCTCATACTGGAGCCTGATGAAAAAGGAATTTAAGATCAAAGGCATATCTCTCGAAGATGCTAAGCTGCATCTGCAGAATGATACCGCAGGCAATCTGAATCTTACATCTGTATTCGCTGCTCTCCAAAATCCGACGAATAAGTCGACTGATACAAGTACAAAGCCTATCAATATATCAGTGGAACTGGATAAAGTAGGGTTACATAACACCGATATCAGATTCGAAGATCTCAAGAAACATCTACTGGTCACGGTGTTGATCCCTAGTTGCAATATCGGTCTGAACAAAGTGGCTCTTAAAAAGAAACTGATTGACATTCATGCTATCGAAATAGATGGTGTGAGGGCTGCAGTGACTGTGGAAGCAAAAGACGAAAATCTGCCGACACCACCGCAGGAGCTTTTTAGATTCTTGCCACCTGGCTGGCAGATCAGATGGGATGGTATCTCTCTGTCCAATTCCAGTTTTGCATATAATGATCTCAATAAAGTGGTCAAGAACAAAGGCGTGGATTTTGCGCATCTCACACTTTCCGATATCAGCCTCAGATCTACTAAAGGCAATGTTTTCAGGGATTCGATAAACGTAGATATCAAGACGCTAAATGCTAAAGAAAAAAGTGGTTTTGAGATACGCAAACTGGCTGGTCAGGCTAAGGTATCTACCAATGAAATAGTATTGAGAAATCTGGCTTTGGAAACAGGAAATAGTAAGGTCAATAGTTTTTTATCCTTGAGTTATCATGACTTTGAGGACTTCAATAATTTCTCTGACAAAGTAACTATTAAAACGGATCTGCATGATGCCTCCGTTTCACTGAAAGATGTCAACTACTTTTTCAATAATCTCGGTACAATAGCTCACAACACCATCAATATCTCCGGTAAACTCAGAGGTAAGCTAAGTGACCTTCAGGGAAAGGATATCAGGATCAGCACAGCTACCGGAACCTATTTAAAGTGCAATTTCTATACAAGCGGCCTGCCTAATATAGATGAGACCTCATTAAATCTCAGGATAGATCAGTTTGCTACTTCTGCGAATGACATTCGTTTGATCTATCCGACTAATCTGTATCCGCCTAATTTCAACACATTGGGGCATATAAATTTCAGTGGCGATTTCGATGGTTTCATTTCTGACTTTGTGACTCGAGGAAGACTGTATACGGATATTGGCTCAGCTAACTCCGATCTCAATTTCAAATACAATAAAAGAGACGCCAAGAGTGCCTACTCAGGTGATCTGACCCTCAATGAATTTGATCTGGGAAAATGGTTCGGAGATCAGGTTACATTCGGCAAAGTCAGTTTGCATACCAGTATAGTAGGTGGAGGTATCAAATTGGAAACACTCAATGCAAAACTGGTCGGTGATGTTTCAAACCTGACCATTAAGGGTTATGACTATAAAGATCTGAAAGTAGATGGTTTGGTGAAGGGTAAGTTTTTTAGCGGGAATCTGGTCGTAAAAGACAAATATCTTAATGCTGACTTCACTGGTACGGTGGACTTGACAGAGAAACTGCCACGATATAATTTTGCGGCATCTATTCGTAATGCCAATTTCCGTGATCTACATCTCACTAAAGATACTTTTAATCTAAGCGGTGAGGTGACAGCCGATTTCTCAGGAAAAAAACCTGATGATATGATAGGCTCGGTGATACTGAATAATGTTTTCATTCAGCACGGAAGTGAATCTGTGGTGGTGCAGAATATCGTGGCTACTTCAAGTATTTTGGCAGATGAGAGCAAAGTGATAAAACTCAAGTCAGATAATATTGAGGGAGAGATAGCAGGCAAGTTTTCCTTTTCCGGTTTGCCTAAAGCCTTAAAGAGCTATCTCAATTATACTTTTACTAAGAACTACGAAGACACCGGTAGGGTAGAACCTCAGCAGTTCAAGTTTGAGATCAGGATATTTGATTCTACGGCTCTGAGCAGGGTCATTGATCCGAGGTTCAAGGATATTAGAAATACGGTTGTGACGGGTGAATTGAACAGCGTCAATCACATATTAAATATCCAGGCATCGATGCCGGAACTGGTGTTTGATAAGTATACGGTGAAGCGTTTTGATCTGAATGCCACATCCAGAGATGGAGTGATAGATGTCATGACCACGGTGGATAAAATTTACAATGGCGATAGTGTGCTCGTGGATACGCTTATTTCGCATTCCTATTCCGAGGGCAATGAGTTTAGATTTGATGTCAAGGCATATGATGCGAGAAAGTATAACAGGGCTGATGTCACGGCATATCTCAAACCTCTCAAATCAAGTGCTGAGGTCAGGTTCCTGCCATCTGAAGTTTGGTTGGGGGGCAATAAATGGAGCTTCTATCCTGATAATCGTGTCGTGATACATGGGAAACAGATCACTACAGATAGTTTGATATTCGCCAGCGGCAAGCAATCCATACGACTGGATTCTTATCTGAAAAATGACACCTCAACTTCCATCAATGTCTCGATCAATGAGACATCCTTAAGTGATTTTGTGAACATATTCAATGACAAAGTTCGGGATATTAAAGCGACAGTCAACGGATCTCTCAAAATAGAGGATGTCTTTTCAAATCCTGCGCCAATAGGGTATATCGAGTTGAAAGATTTTTATCTGGGTAAGATACCTATAGGAATCATCAAGGTAAACAGTATACTGGATAATGCGCAAAAGAAAATAAACATTGATGCTACGTTGGTAGGGGATCAAAGTAATCTAGCCATAAATGGATTTTATGACCTGATCAAGGATGATTTGAATTTGAATACCGATGTTTCATCGCTGAATCTGGCTTTTCTGAATCATCCGCTCTTTGCTAAATATGTGAGACGTGTCACTGGTACTGCTTCGGCTAAACTTAATCTTCACGGGCCTCTGAAGGCTCTGGACCTGAAAGGTGCCTTGAGAATCAATGACGCCAAAGTGAATGTAACCTATATCAATACTACTTATACACTCAAGAACGAGGATATAGAAATAGGAGACGGATATTTTGATATCGGGACCATAGATGTGATAGATAGTTTCAATAATAAAGGTTTTGGTACAGGCCGTATCTATCATGACCATTTCAAAAAGATCACACTCGATCTTCACGTCATCACCGATCAGTTAAATGTATTGAATACAACGGTGAAAGACATGCCTGTATTTTATGGCAGTGGCATGGTGAAGGGTACCGTGGATTTCACAGGTACTATACCTGCCGTAACGATCAGAGTTTATGCCCAGGTCAAATCAGGGACTCATTGCGCTATACCGATCAATAATACCTATGAGACCAACAATTACACTTTCTACAGATTTGTGAATCCGAAACAGGACTCTGTCAAAGTGAAACGAAAAGATGTCGTCAAATTAAATGGGGTGAATTTCATTCTTGACCTGGATGTCACTCCTGATGGAGTGCTGGATGTGATACTGGATCCATCTGCCGGAGATATCCTGAGCAGCAGAGGCAGGGGAGAGATCAAGGTGGAAATATTAAGGTCAGGAGAGTTTAATATATATGGCCGTTATGAAATAGATCAGGGTAACTATCTATTCACCATGCAAAATATAGTGAATAAGAAATTTGAGCTGGACAAAGGTGGAACGATCATATTCAGGGGCGATGTCTATAATGCCCAATTGAATGCTGATGCCGTATACCATGTCAAGACGTCGACTTATGATTTGATCTCAGATCTGCTACTGGCCAATGGGCAACTGCCGGGTAGTGATGCGGATCTGCGCTCTAAGAACAGGATCAATGTAGATCTGCTCCTCAAGATGAAGGGAGTACTGCAAAGCCCTGAAATATCATTTGATATAAGACCAATAGATCCCGATCCTGCAGTGAGGACTTATGTGGATAATAAGATGCAGTTGATGAGAACTACTGAGTCTGAAATGAATAAGCAGGTATTTGGTTTGCTGGTCATGAACAGATTTCTTCCTGCAGGCAACTCGTCCACTACTGATGCCATCACCAGCGGCAGATCAATAGGGAATTCTGCGACCAATACCGTGAGTGAATTTTTGAGTTCGCAGCTTTCACTATATATGGGTAGTTTCTTTGAAAGCATGAATGTGCCGGGTCTGGATGTGAACCTTAATTTCAAAACTTATGATCAGACATCTTTAGCATCATTGGCTGCTGATAACCTTAATGCACGCAGAGAGGTGCAGTTGGCTCTCACTAAGAAATTTTTCAATAACAGATTGTCGATAAACGTGGGTGGTAATCTTGATTTCGGAGACAATTATCAGAATGTGGGGGGAACCAATGCTGTGAGTAATAACAAAAACACCTATGCCACGGGCGATTTCGAAGTGGAATATGTGCTGGACAAAAACGGTTCATGGCGTGCTAAAACATACAACCGAAATGATTACGACAACTTCAATAACCGGAACATCAATAAGACCGGTATAGGTATATCTTTCAGACAGGATTTTGATAAATGGATCGATCTGTTTCGCAGACGGGCCAAAAAACCTAAACCGCAAAACCTGCCTAAGCCTGTGGCAAAACCTGAAGAAACACCCAAAGCCGAGAACAAGTAATCATCTTCTTACAGATTAACGTCTTCTTTTGTGATATTTGCTGAGAATTCAGGTATTTTATTCTCTTTTACATTACAAATCAAATCCCATGTCAGTCAATAAAGAAATCAAGCGGGTCACTACCCATACACTTCAGGAGTTTAAAGAAAACGGTGTCAAAATATCTATGCTTACTGCATATGACTATTCAATGGCCCGGATCATTGACGGTGCTGGCATAGATGTGATACTCGTGGGTGATTCGGCATCCAATGTCATGGCCGGTCATGAGACCACACTTCCTATCACACTGGATCAGATGATCTATCATGGTGCATCTGTGGTGAGGGGTGTATCTCGGGCACTGGTAGTGGTCGATCTGCCTTTTGGTTCCTATCAGGGCAACTCCAGATTGGCGCTTGAATCGGCTATCCGCATCATGAAGGAAGCAGGCGCACATGCCGTAAAACTTGAGGGCGGTGGAGAGATCAGAGAATCTATAGAAAGGATACTCACGGCGGGTATCCCTGTGATGGGGCACCTGGGCCTTACTCCACAGTCTATCTACAAATTCGGAACATATAACGTACGAGCAAAGGAAGAAGCTGAAGCTCAAAAGCTGAAAGAAGATGCGATACTGCTCGAGAAGATAGGTTGTTTCTCACTTGTGCTTGAGAAGATACCTGCGAAGCTGGCTGGAGAAGTGGCCAAGAGTATAACAATACCTGTGATAGGTATCGGCGCTGGTCCTGGTGTGGACGGGCAGGTATTAGTGTCTCATGATATGCTTGGAATCAATAAAGAGTTTCGCCCTAGGTTTGTAAGAAGATACGCTGAAATGGCGGATCAGATGCATCATGCAGTGGCCGCATATATAACTGATGTGAAGAACCGGGATTTTCCCAATTCCACTGAAATGTATTGATTTTCTACCTGCCTATTATAATATACGCCGTGTTTTTTGAGGCAGGAAATCAAAAGGCAGATCGCCATAAATTGTTTGGGTTTTAGCCTTTTAAAACATATTTTCGCACCAATAATCAGAACATGAAACATATAAACCCTGCTTGTTTAAGCTCGTTTCTTAAAAAAATAACTCTCCTTTCATTTCTTTTCTCTGCTTTGAATTTTGCTCATGCTCAGTGTCCTGTGCCCTTTGCAAAGGGGGATATTGATTCGACTCAACGCAACGTTTCGGTATCTATAGTAGTGACCAGGAATGATATTACATATTATGGCAGCGGTATACCTCTAACCGGTGACTCACTTTCCATCAGTCAGGCCCCTTTGCATGGCACGGTTACAGTTCTTAATGATTCGACTATTCAATACACCCCATATCCGGGTTTCGTGGGTACCGATTTTTATGTTTATACAGTTTGTAACGCATGTGGAAATTGTGCACAGGCTTCAGTTTCCATAGAAGTGAAATCTTATTGCCCGGCACCTGTCGCCATAGCTGATCATTATACGGTGTTTAATAATGTAGTATCAACGCTAAATGTGACATCAAACGATCAGAATGTAGCCGGCGGACCATTGGGTCTTTCTATTCTTCATACTCCGCACCACGGCACTGTTACTGTATCTGGTAATAATGTAGTTTATACAGGAACCTCAGGTTATGTTGGTCAGGATACGTTTATGTACAGAGTGCAGGATACTTGCTCCGGCGGGAATAATATAGACTCAGCCTTTGTTTATCTAAATGTGGTCACCTGTCAGCCTGTTGTAGCGGTCAATGATACTTTTACTCTTCAGCAGCTATCGTCAGTATCAGGTAATCTGGCGGCTAATGATCGCAATGTAAATGGTTTCGGGAATGTGACCTTTTCAGTTTTGAATAATCCTAAATTCGGCGGTACTTTGACCGTATCGGGAACAACAGTCACATACACAGGTGGTGCCAATGGTTTCGGATTAGATTCGATCAGGTATCAAATATGTACAGATTGCGGCTGTGACACAGCTTTTGCTTTCTTTAATGTAACTAAGAAACCATGCTCCAAGCCTATAGCCGTACCTGATAATGAGTATGCGGGATATTCGATCAATTGTGTGAGTGTTTTCAATATTTTAGCTAATGATACATTCCCTATTAACGGAGGTAACCTTACTGTTTCATTGATAGGCTCGCCACTCTATGGCAGAGATACAATGATCAACGGGACCCTGCATTACACATGTACAGATTCCACTAAAGTGGGTCAAATCGATGTTGTACGTTACTCCGTTTGCAATTCGTGTTTTTGCGATACCTCTTTTGTTAGCATCAATATCACAAACAACCCGTGCAACGGGCTGAACCCTGTAGTCAATAATGACAGTGTGCATGTTTGTAGAAATTATTCGGTAGTGGTAAATGTAACTGCTAATGACTATTCACCGCAGGGTTTCCCGGTCACAGTTCATGCTATTACCGGACAGGGTCAGCATGGCACAGCCTCTGTGGTCAGCACTACTAGTATTCAATATACTCCACAGCCCAATTATTCAGGTTATGATTATATAGTTTACCAGGCCTGTGATAATGGGCAGCCGAGTCTTTGCAATATTGCAACTGTCGGAGTATATGTAGATGCCTGTAGTGCTCCGCCCGTGGTGCTTAACACTGCAGGAAATCCGACTGATACAGTTCATGTAAGTGTGTATGAAGATTCATTCTATGTATATTGTTTCAATTATACCACGATAGATAGCCCTCAGGTAGCCATCACACATATCGGCAATTCGATCGATACTGTAACAGCTATCACGAATAGTTTCGGTACACATCCTTGTATTCTTGTCACACCTCCGAATAATTCACGCACTCAGCAAACAATAGATGTGGTGATATGCAGTGAAACACCGGCCTGTGATACAGTCGTTGTGATCATCTCTGTAATACCATTGGATCATGCTCCTGTGGCTAACCCTTATGCAATTAATTATAACTGGTCGAATCCATGTACCGGTGCGAATGTACTCGACAATGACACAGATATAGACCCGGGAGACAGGATCAGGATCACCACCTTTAGCGCGGTGACTGCCAATGGCGGTAAAGTATCTCAAATAGGGGATAGCGTACTCTGCTATACAACAGATAGTAGTTTCACCGGGATAGATACTTTTTATTACACCATCTGCGATACCAGTAATCTGTGCTCTAGTTCTTATGTGGTGGTCACTGTTCCTATCCAGGCTCGCAATGACCAGGCAATAACCAAACAGGACTCAAGTGTGCTGATACATGTAACCGCAAATGATACCAGAGCTTCCAATGAGTATATCACGCTCTGCTCTCAGCCGCAACACGGCACGGCCACCATCGACAGTGGCAGCGTTCAATACACCCCTGCGCATGACTATCCTGACAATCCTATGGGAAATGACACTGTAACAACTATAGGGGTAGATTCTTTCTGTTATACCCTTTGCCATATAGTGGGTGCAGATACCAGCTGCGCTACTGCTGAGGTCTATATAGTGGTGCTGCCTAAGGCTAAATTCTATATACCGCAGGGCATCTCGCCTAATGGTGATGGAGTGAATGATAAGTTTGTGATCGCTTCTGCGGATGAGTTCCCTTTGTCACAACTGCTGGTGTATAATCGCTATGGTGATGAGGTATGGAGAAATGATGGCGATGGCTATCAGAATGATTTTGATGGTACATGGAAGAAGAATGGTCAGCCATTGCCTGACGGGTCATATTGGTATATCTTCAGATTTAATGACGGGGTGACTCATGACAGGATGGGCTACATAATCATTCAGAGATAATCATTACAATACTTCAAAAACTAATCATACAGATGAAAAAATTTCTAATCATAGCTTTTGTTGTAGCCTCCTATGTGGCGAATGCACAACAAGATCCGCAGCACACCATGTATAGATTTAACGGACTCATGTTCAATCCCGCATATGCAGGCAGCCGTGAGGCGCTGAGCCTGTCTGCCATATACAGATGGCAATGGGTCAATGTGGAGGGATCTCCTCAAACGGGCTCTGTTTCTATCCATTCCCCACTGAAAAATGACCATGTGGCTCTTGGACTTTCTTTTGTTGGAGACAACTATACTGTGGTGCATTCAGATAAGATCGAGGGTGATTTCGCCTATCGTATCTCTGTCGGCAAAAAGAAGAAAGTGAAAATATCTCTCGGTGTAGGTGTCTCTGCCACAAATATCAGAGCCAATCTCCGCGATGTGGGTCTGAGTCAGACGGTCGATGCCAGTTTTCAGAATAACATTAATCTCTGGCTGCCTAATGTCAGCGCCGGAATTTATGCTTATAGCGAGAAATTTTTCATAGGCGTATCAGTTCCTGAGATATTGTCCAATTCACTTTCTACTAAAGGACAAGTATGGGAGAGGAGCATAGACAGCGCTCACCAATACACGAGTCTATATGCCACTGCAGGCTATGTATTCGACTTGGGTAAGAAGGTGAAATTCGCACCCTCTATCATGATCAAATACGTACCTAAGTATGCACCGATCAGCATGGACTTCAATGCTAACTTCATTTTCATAGACAGGTTATGGCTGGGTGTAAGCTATAGGCTTTCGGATTCATATGGATTTATGGTCGCTTTTAATATTACCAAGCAGTTGAAGGTGGGTTATGCTTATGACCTTACTGTTTCGCCTATATCACACTTTACTACCGGATCTCATGAGATAATGGCCGGATATGATTTTGACTTCCGCAAGAAGAGTATTGTGAACCCGAGATATGTTAGATATTTCTAAACCTATCCAAACTTAATTAACCCGAAAATCCCGAAAGATGAATTGTAGAAAGAGTATTATACTGCTGTTGGCTCTGATAGTCGTATCAGGTTCGGTTTGGTCGCAGAGTGGTGCAGTGAGAAGGGCAGAAAACAATTTAAAGCATTTTGATTTTGCAAGCGCTTCTGAGAACTATAAGACTGCTGTAGAAAAAGCTCCTAATGATATTTCCTTAAAGGAAAAATTAGCACGCACATATGTGCTGATGGAAGATCATGTGAATGCTGAGGCTATCTACGCTCAGATAGTCAAGATACCTGCTTCTCAGATTGTAAACAAGCTGTATTATGGTTTGGAACTAAGAGCAAATGGCAAATATACTGAGGCGGCAAAAGCTTTCACTGAATATGCTCAGGCAGTGCCTGAAGATCCGAGGTCAAAAGAGCTGAGTGGCGGGGCGGATAAGATGAAGATACTGGCTGTGGATTCAAAGATATTTGAGATAACAAATCTCAAGGAACAAAATTCTCCGGCATCTGAAATGGGTGTTGCTTTCTACAGAGGAGATGGTATTTTGTTCAGTTCAAACAGAGGCACTGATGCTACTATACTACGTGATGATGTATGGACCGGCAAGAGGTTTTATGACATCTATTCCAGCGCAAAGCAAGGCGATAAACTGGCTGCACCTGTCAAACTCAAAGGCACGCCAGACAGGAAGTTTCATGAAGGCCCGGCTGTCATTTCTACAGATGGGAAGGAATTGTATTTCACCCGCAGCAACTACATAAAATGTATGGCTAAAAGAAGCCAGGATAAGACAGTCAAACTAAAGATCATGCATGCTGACTGGGATGAGATCAAACAGCAATGGATCAATATCAAGGAACTTTCTCTGAATAACAATGAATATTCAGTAGGTCATCCGGCCTTATCTAAAGACGGCAAGAGGCTGTATTTCATTTCAGATATGCCGGGTGGACTAGGTGAGACGGACATATATGTGAGCTACAAGGACAATAATAATAACTGGGGGCCAGCCATCAATCTGGGTAAGGGAATCAATACAAAGGGCCGCGAACTGTTTCCATTCATATCTGAAGACGGGGCACTGTATTTCTCTTCTGACAGCCGCACAGGCATAGGGGGTCTGGATATTTATTCAGCCACATTTACAAATGGTGAATGGGGCAATGTGCAGAATCTCGGTGCTCCGATCAATTCGAGTTCTGATGACTTCGGTTATATAGTAGATGGCACCAATAAAAATGGATATTTCGTCTCAAACAGACCGGGAGGGCAGGGGGATGATGATATTTACAAATTCAAGAAAACCGGTGTGACACTCTGCGGTACAGTGATCGATGCCATGAGCAGGGCTACTTTGAGTGGTTCTATTGTCAAGCTATTGGATGGAGATAATGTAGTGGCTACCAAATCGGCAGGAGATAAGGGGGATTTTTGTTTCCCGATCATTCCTAATAAGAGTTATAAAGTAACGGCTACGCAGAAGGAATATGAGCCAAACACAGTATCTGTATCGGGTGGCAAAGGCAATCAGGTAGTGCAGTTGCCGCTCAGCAAACTGGGTGGGATCGATCTGGCTGTGTGTGTGAAACAAGTCGGCAAGGGTACTCTGGAAGGTGCAACTGTGGAACTGACGAATAAGGCCACCGGAGCCAAGAAGACATGTGTAATCTCGGCTGACTGCAAATGCAAGTTCGATCTGGATCCGAATACTGATTATACGATCTGCGCCGGCAAACTGTCAGACAATGCAAAAGGTACATATGACAAGCCATGCAAGGACATTACTACCAAGGGGAAAGTAGCACCTGCCAGTCTGTATGAGACCCTTGAAATGACTTATCTCGAGGAGAACATGGTCATAAAGATCGAGAATCTCTACTATGACCTCAACAAGTCAAATATTCGTCCTGATGCAGCGGTGGAACTGGATAAACTGGTGGTGATCATGCAAAAGTTCCCCAATATGGAGATCGAACTGAGTTCACATACTGATTGCCGTGCACCGATGGCATACAATGATGAACTCTCAGCAAAACGTGCCAAAGCCTGTGTGGAGTATCTGGTAGCGCATGGCATTGCTGCTAAACGTATGATAGCAGTAGGATATGGTGAGCGTAAACTGGTCAACAGCTGTGCATGTGAGGGAAATGTCAAATCGACCTGCACAGAAGAGCAGCATCAGCAAAATCGAAGAACTGAGTTTAAGATACTGAAGTTAAAATAATCGTTTGGCGTAGCCTGATATTATATTTTGAGAGAAAAGGAGGACATTGTTCCTCCTTTTACTTTTTTGTGAAAAATAATTTTGCACTTTAGAAACGATTGCCGTAAATTCATTATGGAAATTTCGTTTATCAGACATCTATTAATAAACAAAAAAATACGCCATGAAAAAACTTACACTCACCTTTGCAGCAATACTTGTATTGATCACTGCCATCAGTGCACAGGCGCTTTCTGATCTTTCTACCAATGAACTGAAAACGATCGATCTGTCCGGCAAATACATAGGCAAGAGACATCAGTTCAATGCAGATAAAAAATCTATCATGCAGTCCTTTGAGTATGAGTTTGAACTCAAACAGTCTGGCGATATCATATCCGGAGTTTCTACTATTATCAAAGCCAATGGCGAATATGCAGATATCAAACTAAGGGGTATGATAATAGGAGATAAGCTGTATTTCGAGGAATATGAGATTCAAAATCAGGATAAGGACCCTAATATGGTCTGGTGCTTTAAGACAGGTGCTCTCAATATCAAAAAAGATGGAGAAAGCCTGAAACTGGTAGGCAATACCGAGAGCTATATGGCTGAATATTACATTCCATGCACAGGTGGTACCACAGATCTGACAAAAGTGGACAACAGCAACAACTTTAAGATAGAGGAGGCCACTGCTCCAACAGTGATTGATGCAAATAGTATGAATGTATTTCCCAATCCCTTTATTGATGCAACTAAGATCAACTATTCAATTGCAAATGCTTCTACAGTGACACTGGATGTGTATGATATACTTGGGAAGAAAGTGGCGGTTCTTGAAAATAACACAACTAAAAACCCCGGTACTTACAATGTTGATTTCTCGGCGAAGGGTTTAGGTCTTAGTGCTGGTGTATTTATCGCTAAGCTAAGTGTGAATGGCAAGATATACTCCAGCGAAATGGTACAAATGAAGTAAACCGATCTGGTTTATCTGTCTCCGAATATCTCACTGCCTATTCTTACGAGGGTCGCTCCATGTTTCAATGCGATCCGATAGTCTGATGACATGCCCATCGATAACTCTTTGAAATCGGGTTGCTCAGAAAAATATTGCTCACGGATATTATCAAATAAGGATTTTAATCCTGCAAACTCCTTTCCAACCTGCTTCTCATCTTCTGTATTTGTAGCCATACCCATCAGACCGCAGATCTTAATGTTTCCCAACGAATGATAGGCAGGAGAGTCAAGCAGTGAGCGGATCTCAGTCGGGTCCATACCAAATTTGGTTTCCTCTCTGGCTATATGTACCTGCAGGAGGCATGATATGATGCGGTTGTTTTTTTGCGCCTGTTTATCGATCTCTTCGAGCAGTCGAAGCGAGTCTATGGCATGGATCAATGCAACAAATGGCGCGATGTTTTTTACTTTATTGGTCTGAAGGTGACCGATATGGTGCCAGTCTATGCCCTTAGGCAGGGCCTCATATTTGGCAGTCATTTCCTGTACTTTATTCTCTCCGAATATCCTTTGGCCTGATTCATAAAGGGTTCGAATATCTGATTCGGGTTTGGTTTTGCTCACTGCCACTAATCTGGCACCATAGGGTGTGATTTCTGATACTATCTCCTTATATCTTTCGAGATTCATTTATTTGCTATTTTCGGGTGGACAAAGCTACAATGAAGCATTTACTTTTTATTATAATTCTATTCGCATTATGCGGATGCAATCATCTGAAGGATGCAAAACCTGCAGACCTGATCTCTCAGGAGCAGATGACAGAGATTCTCGTTGATATACACGTAGCAGACGCGATCATTGATCAGAAGTACGGCTCTCAGATAGCCAATGCCTCTCTTAATAATGCTCTTTATACCCGTATTTTTCAGAACTATCATGTCACTATGTCACAATATAAATCAAGCTACGAGTATTATGAGCGCCATCCAGTGCTGATGGATAAAATGTATGTACAGGTTATAACGGAATTGAGTAAAAAGGAAGCCGTTATGAGCAAATAGCCTCTGCCTGAGTTGTTTTATTTGTTAATTAGCTGTATTGATCGTCTGTCGTCGCCTATTATTCTGGACTCTTGCACTTTTTCTTAGCTCTTGTGGACAGATGGGCTTGCATTTATCGCCAAACCTTTTAAAATTTGAAAGATGATAAACAAAGTAGTGGCCGGACCGGATGAGGCCATCAAAGATATACCCAATGGTGCAACGCTGATGCTTGGCGGATTCGGTCTCTGTGGAATTCCTGAGAATTGTATCGCTGCCCTGATCCGCAAAGGGATAAAGGACCTGACATGCATCTCAAATAATGCAGGCGTTGATGATTTCGGCATAGGACTGATGCTCAAGACCCGTCAGGTGAAAAAGATGATCTCCTCTTATGTCGGCGAGAATGCCGAATTTGAAAGGCAATTGCTCTCAGGAGAACTGGAAGTGGATCTGGTGCCACAAGGTACGCTGGCAGAGCGTATCAGGGCCGGAGGCGCCGGAATACCAGCTTTTTTCACACCTACTGGATATGGTACAGAAATAGCCGAGGGTAAGGAGACCCGTCAATTCGGAGATGGAAAATGGTATATCATGGAGCAATGGCTGAAGGCTGATTTTGCCATAGTCAAAGCCTGGAGAGGTGATACTACGGGTAATCTGGTCTTCAGAGGCACAGCCAGAAACTTCAATCCGATGATGGCTACCGCCGGAAAGATCACTATCGCTGAGGTCGAAGAACTGGTGGAGCCGGGCGAACTGGACCCCGATCAGATACATACACCAGGTATATTCGTTCAGCGTATATTTCAAGGTAAAGACTATGAAAAACGTATCGAACAGCGCACAACCAGAAAATCATAAATACGTAAAAAAATATTAGCCTGTCAGCCTCAAAGGTGAGGTGATGAATTCAAATCATAAATCAAAAAACAAAACAATGCGAAAAGTAATCATAGACCTTAATAAGAATCTTGCGACACTGAATGATAAATTCACGGAAC
>CAIXBT010000198.1 GCA_903917755.1 uncultured Bacteroidota bacterium
CACCGCAGAGGCGCAAAGGCTGTTTGTCCCCCGCTGGCGGGGGCTAGGGGGTGGAATTACTTACTCGCAAAAACGCAAAGAATACATTTGGCTGTTCACCCCTCTCCTTTGGAGAGGGTGAGGATGCATTGGCTGTTGATCCCCCTTTACCAAAGGCTGAAAGTCCTCATAGTTTCGCTGCGAGGGCTTTTTTATGAAGGATAATAGTCATGCGAGTCATTGATGACGCTTCCGATGTTATAGTATGTCATTTCTTTGTCAGACTTCTGTCATGTTTTTCTGAAAGCAATTTTTCATGAATTGTTTTTCACACCTTTGTCGTATCGATCTGGAAACAATATTGTTTAGTTTTGGCTTTTCCTTATTTTGCAATTCAATTTAATTCATTGAAGCGTTTTGCTGTCATATCATTGGTCCCTTTGCTTCTGTTTAATACCATAGGTTATTACCTGGTGTTTTATGGAGACATCCTCGCTGCGAAGCATGAGGCTGCGGCATTTTTATGGGGACATGATAGAAATAGTGAGAAGATCGTATCGCTGACCTTTGCCATGCACGACGGCAAGCCCCTGGCCTCGGACCTTACTTTCACAGATGATAACGAGTTTGTCTATCAGGGCAGGATGTACGATGTGATCAGTAGCACTAAGGGCAAGGGACAAATAGTGTTCAAGTGCTATACTGACATCAGAGAAACTGCTCTGAACCAGAACCTCTGCAAAAAGGTAAATGCAGAGAATGATGCTCCTGCTCAAAATCAAAAAAACGGTTCGGTGCTCAAAGAATTTGTGAAGGACTATACACTGCATAAAGCTGAGATATTCTGTATGGTACCGACCATCAGGTGTTCATATATCGATCGACCTAGATCGAAATGCCAGCCATATATCTACCGATCGATCATATCTCCGCCTCCGGAGTCTTTTATGTCCTGATTCTGTACTTCTTTTCATGTGACTTGAGTCATTGCATAACATTGTGCTTTGAACTCTTTACTATTAATTCATTTATTTTAAAATAAACAAAGTGAAACAATTATTCACCATACTGACCAGTCTATTACTCAATATATGCGGCTTCTCCCAAACGAACCATTTCAGCTGTACGGCAGGAGAGATGAGCCAAAAACAATATGATAAAAACCCGCAGCTTTTAGTCGCCAAAGCGCAACTGGATTCGTTTACCAATGTATTCGTACAGCAGCGCCGAGCCCGGTCACAGAGAAGTGGTGCCACTTATGTCATACCGGTGGTATTTCATATACTGCACGCAGGCGGCACGGAGAATATCTCCGACTCATTGGTATATGTCGAGATGCAACATTGGAACGAATACATGAGTATGACCAATCCCGAATTGTCCACTACTGTACCATCATTCGTGAATATAGTAGGCAACCCTCAGATAGAATTCAGGCTGGCGCAGATAGATCCTATGGGCAATTGTACCAATGGCATAGAGCATATCTACACACAGTCGACAAACTATGGCGATGACAATACAAAACTCGATCCCTGGCCTCGCGAAAAGTACCTGAATGTATGGCTGGTCAAGGGTATCCAAAAAGACACAAGCAATTATGGGATCTTAGCTTATGCATATTACCCGACATCAGTCTCTACTTACGTAAATGATAATATAATAGATGGCATCATCGCCAAGTCATTCGTAGTAGGTAGCAATAATGCTTTCAGCAGGCCTACATTAGGTCATGAATGCGGACACTGGATGAACCTGGAGCATACATGGGGCAATACGAATAGTCCCGATGTAGCCTGTGGTGATGATGGAGTCAATGATACTCCGGTCACTAAAGGAGATCAAAACACTGATCCGATCACAGAAGCAAGGTGTAGCCCGGGAATCATAGAGAATGTGCAAAATATTATGAATTATGCAGAGCATCATTTTATGTTCACTCAGGAGCAGGTGGATAGAATGCAGGCAGCACTCAACTTTCCAATATCAGGACGTGATAGTATATGGTCTCAGAACAATCTGATAGCCACAGGTACGGACCAGCCACTTATCTATCCCAATCCTAACTCATGTGCAGCTCCGATCGCTGAGTTCGGGGTGAACAATAGATATGTCTGCATCGGACAAAATGTTCGATTTACGGATGTATCTTATAATGCAGTGTATCAGAACAGACAGTGGACTTTTCCTGCAGATGCCAACATACTCAGCTCAAATGATCCTGCACCTTTGATTTATTTCAGCAATCCCGGTTGGAAAGAAGTAACACTTCAGGTGTCAAATGCAAATGGAAACTCGCAGAAGGTAAAAACAATGGTTTATGTATCGGATGGCAGCTCAATAACTGCTCCATATCTGGAGACCTTTGAAGATAGTAACGAGGTCAATGCCAACTGGAAGGTGCTCAATTACGACAATAATAATACTTACTTCCAATGGTTCAACAGTGGTCACTATAGTAATGGCAGCTATAAGATGAATATGTACAATGCCTATTATGATGGTGACAAAGATGAACTCGTATCTCCCGTACTGGACCTGACCAATCTGCCAGTCAGCCAATATACCCTCTCTTTTGATTATTCATTCGCTACCTGGGATGCTGCCCATGTAGCTGACTCGATCGCCTCTCTGGCGGTATTGGCATCAAATGACTGTGGCAATACCTGGCGTCAGATTTACTTCAATGCAGGTGGATATAACCTATATAATGCCGGAGCGGTCACGGCAGGTCCGTATATGCCCGGAGAGCAGGATGAATACTGGAAAAAGGTGAGTGTTAATATCCCTTCCTATCTCATCTCGGCAAATATGAACTTTAAGTTTCAACTGCTGAGTGCCAAAGCGGCTAACCACTTTTATATCGACAATATTAATATCGGACAGGCGGCAACGGGTGCCAGCGATCTCAATATCTCTGTCATCGATGCGGTGAATATCATACCAAATCCTGCTTCGGGGCTGACTGAGATCATCATAGATGTATCTGCTCTTAGTAATGTGTCCGCTGTCCTGTATGATATGACAGGCAGAGAGATTTCTACTATATATCAAGGGCAGATGGATGCCGGTGGCAAAAAGATCGTCTTTGATGCGGATAAAATATCAAGTGGAGTATATCTGATCGAAGTATCTGATGGCAAAACATACGTTCAAAAACGTTTCGTCAAGCTGTAGTTTTTGGGGACAGGGATTAATTAGCTTGGTCGCTTTTTTTATTCTTAAAGATAAGTATAACCAGGTCATATTGAAACCTTTATGGATACTCTGAAATTTATTGTCAGCTTTTTCAATTTCAACTTGGATTAATTATCTTCGTTAGCTTTTTTCAGGAAATAAACCATCGCTAATTTTTTAAAAAATACAATATGAATAATTTCTTCGTACGCTCGCTGGCGTCGATCTCTCTGGTGGCAACATTGGCTGTCAGTACCACCGTATGCGCACAACAAACTGTATCTCTCAGCAAAGGATCACTAACAGGGCTGTGGAAGTCCGCAGAAAGGGAATACACCTTCGATAAGAGTGGCACCAGTCTCGTCTTCGTCAATAACAGGACCTGCCCAGGCATCTGGCTGCTGGAGGCGGCTAA